>VHCY01000165.1 GCA_016871595.1 Verrucomicrobiota bacterium
GCCTCGATGGAGGGCGTCAAGAGCTGGTACAACCAGAGTGACGCGACCGGGTTCATCCGGCTGAATGGCCTGCGCCTGCGCGCGCGCCACCTCGCCCAGGGCGGACCGCGGGCCTGAGCGGCGGCGCGGCCGGGCGGAATGCGCGCTTGTGCTTTCCGCCCGGCGCGGTTGCCTGCCTCCTCGCCCGTATGATCCCCCCCGAGACCTTCAACCACATCGAGAACATCAAGAAGCGCGCCGGCCACCTGTGGAGGTTTCTTTGACGGCGAACAGAAACTGCGCGAGATCGAGGCGATGGAGGCCGAGATGGGCGCGCCCAGCTTCTGGGACCACAGCGATCGCGCCCAGCGCCACATCGCCAAGCTCAACGGCCTGAAGAAGGCCGTGCTCCCCGTGGTCGCCTTCCGCAGGAAGGTCGACGATGTCGGCGTGATGGTGGAACTGGTCGAGGCCGCCTCCGGCGCGGAGCAGGAGATGTACGCCGCGGAGCTCAGCGACCAGGTCACCGCGATGGTGCGCGAGCTCGACGCGATCGAGATCGGGGCCTTCCTCACCGGCCAGTTCGACCGCAACAACGCCATCCTCTCGATCCAGTCCGGCGCCGGCGGCACGGAGTCCAACGACTGGGCCGACATCCTTTTCCGGATGTACAACCGCTGGGCGGAACGCCGCGGCTTCACCGTGGAGCTGCAGGACGTCCAGCCCGGCGACCAGGCCGGGATCAGCCGCGCCACCGTGTTGGTGAAGGGCGAGAACGCCTACGGCTACGTCAAGGCCGAGCGCGGCGTCCACCGCCTCGTCCGCATCAGCCCGTTCGACGCCAACAAGCGCCGTCACACCTCGTTTTGCGCGGTCGACGTGATCGCGGAGATCAACGAGGAGATCAACATCGAGGTCCCCGACGCGGAGATCCGGGTCGACGTCTACCGCTCCTCCGGCAAGGGCGGCCAGGGCGTCAACACCACCGACTCCGCCGTGCGCATCACGCACCTGCCCTCCGGCATCGTCGTGGTCTGCCAGAACGAGCGCTCCCAGATCAAGAACCGGGCCAGCGCGATGAACGTCCTGAAGGCGCGGCTCTACGAGAAGCGCCAGGACGAGCAGCGCGCGGAGATGGACAAGTTCTACGGCGAGAAGGGCGAGATCGGCTGGGGCAGCCAGATCCGCAGCTACGTCCTGCAGCCGTACCAGATGGTCAAGGACCTGCGCACCGGCGTGAGCACCAGCGACACGCAGGGCGTGCTCGACGGCGACCTCGACCGGTTCATCAACGCCTGGCTCCGCGCCGGCTGCCCGCGGCACCGCAACAAGGAGATCCAGATGGACGACGAGTGAGCCCGGCCCGCGCCGGCTCACCCCGTCCTCCCCCTCCCGGCGATGCCGATGTCCCCGGCGGAACTCCGCGGCGCCTTCGCCACGCAGAGCCTCTTCGAGGCCAAGACGTGGCGCCTGTCGCCCCAGGCCTGGCCCCTGACGGGCGCCCAGATCGCCGAACTGGAGGCGATCGGCGCGGCGTGCCTCGAGTTCCACGTGGCGCTCGAGACGCTCTACCTGCGTTCCGCGGCGGGCCGCAACCTGCTGCGCAACCGTCCGCTGGTGGCGCCGTGGGTCGCGGACTATCTCGACCGGGGCAAGCCGCCGGAGCTCGTCGCCCACGGCCGGCACCCCGCCAACCGCGGCGCCCTGCCGACCCTGCTGCGCCCCGACCTGCTGCTGACGGCGGAGGGATGGGCCCTCACCGAGCTCGACTCCGTCCCGGGCGGGGTGGGGCTCACCGCCTTCCTCAACCGCCTGTACGCCGGCACGGGGGGGATCCTCGGCGCGGGGGACGCGCTGGTGACGCGTTTCCACGCCGCCCTCGCGGCGCTGCGGCCCGCGGTGCGCAACCCGGTCATCGCGCTGGTGGTCAGCGCGGAGGCCGCGACCTACCGGCCGGAGATGGAGTGGCTGGCGCAGCAACTGCAACTGCAGGGCCGGCGGGTGCACTGCGTGCGGCCCGAGGAACTTTTCCCGCTGGGCTCGACCCTCTGCCTGGCGGTCGACGGTAACCCCGAGCGGATCGACGTCGTCTATCGGTTCTTCGAGCTCTTCGACCTGCCGAACATCCCGGCACACCGCTTCATCCTCGACGCGTGGGCGGCGGGCGAGGTGGCGGTCGCCCCCCCGCTGCGCGCCTTCCAGGAGGAGAAGCTTTCGCTTGCGCTGTTCCACCACCCCCGGCTGCGGGACTTCTGGGCCGAGGCGCTACCCGCCGGCGCGCGGCGGATCCTCTCCGCGCTGATCCCGCCCACGTGGATCGTGGACCCGGCCCCCCTGCCACCCGGCGCGGTGCTCGATGGCCCGCTGGTCGGCGGACGCCCCCTCCACGACTGGCGAGAACTGGCCACCGCCTCGCAGAAGGAAAGGGATCTGATCCTCAAGATCAGCGGCTTCCACGAGTCCGCGTGGGGAGCGCGCGGCGTCACCCTCGGCAGCGATGTCCCGCGCGAAGCCTGGCAGGCCGCCCTCGAGCAGGCCCTCGCGGAGGCTTCGCACCATCCCCGCGTGCTCCAAGTGTTCCGTAAGCCGCGCCTGTTGGAACATCCGGTCTACCTGCCAGACGCCACCACCGCCGCCGACGCTCGCCCGCAGTCGGGACGGCTCCGGCTCTGCCCCTACTACACCGTCGAGGCCGGCGCGACCCGGCTCACGGGTGCGCTCGCGACCTTCTGCCCGGCGGACAAGAAGATCATCCACGGGATGCAGGACGCCGCCCTGCTGCCGTGCCGGCGGGTGGATTGAGGCCGGGCGGCACCCCGCACTTCAGCGGGCGGCGGCCCGGCGGAGCCGGTCGTTGATCGCCAGCGCGAAGCCGTCCTCTCCCGGTGCCGCCTCGAGGTGAAGGTGCCGGTAGCCGGCCGCGTCCAGCTCGCGCAGGCACGCGAACAGCCTCCTGGCCGCGCCCCGCAGGTCGCCGCGGGCGTCGAGCCAGCGGACGTTCGGCCGGGCCCGGCCCGGCGGGCGGGCCAGGAAGAGCCACGCCTCGTCCGCCGGACCCGTGGCGGCGGTGGCGGGATCGAGGCGCGGGTGCAGCGTCGCCGGGGTGCGGGGACTGTAATGCCGGGCCAGCTGGCCCGGCGCGATCTGGGCCCGGCGCGCGCTGCCCACCGGGCGGCCGTCCGCCACCCGCACCCCGAGCACCTGTTCCAGTTGCGCGCGGGAGATCGCCCCGGGGCGCAGCAGCGCGGGCCGCGCCGGGTCGCGCAGGTCGACGATGGTGGATTCGACGCCGACCGCGCAGGGACCGCCCTCGAGGATGTGTCCGATCCGCGTGCCGAGGCCGGCGCGGACGTGCTCCGCGGTCGTGGGGCTGACGTAGCCGAACGGATTCGCGCTGGGCGCCGCGAGGGGACGCCCGGTGAGGCGCAGGAGCCGGCGGAGGAGCGGGTGGGCGGGCACGCGCACGGCGACACTGGGGAGTCCGGCGGAGACGAGCGCGGGCACGGTGGCGCGCCGTGGGAGCACGAGCGTGAGGGGGCCGGGCCAGAAGGTCGCCGCGAGCCGGCGCGCGGCGGGGTTGCCCTCGGCCACCGTCTCCAGTTCGTCCGCGGCGGCGAGGTGGACGATCAGCGGGTCCGTCGTGGGCCGGCCCTTCGCGCGGTAGATGCGAGCGCAGGCCCGTGCGTTAAGGGCGTCCGCCGCGAGGCCGTAAACGGTCTCGGTCGGCACCGCGACGAGTCCGCCGCGGCGCAGCACGCCCGCGAGGCGGGCGAGGTTGCGGGCGGTGCCGGAGTAGATGCGGGCGCGGCGGGAAGGGACGGCCATCGGGCTCCAGAGAGGCGGCCGGGCCGGCGGGGCGCCAGCCGCAAAATGTCCCGGCTCAGCCGGCGGACGCGCGCAGGGTCGGGCCTTCGGACCAGCGGGCCGAGATCATCGTGGTCGAGGGCCACGCCGGGATGCCGGTCTCGTTGCGCTGCAGCTGGGCGATGAGCAGTTCGGCGGCGCGGACGCCAAGGAGCCGGGGTTGCAGGTCGAGGCCGGCGCAGGGCCGGGCGGCCACAGCGAGGTTCAGGCAGGCGAAGCCGTGGGTCTTGGGCCGGCGGGCGCCGGCCGCCTCCATCCAGCTGATCGACGGCGTGTGGTGGCTGAGCACGACGTCCGGCCGCTCGCGGCGGAACCAGGCGGTGAAGGCCGGTTGCGCGTAAGCCTCGACCACCAGCGGGCGGGTGCGGTCCGCCTTGGGCAGCGAGTCCTGGAAGGCCCGGAAGGCGGAACTCCAACGGAACTGCAGGCGCTCGTCCTGCCGGCGCTGGAGGTAAAGCCCGGGCCGGCGGTAGCCCCGGGCGTGGAGCAGGCGCCGCGCGCCGCACCCGCTCGGCGGTCCGGGGATCCACGCGCGAGCATCCGCGCAGGGCGTCGGAGACGGTGGTGCGCGAGAGGCCGAGCTCCTTCGCGAGCGTGCGCAGGGTGGGGGTGACGGGGGACATCGTCGGACTGTCCGCAAACTCCGGCCGTCGCCCGCGATGGCAACGTGGTTCTTGTTGCGGCAGGTCCCGCGGCGGCCTCGCCTCCCGGCCCGCCCCGCGGTCCCCCGCCGCCACCCCCCGATGCTCCTTGGCTCCCTGCACGTCCTCGACGTGGCGATCATCGCCGCGTACCTGCTCGCGGTCCTCTACCTGGGCTACCGGGCGTCGCGCGCCGCGCGGTCGGAGGAGGGCTTCTTCCTCGCGGGGCGCGGGCTGGGGAAACTGTACCAGTTCTTCCTCAACTTCGGGAACGTCACCGCCGACAAGATCGCCTCCTCCCTCGTGGTGAAGCCGGAGTCTGCGTGGACTGGGGCGGAGCGCGCCGCGGTCGAGGGCTACCGCGAGTGGAAGGCCCTCGAGCGTGAGCAGCGCGAGGGCCGGCTGGAGTTTTCCCAACGTGACCCGGGCGCACGTCTACGAGTGCCTGGCCTATTACGAGGACCATCGCGGCGAGGTGGATCTGCTGGTCGCCGAGCAGCTGGCGCCTGACGCCCGGTGAGGTTCCTCTGCGACCACGACGTGGCCACCGATGTGGCCCGGGTCCTGCGGGTGAGCGGCCACGACGTCGTGAAGTTGCGGGAGGTGCTCGCGCCCGATCGGCCCGACGTGGAGGTCTGGGCGTATGCCTGCGGGCAGGGTCGCGTCGTCATCAGCTGCAATCGGGCCGACTACCTCGCGCTGGCCGCGGCGACCCCGGCCCATCCCGGCGTGATCCAGCTGTTCCGCCGCCGCACCCACCAGGCCGAGGCCTCCCGGCTGCTCGCGCTGCTGGCCGCCGCCGGCGAGCAGGGCCTGGCGAACAACCTCAATTTCGCCTGACAGGCCGTGCGGGGAGGTGGGCCGCTCGGTCCCCTGATGCCGGCCCCGCTTTGGGCTGGGCAACTTCGGCCCGCGGCGTTCGTCTCCTCCCGTATGAGACTGCCCCTCGCCGCCCTACTGGCGCTGGCCGGCCGCCTGGCCGCCGCGGAACCCGCCCCCGCCGCGGAACCGGTCGTCGAGCTGCCGCGGTTCGTGGTGACCGACAACCGCGAGCTGCCGCCCCCGGAGGCGTGGCGCCACGCGGCGATCCCCGGCTTTGAGATCCTGAGCAACGCGTCGGACCGCGCGACGCAGCGGCTGCTGCGGGATTTCGCGATGTTCCGGCAGGCGCTCGGCCACGTCTGGCCCCAGCCCGGGCGCCACCCGCAGACCACGTCGCTGATCCTCTGCGCGAAGCGGGGCAAGTTCCAGGACTTCATCCCCGCGGGCCGCTACGTGCCCGACGCGGGCTTCGCCAGCGTCTTCCTGAAGCAGGGGGCGCAGACCGCGATCGTCATCGACCTCCAGGCCACGACGCTGAACGTCCTGAACGTCGACGGCCTGAACGACGCGGCGACGGGCACGGACTCGGGGATGGTCTCGGTCGACCACGACAAGCAGCTGTACCGTGAGTACGTGCGCTACCTGCTCAGCAGCAGCGAGCCGCGGCTGCCGGCGTGGGTCGAGGAGGGGTTGTCGCAGATCATCATGCGGATGGAGTTCGACCGCCGCTGGATCTCCTTCGCCAAGCTCGAGG
>VHCY01000166.1 GCA_016871595.1 Verrucomicrobiota bacterium
TCGGTGCCCCAGTTGGAGGTCTCCGCGGCGTTGTGGCCGGAGGTGGAGGGGAGGGCGGGCCTCGAGTTCACCGGCCCTCCGCGGGCGTGGACCTTCGACGCGGAAGGCAGCCTGCGGGACGAGGTGGAGTTCCGATCCTGACCGGAGGGCGCGGACATCTTCCCTTGCAAGACTCCGAAGAGCTCCTCTATCGGACCAACGACCGGCCGCCCGCCGGTGCGCTGGCCGTGCTGGCGCTCCAGCACGCCGCCCTCGTGCTGGTGTTTATGGTGTACCCGGTCGCCCTAGCGCAGGCGATCGGACTTTCGCCCGCGGAAACGGGGTCCCTGTTGGCGGCTACCCTCTTCAGTTGCGCAGTGGGCACCCTGTTCCAGGTCCTGCGGCCCCCGTGGGGCACCGGGCAACTGGGAATCCTGATTCCGACGCCGGTGATGCTACCTGCCCTCGTGTACGTCGGCGAAATGGGCGGGATGCCGCTGATCGCCGGGTTCGCGTGCGTGCTGGCCGTCGCGGAGGTGATCCTCGCCCGCCTGCTGCCGCGGCTGAAGGCCTGTTTCCCCATCGAGGTCTGCGGCGTCGTGATCATTGGGCTGGGGCTCGCGATCGGGGCCAAGGCGCTGACCCAGCTCGCGCCAACGACCCGCGCGGCTGCGGCCACCTCCCTCGACCCGCTGCACCTCCTCGTCGCGGGGCTCACGCTTGCCAGCGTCATCGGGGCCACCCTGTTCGCCGGGGGGCGCTGGCGGTTGGTCGCCGTGGGCTTCGGGCTGCTCGTGGGCACCGGAGCGGGAGCGGCCTTGGGTTTGGTGCCGGCGGAGGAGCTCGCGGAGCTCCAGCGCCTGCCGTGGTTCGGCCTGCCGCACCTGCACGGGACGGAGCTGGCCTTCGATGCCTCGCTGGTCCCCATCGCCATCCTGCTCGCCCTCATCGCCAGCATCGATAACCTTGCGGCGCAGGTCGGGATCCAGCGGCTCGTGGATCCCCAGTGGCGGCGCATCGATTTCCGGCAGGGCACCGGCAGCGTGCAGGCCAACGCGGTGGGGGATGGCGTGGCGGGACTCCTCTCCGGGATGCCGGTCGGGCTCTCGTCCTCCCACGTCGGGCTGATCTTCTCGACCGGAGCCGCCGCCCGCATCATTGCCCCCTGCACGGCGGCCCTGCTCGGCGGGGCCGCGTTTATGCCCAAGCTCATCGAACTGCTGTCGCTGATCCCGCGTCCGGTCGTCGGTGCCCTTCTGGCTTATTTCGCCTGCTACCTCATCGTCAGCGGAATGCAGCTTGCCCAATCCCGACTGCTCAGCGACCGTCGGATGATCACCGTGGGCCTCTCGCTGGTCATCGGACTGATGCCACTGGTGCTTCCCGGCCTCAAGGAGGGCCTGCCCACCCCCCTGCAACCCCTCTACGAGTCCAGCCTGACGATGTCGGCCTTGGCCGCCATCGGGCTGTCCCTGCTCCTGCGCCTGGGCATCGCCAACCGGGCCCCCCTGCCCGCCACCGTGGATCCGTTCGATTTCGAGGCCCTGTCGGCCTTTTTCCTGCGGGTGGGCCGGGAATGGGGGGCCCAACGCGAACTCATCTCCCGCGCCGCCCGCGTCACCGGCGAGGCCGTCGAGGCGCTCGGGCTGCTGGGCATCCGGCGCGAGGCGATCCAGGCCCGCCTCCAGTTCGACGAGGATACCTTGGACATCGTCCTCAACTATCGCGGTCCGGTGCTCGACTGCCCGGAGCGACGGCCGGTCACCGGACTGGATCCGGATGAGGATCACCAGGCGGCCCGGCTGGCGGGACATCTGGTGCGGCGCTCTGTCGATCGCCTCCTGCAGTCGAGTGAGGACGATGGCCAGCGCCATCAGCTCACCCTGCGTTTTGAATCCTGACGCGGGGGCCTGAGATGGACATTTTTCATTCGCGCATCGGCTCGATCCATCTGCTGCAACTACGCGGCCGCCTCGATTCCCGCAGCGTCGAGGCGCTGAGCGCGCAGTTGGTGCCGCTGACCGAGGCGCTGGGCCACCAGGTCATCTTGGAGCTCACCGAGTTGCAGTCGTTAACGAGCACTGGCCTGCGGTTGTTGCTGGTGCAGGCCCGGAAATCGCGCGAGCAGCAGGGGGCCTTCGTGCTGTGCGGGGTGCAGGGGTTTGTACGCGAGGTTTTCGAACTCAGCGGGTTCGTGGACCTCATCCCCATCGAGTCGGGGCGCAAGGAGGCGGTTGCCCGGATGAACGCCCCTGGGTAACGCGACTAGCCGGCAGATCCCGGGATCGACGGTGAAGCTCCCGGGTCGGATCGGGATGGGAATCGCGGGGGTGCTGGCTCCACCGCGCCAAGCCCGTCCTCCCCCTGAATCTCACGCATTTCCGACGCTGTCTTCACGCTCCCTTCACGCGACGCCAGGTAGCTTGCCGGCCTCCTCTCCCTGCCGGGTCCAGCACCATCAATCCTTTCTTCGGGCCCTCCTTCGAGGGTTCTCCGGCAGCGGGCGGAGATCCACGATGCCCTCCCTCCACCACCGTTCCGCCCGCGACCGGCAACTGCCGTCCGGGCTTGGCTTGGCCGTCCTTCTCCTCGCGACCTTGCCGCTCCACGCGGCCGCGACCACGGACCCGGTACCCGCCGCCGCTCCGTCCCCGTGGTTCGCCGAGTTTTCCGCCGGTCTCAGCGTGATCCCGGCCGGGGACGTGACCCTCGGCGGTCGCACCTATGAAGGCGACTTCAAGGACGGTCCCTTCCTGCGCGGGGCGGTCGGCCGTCGCTTCGGCGCGAACTGGACGGTCGCGGGGGAATGGTTTTACCGGAAGAACGAACTCGGCTCCCTCGACGCGGGGGACCGCCGTTTCACGCGCGGAGACGTCGCCTCGAACAGCCTCTTCCTCAGCGCGACTTACGCCCCGGGCCCGCGTTTCTCGTGGCTGGGGATCGAGCCGTACGCGGGTCTGGGCTTCGGATTGATTCAGGAACTTGATCTCGATCTGCAAGGCCCCGATGGCGGTGGCTTCGAGTCCGGATCGTTTACGGCCTGGCAATGGAGCCTAGGCTTGAAGCGGCCGCTCGCGCTCCGGGCGGAGCTCTTCCTCGAGGGCCGCGCGGTCGCGGCGGGAGAACGGGAACTGCAGGGTCCGGGCGGTCGCCGGTTGCGCATCGCCTACGACGCCTGGGGGCTGCTGGCCGGCCTGCGCTGGTCTTTCTGACCGGCGTGGGTTTGCTGGAGGGATGGGTTCGTCCGGCCAACGCCTGCTGCTCGTCGAGGATGATCTCGACCTCGCGGAGAGCATCGGCGACTTCCTCGCCCGCCGCGGCTGGCAGGTCGCGCACGCGCGCCACGGTGCCCTCGCCCTGCGGCTGGCCGCGGCGGACCGTCCCACGGTGATCATCCTCGATCGGATGATGCCGGGAATGGATGGCCTGGCCGTCTGTCGCACGCTGCGTTCCGGTCCGTTGGCCGCCATCCCCATTCTGATGCTCACCGCCGCCGACAGCCTGCCGGAACGGCTCGAGGGCTTTGCGGCCGGCGTGGACGATTACCTCGTGAAACCGTTCGCCCCGGCCGAGCTGGAGGCCCGGTTGACCGCCCTGGTCCGCCGCGCGGGGACCGCCGCGGGGGGCGGGACCCTGCGCTGTGCGGGCCTCGAGCTGGATCCCGCCACGCGCGAGGTCCGGCACGCCGGCCACCCCGTCGAGCTGACCCGGATGGGATTCTCCATCCTGGAGATCCTGCTGCGCCGCTCCCCCGCGGTCGTCCCCCGCGCGGAACTGGAGCGCGAACTCTGGGGGGATGAGCCGCCGGGGAGTGACGCCCTGCGGTCCCACGTGTTCGCGTTGCGTTCCGCCCTCGATGCGGCGGGCGGCGCCGCGCTGCTCCGGACGCACCGGGGCATCGGTTACCAGATCCGGTCGGGCGAGGGCACGCCGTGAACCGCCCGCCCGCCGCTTCCCCTGCGGTCCCGCGGCGCCTGCGCTCCCGGATCCTGCTCGTCGTGACGCTGGCCGCGATCGGCGGGTTCACCGTGATGGCCACGGCGGGCTGGCTGCTCGTCCTCGAGGCCGAGGACGCGATCCTGGAAACCCGGTTGAGCGAGGCGGTCGAGGCTCAGGAAGACGCGGCGCACACCCCCGCCCGGCCGCCCTGGCTGACCCATCTGGAGGACGAGGCCGCCCTGCGGCGGAGGGTAGGACTGGCTGCGGGGCCCGAGGGGCCTGGTCCGCACGAGCTGTTCGCCTCCGCGGACGGTGCCGCCTTTGTCCTCGTCGGGGGCTTCGCGGATCGCTGGCGCGTCTGGCTCGCCCCGGATCGGGAGCGGGAGTACCGCCTGCTGCGCGACCGGTCCGGTGCCGGTTGGTGGCTGGCCGACTTGTCGTCCCTCGAATTCACGGAGGCGCGCAGCAAGCGCATCGGCGCGGGCATTCTGGCGGTATCCCTCGCCGTCGGGCTGCTGGCGTTCCTGGTGAGCGCGCTGATCGTCCGCTGGACGGTTCGGCCGGTGGTTGCGCTGGCGGCCCGGGTGCAGGCGACCGCCGGCCTCGCGGAAGGGGCGGCGCGCCCTTTGGCGGAGGGATGCGCGGCAGACGAGGTGGGGTTCCTGGCGCGGGCGCTGGATGAGTCCCGGCAGCGGGTGGCCGACTCGTTGGTGAGGGAGCGGCAGTTCCTTTCCGAGTGCAGCCACGAGTTGCGCACGCCCCTGGCGGTCCTCAAGGCGGCGACGGTGTTGCTTCCGGAGGTGGTGGAGGAGCCGGAGGGCCGGGCGCGGGCGCTGGCCCGGATGACGCGGGCCGTGCAGCGGGCCGAGCGGCTGGTGCAGTTCTTCCTCGTGCTGGCGCGGGAGGGTCGGGAACGGGCCGAGGTGCGGTGGGTGCCCCTGCGCGCGGTTGCGGAGGAGGCGATCGAGGATCAACGGGCCATCCGGCCGGATCCGGCGCGGATCCTCACGGTCGCGATTCCGCCGGACTCGCGCGTCCTGGCCGATCGCGAGGTTCTCCTGATGCTGGTGCATAACCTGGTGGGCAACGCCCTCCAGCACGCGCCCGAGGGCGGGGTCACGGTGGCCTGGTCGGAGGACGCCACCCTCACGGTCGACGATGAGGGCCCGGGTTTCCCGGATGCCGGCGAGGAGGTGCGGCCGCGGGGTTACGGGCTGGGACTCGCGCTGGCCCGCCGGCTGTGCGAGACGCAGGGCTGGCGCCTGCGGACCGCGCGTTCCCCGGCCGGCGGCGCGCGGGTGAGCATCCAGTTTTCGGATGCGGCGGTGCGATCCGCCGCGGTCGCCTGAAAACCTCGAAAAGACCGGAGGCGATGGCCGCAAAAGGCTCAGAGGGTCGATCGGCGGATCGGAGCTGGGCGTGGCGCCCATAGGCGCCGGGGACGGGATCCGGAGAGCGGATGGCTGTGCGGAAATGCTATTCGTCCGCCATCACCGGGGCGACGCGCCCCAGCCACACCAAGCCGCTTGAGTCCGGAATGAACGGCAGACTGGACCGGCCGCGGTTCGATGTAGCCGGGGGCCCGCCCGCCGTAGCTTTAGCGAAGGTGGGCGCGCCGCCCCGGGCGAAGCGATACGGGTCCCATACCGCACGAATCGCTCCGGCAACGGAGGGGAGCCGCAAAAGGCTTAAAGGGTTGATCGGCGGATCGGAGCTGTGCGTGGCGTCCATAGACGCCACCCGGAACCCGTCCGCGCCTTCCTCCCCGGCGCGCTGGCTGGCCATCCGCCTGGTGGCGCTTGCGTGGCCTTTCCCTTCGATCCTCGTAGCTAGATCCTTCGGTGATTCTTCGGTAATCCTTCGGTCGCACCTAGGTGAATAGAGCTAAAATGTTGATAAAACTGAAGGATCACCGAAGGATCACCGAAGGATAAAGGTTGGAAAAAGGTTCCAGCGCTGAACGGGGGAGCCAGGGATTATCGGCTCAAAGCCAAGGGGTTAGGGTGGATCCGGGCTGCCCGGCAGCCGCGGCTTCGCGGAGCGCGGGAGCGTGGGGACGGGGACCGGGGCGGGCTGGCCGGC
>VHCY01000167.1 GCA_016871595.1 Verrucomicrobiota bacterium
CGGCCAGGGCCGCCTCGGCCAACAGGTGCGCGTCCACCGCGTTGTCCACGTGGACCATATCCACCCGGTTGCGGCCGGAGCCGACGATCCGCAGCCGCCCCGCCCGGGCCCGCTGGAGCACCCGCGGGACCAGGTGCGGGTCGCCCTCGCCCCAGATCAGATGCGGCCGCAGCGCCACGGTCCGCAGCGCCGCCCCGTGCGCCTCCCGTACCAAGCGCTCCGCCGCGGCCTTGGTCAGGGGATAGGGACTCGGACAGGCCGTCGTCAGCGGCAGCGACTCATCCGCCCCGGCCAGATCGCGCCCGTTGTAGACGACGCTCGGGCTGCTGGTGTGGACCAATCGCGCCACCCCCTGCGCCCGGCACGCCGCCAGCAGCACCCGCGTGCCCTCGACATTGGTGCGGTGAAATTCCGCCGCCGGCCCCCATACGCCCACCCGCGCCGCCACGTGAAACACCGTTTCCACGCCCTTGCACGCCGCCGCCAGGCCCGCCGCCTCGTGCAACGAGGCCGTGAGGACGGGCACCCCCAAGGCCGCCAACCCCGGATCAGGCCGCCGGGCCAGCACCCGCACCGGGCGTCCCGCCGCGTGCAGCCGCAGCACCAGCTTACGTCCCAGAAAGCCAGTGCCGCCAGTGACCAGCACCGGACCCGTGGGCGAAGAGGGCAGGGTTACCGTCATCGTTCAGGCGACCGCCTCCGCGGCAGGATAACTCCGGGCCGTAGCCGCCCAGCGGGCGAGGGCGAGGCGGTGGATCTTGGCATTGTGGCGCACATCCACCGGAAAGCGCGGATGGAACAGGAAGGTCCGAATCTCCCGGGTCCCCGGATGCGCGGCCGCCAAGGTCCGAAGTTCCCCAGCCAACGCCTCCGCCGCGGCGGCCCCCAGGCTCGCCTCCACGACCAAGGCGGGCCGCTGCCGGGGGCGTTCCCCAAGGCCAACCAAGGCACAGCGGGCCACGGCCGGGTGACGGCGGAACACCTGCTCGCATGGCTCCGGAAAGAGGGTTCCCGTCGCGGTCTCGACGCGCTCCACCTGACGGCCGCAGAACCAGAGGCGACCCTCGGCGTCCAGATACCCGCAATCCCCCAAGCGGTGCCAGGTGCGGTCCCCCACGACGATCTTGGCCCGCGCGGCGGCCTCCGGCGCGGCGTCGTAGGCCTTGGTGACGACCGGCCCGGCCGCGATGATCTCCCCGACTTCCCCGGGGGGCAGGGGGCGTTCCACCGCGTCCGCCGCCAAGGGGCCCTCCGCGGCGGCGATGACCCGGACGGTGATGCCCGGCAACGGCCGCCCGACACAGGCGCCGCCCGCGGGCGGGGTGGTCAAGGCCGCGACCTCGTCCTGCGCGATGCTGGTCAGCGGGAGGGCCTCCGTGGCCCCGTAGGGGCTCTGCAGGCGTCCGTGGGGTAGGAACCGCGGCGCGGCTGCCCAGAGGTCCGCAGGCACCGCGGCGCCGGCGCACAGGACCCGCCGCAGGCTGGGCAAGGTGACCTGGTGTTCGTCGCAATGGCGCGCGATCCGTCGCCAGAGGGTGGGGGAACCGAAGGAGTTGGTCACTTGCTCCTGTTGGATCGCCTGGACAATCCGCTCCGGGGCGAAGGCGGCCGGGCGGCGCGGGTCCAGTTCCGGCACGATCGTGGTCATCCCGAGGGCGGGATTGAACAGCGCGAAGATCGGGAGCAGCGGCAGGTCGATCTCGCCCGGGGTGATGTGGTAGGCCTGCCGGATCAGGTTCACCTGGGCCGCGAACATCCCGTGTTCATAGCAGACGCCCTTGGGCGCGCCGGTGGAACCCGAGGTGAACAGGATGGCCGCCAGATCCTGCGGCTGCGCCGGCCAAGCGGGGCGGGGCGCGGCCGGCGCGGGGCCCGGGCGGGTGAGCCGGGCCGTCAGGGAGCCCCCGGCGAGGATGCGCGAGCCGACCGAGCGAAAGGAGCCGCGGAACAGATGGCTGAGCAGCAGGGCCAGAGGAATGCCCACGAGGCGCCGGGGCTGGGAGCGGGCGACGCAGCTGAGGAAGGCGGCGCGGCCCATCCCGGGATCGATCACCACCGGGACCGCGCCGAGGTGAAACAGGGCGAATACGGCCGCGATCAACGGCAAGCCGGGCGGCACCATCACCAGCGTGCGGTCGCCGGGGGCGGTGCCAGCGGCCTCCAGGCGGGCCCGCCAGGCGGCCACCTCGGCGCGCAGTTCGGCGAAGGAGAGCGTGAGGTAGTCGATGTCACCTGAGCGCGTGCGGCCCCGCGGCACCTTAAGTGCGGCGGCCTGCGGCCGGGCCTCGGCGGCCCGGTCCAGGTGTTGCACGATGTTCGCGCTGGGGGGCGTCATCCGGCCGGCGAGCCTGCGCGCGGTCCGGGTCCGGGCAACCTAGGAAAGCAAAAGGCTCAGGAAGGACCGGGGCGGCGCGCCCCGGTCAGCACCGACGACTCCAATGCTCCTCCTTCGCCACCCTCAGCCGGGACGATTCAATAATCGTTGAAGGTCAGCAGGCCCCAGAAGAGGGAGACCTTGCGGCCGGAGGGGCCACTCTTGCCGACGAGCGTCGTGGTATTGGTGTTCACCGTGGCGGGCGTCACCGGCTGGAAGGAATCGCTGGCCATCACGACGGCCCCGCCGAGGAGATTCGTCTCCTTACCGCCGGTGGCGGTGGTGCGGGTGGCGCAGCCGGAACCCAGCAGGGTGGCGGCGGCGAGGGCGGCAAGGGTAAGGGGCTTTTTCATAACGCGCGGGGAAAGGACGCTGGCTCCCGGGGGGAAGTTTCGCAAGCGAAGGATTGGCGGCCTCAGGAGGCCACCTTGAGCGAGGGCTGATCGCGTAGCAAAGCCACCTGCCAAGGCAGGAGCAATTCGGGCAACTGGTGTGGATCCCGCGCAATCCGGCCCAATTGGGCCCGGTTGGCAATGAGCGTGGCCTCGATCCGCAATTGCTGCGCGATGCGGTCCCGGTCGGCCCGGATCCGGTCCTGCAGCTCAACCTGCGCCTGGGTCAGGGAAACGTGGTTCGGATCGCGTCCCGGGCGGCGCGGCAGGGTCTGCGGGTCGCGCTCGAAGCCGGCCTGCAGGGCGGCCGAAAGGGAACCCACGAGACGCTCGTGCCGCTTACCCAGGTGGACCTGCGCCAGAATGGCGGGCCCGCTCTCCCCCGCCTCGGCAGCCTCGGCGATCTTCAGGAGGAGGGCGTTGCCGCAGACCTTGAACGGCGGGGTGTCGAGGCGGCGCGCCTGCTGTTCCCGCCAGTGCCAGATCGCGTGGAGTACGGTGAGACCAAGGCCGCGCAGGCGCTCGCTGCGACCGATGCGCCAGTCGTGCTCAGTCGCCGGGGCAAACCCCTCGGCGCCGGCCGCAATCTGCGCCCGGCACTGCTGCTCCAGCCATTCGAGGCGGCCCAGTTTCTTCAGCTCGCGGGTCAGGATGTCCCGCAGCGCCGGCAGGTGCCAGACGTCGAGCGCGGCATAATCGAGGAGCTTGCGGGTGATGGGGCGCCGGGACCAGTTGGCCTTCTGGCCATCCTTGTCCAAGGCCACGCCGAAGTGCTGCTCCAGGAGCGAGGCGAGGCCGAAGCGTTCGCGGCCCAGCAGCTGCGCGGCCAGCATCGTGTCGAAGAGGCTGCGGGGCTGGAAGCGGCAGAGGTCGTGGAGGAGCCGCAGGTCGAAGTCGCTGCCGTGCATCACCAGGTGCTTGTCGGCCAAGGCTTCCCAGAGCGGGGTGAGGGAGAGCCCGGGCGCGAGCACGTCCACGAGGAAGACTTTCTCCCCGACGAGGAACTGCAGCAGGCAGACCCGCGTCTTGTAGTGGTACATATTGTCCGCCTCGGTATCGAGGGAGACCTCGTCCACGCGGCCGAGCGCCGTCAGCAGGGGCCCGAGCGAACCCGGCTGGTCGAGCAGCAGGTACGAGGCGGGGCGGGGGGTCGGAGGGGTGGCAGGGGCACCGAACAGACGGCGCAGGGGAGACGGCAGGAGACGGGAAATCATCTGGACTGGGCGGCCTTATCCCACGCCGACAGGAAGGCTTCAATCAACAACGGGAGATCCTCGTGGTATCCGCCCTCGAGGATCGCCGCGGCGGGCCGGCGGGTCTCGCCGAGCCAGGTCCCGAGGGTCGCGAAGTCCTCGCGCTCCAGCGTCATCGAGGTGATCGGATCCTTGGCGTACGCATCGAAGCCGGCGGAGACGAGGATCAGGTCCGGGCGGAAGGCCAGCACCGCGTCCAGCGAAGCCCGCAAGGCCGCCATATGCTCGGGGCGGGGGGTGTGCGGGGCGACGGGCCAGTTGCGAGCGTTGGGGCGCACGTCCTTGGTGCCGGTGCCGGGATAACCGGGGAACTGGTGGACGGAGGCGAAGAAAAGGTCCTCGCGGCCGAGCAAAATCGCCTCGGTGCCGTTGCCGTGGTGGGCGTCGAAGTCCCAGACCGCGACGCGGGCGGCCCCGAAGCGGCGTTGGGCGACCAGGGCGGCGACCGCGATCTGGTTGAGGTAGCAGAAGCCCATCGCGCGGTTATCGGTCGCGTGGTGCCCCGGGGGGCGCATCAGCGAGAAGACCGGGGAGCCGGCCCCTTGGGTGAGGGCGTGCTCGGCGGCCTCGATCGCGGCGGCGACGGCGCGACGCGCGTGCTCGCCGATCCGGGGGAACCACGGGGTGTCGGCATCGAAGTCCCGTCCGGCTTCGAGGGAGCGCACCAGTGATTCGACGTGGGCCAGGTGCAGGATGGAGTCCGGGGCGGTGCCGGCGCCCGGTTCCCGCCAGAGCCAGCCGGGTTGCGCGCGGCGGAGGTGGGCGACCGACCGGAGCACGCGGGCGGGCTGCTCCGGACGCTGGGACGAGCCGTACTCGGCGCAGCGCGGGTCGTGGAACAGGAGCATCGGGCGGCACCGTAAGCGCGGCACTAGGGCGATGCCAAGCCGCGGCTCATTCCGGTGGCGACAAGCCGCGGCGGACCCGCCATAGCGGGGCGATGAAGGTGATTGTGCTGTGTTCGGGGGGAATGGACAGCGTGACGGCGCTGCATTGGGCGGTGCGGGAGCACACCGTGGTGGCGGCCCTGAGCTGCGATTACGGGGCCAAGCACAACGCGCGGGAGCTGCCGTATGCGGCCGAGCAGGCGCGGTTGCTGGGGGTGCGGCACGAGGTGGCGGCGCTCGATTTCCTGCCGCGCCTGTTCACCTCGGCGCTGCTGCGGGGCGGGGCGGAGATCCCGGAGGGGCATTACGCGGACGCGACGATGCGGCAGACCGTGGTGCCGTTCCGCAACGCGATCCTGCTGTCGGTGGCGTGCGGGTTCGCCGAGAGCGTGGGCGCGGAGGGTCTGGTGATCGCGGCCCACGGGGGCGACCACGCGATCTATCCGGACTGCCGGGAGGAATTTATGCGGGCGATGGGGGACGCGATGCGGCTGGGCACGTACGCGGGGATCGCGCTGCTGCGCCCGTTCATCGCGCTGGACAAGGGCGCGATCGCGGCGCTGGGCGGGCGGCTGGGTGTGGATTTCGGGCGGACGTGGTCGTGTTACCAGGGGCGGGAGATCCATTGCGGCCGGTGCGGGACGTGCGTCGAGCGGCGCGAGGCCTTTGCGCAGGCGGGCCTGCCCGACCCGACGCGTTACGAGGCCGAACCCCCCTTGCCGCCGCGGCCAGCGGGGTAGCGGGGATTGGTGTGGCTGGGGCACGCCGCCCCGGCAGGACAGACCGACCCACGGACCGCAGCGCGCGGCGGAACAATCACGGGGAATTGCTGCGCCTCACGTATTCGAACCATCCGGACCGGGGCGACGCGCCCCAGCTGCTATGAAGCCGGCTTGGTCAAGGCCGAAGGGGGATTGGTTGGTTTCTTTTTAAAGCAATGCCTGGGTGAGTAGGGTGCGCGCGAGGGCGCGGGTTGGGAAGCCCCTGGCGGGGTGCGGGTGCGGCGGCACCGGCGGGAGAGGGGATGATTGCGACCTTGGCTTGGGCCCGTGGCCCGCCTGATGCACG
>VHCY01000168.1 GCA_016871595.1 Verrucomicrobiota bacterium
TCATGCAGAGCCTCCCCTACAACAACTCGACCGGCGTCTCCGAGTTCACCACCGGCGCCTTCATCACCGGGGCGGCCACCATCAACCCCCGCGGCCTCGGCTCCAACCGCGTGCTCTCCCTGGTCAACGGGCGCCGCGCCGTCCCCTACGCGCTCACCAACAGCGCCAGCGGCACGCCGCAGACGGTGTTCAATTTCAACAGCATCCCGTCGTCCGCGATCGAGCGCGTCGAGTACCTGAAGGACGGCGCCTCCGCGATCTACGGGTCCGACGCCATCACCGGCGTGTTCAACCTGATCCTGAAGAGGAACTACGAGGGCTCCTCGGTCGACGTCACGCTCTCGAACACCTTCCGGCACGACACCCTGCGGCGCACGGTGAGCGTGTTCACGGGCCTCGCCCGCGACGGCTGGGAGATCACGGGCGGGTTCACGCTGCAGGCCCGAAATTCCAGCTTCATCAAGGACTACGGCGCCACCACCACGGACTACCGCTACCTCGGGCCGAAGGGCATCAACCAGAACAGCACCATCTACCATCCGTCCTACCTGAGCCTGACCGCGGCACAGGCGACGGCGTCGGGCCTCGGCACCGCGGCGGGCTTGTACATCGTGCAGGGGCCGGACGGCGTGGCCAACCCGACGAAGGCCAGCTTCCGGTACGTCGGCACCTCGACGGCGGCCTTCACCAACGAGAACCGGCAGGACTTCGCCAACGTCACGATGCTCTACCCCTCGAGCGAGAGCGGCGGCGCCTACGCGAGCCTGCAGCGCCGCTTCCAGCCTTGGGTCACCGGCTTCGCCAACGTCCTCTACAGCCGCAGCCTCACGCACTACGACCTGCAGCCCTACGGCTACACCAACTCGCTCGCCGGCATCACCCTGCCCGCGACCAACCCCTACAACCCCACCGGCCTCTCGCTCACGCCGACCGCGACTTCCTTCCCCTACGTCTTCCGCGGGCGCTACCAGCCCAAGCGCGAGGTCGCCAGCACCACGCTCACGACCGTGGCCGGCCTGCGCGGCACCGCCGGAAAGGGCTGGAGCTGGGAGACGGGCGTCAGCTACGGGCGCAACGAGACCACGCGCGACACCGACCTGATCAAGGCCTCTGACCTGCAGGCGGCCCTCAACGGCACCACGCGCGCCACCGCCTGGAACCCCTTCGGCCCCTCGGAGAACCCGGACATCGAGCGCTCGCTCTACACGCGCTCGCGGGGGCTCGACGGCAAGATCGACAGCCTGAGCCTCGACGCCTCGGTCTCCGGCACGCTGCGGCGCCTGCCGTGGACCGGCGGCGGCGAGCCCGGCGTCGCGGCCGGCTACGAGTTCCGCCACGACAACCTGAGCTCCAATCCGGAGCCGAACAACTTCATCGGTTTCACCGCCACCACCCCGTACCGCGGCGGGCGCGACAGCCACTCGACCTACGCCGAGTTGTCCGCCCCGGTGCAGCGCTGGCTCGACGTCCAGCTCGCGCTGCGCCACGAGCGCTACAGCGACTTCGGCTCCACCACCAAGCCCAAGGTCGCCGCCAAGCTCCGCCTGCCCGCCAACCGCCTCGTCGGCGTCCTCCTGCGCGGCTCCTATTCGGAATCGTTCAAGGCCCCGGACCTCGGCCAGCTCTACGCCCCGCAGTCCAACGCCGTCACCACCACCGCCTTCCTCGACCCGCTGCGGCCGCTCGACGCTGCCCGCCAGATGCCGTCCACGGTCGGCGGCAACCCGGACCTGAAGCCCGAGGAGGGCAAGGTGCAGTACTCCGGCGCCGTCTTCGAGGTGCCGGCGGTGAAAGGCCTGAGCTTCAGCGTGGACTACTTCGACGTGAAGATCCGCAACCAGATCAGCTCGCTCGGCGCGTCCTACCTGCTCAGCGCGGAGGGGCGGCGGCTGTTCCCGGACAAGATCACCCGCGAGCCCACGGGCGCGGACGGCCTGCCCGGCCGGATCACGCGCATCGGCACCATCTCGGGCAACCTCGGCTTCCAACTCTACCGCGGCCTCGATTACGGGCTGCGCTACGGCCTCCGCAACACCCGCCTCGGCACCTTCACCTTCGACGCGACCGCCAGCCAGGTGCTCAAGAAGGGCTCCGACGCGGGCACGGGCGGCGGGTTCTTCGACAACACCGGCCTGGCCTTCGACGTGGAGTGGCGCTACAACTACAGCCTCAGCTGGAGCCATCGGGCGTGGAGCGCGCGCGTGGTCGCCGACGTGGTCGGGAAGTACTTCAACGACAACTGGACCGCCGCCGGCTGGGGCGAGAACGTGTTCACGGTGGTGAGCCCGTCCGTCACCTACCGCGGCTTCCGCAAGACCTCCGTGACCGTGGGCGTGACGAACGTCTTCGATTCCCGCCCGCCGGCGATGGGCCACCGGGCGCTGGGCTTCGACGACCGCGTCTACGGTGCCGGCGCGCTGGGCATCTCCGGCCTGATGCGGGTGCGCCGCGAGTTCTGAGCGCCCCGCCGGAATTTCGGTTCACAACCCGGCGGCGCCACGCCACGGTACGGGGATGAACCCCGCCCGCCTGCTGCCCCTGCTGGTCCTCGCCCTCGCCGCCCACCTCCGGGGCGCCGCACCCGCGACCCCGCCCAACATTCTGTTCGCGATCGCGGACGACTGGGGCGCGCACGCCGGCGCCTACGGCACGCCCTGGGTGCGCACGCCGCACTTCGACCGCGTCGCGCGTGAGGGCCTCCTCTTCCGCCACGCCTACACCCCCAACGCCAAGTGCGCGCCGTCGCGCGCCGCGATCCTCACCGGGCGCAACTCGTGGCAGCTGAAGGAGGCGGCGAACCACCTCTGCTTCTTCCCGCCGGAGTTCAAGGGCTGGGGCGAGGCGCTGGCGGAAAACGGATGGTTCGTCGGCCACACCACCAAGGGCTGGGGCCCCGGCGTGGCCCGCGACGCCGCCGGGAAACCGCGGCAGATGACCGGCCCGGCCTTCAACGCGCGCAAGGCGGCGCCGCCGACCACCGGAATCGGCAACGCCGATTACGCCGCCAACTTCGAGGACTTCCTCGCCGCCGCGCCCGCGGGCAAACCCTGGGCCTTCTGGTACGGCGCAATCGAACCCCACCGCGGCTACGAGTTCGGCTCCGGCGTGCTCAAGGGCGGCCGCCGCCTCGAGGACATCGACCGCGTCCCCGCCTTCTGGCCCGATAACGAGACCGTCCGGAACGATATGCTCGATTACGCCTATGAGGTGGAGCACTTCGACCGCCACCTCGGCCGGATGCTCGAGAGCCTCGCGGCGCGCGGCCTGCTCGAGAACACCCTCGTGGTCGTGACGTCCGATCACGGGATGCCGTTCCCGCGCGGCAAGGGCACCGCCTACGCCTTCTCGAACCACGTCCCGCTGGCGATCCGCTGGCCGGCCGGGATAGCCGGGCGCGGGCGCGTGGTCGACGATCACGTGAGCTTCGTGGACCTCGCGCCGACCTTCCTCGAGGTGGCGGGCCTCTCCCGCGAGCGCGCCGGAATGGCGGAGTTCGCGGGCGTCAGCCTCAACCCGATCTTCCGGAGCGACCGCTCCGGGCAGGTGGTGCCGGGCCGGGACTTCGCCCTCGTCGGGATGGAGCGCCACGACATCGGCCGGCCGAACGACGTCGGCTACCCCATCCGCGGGCTGGTGAAGGCGGGGCTGCTCTACCTCGAGAACTTCGAGCCCGCGCGCTGGCCGGCGGGCAACCCGGAGACCGGATACTTGAACGTCGACGCAGGCGCGACGAAGACCTTCATCCTCGAGGCGCGCCGGCGCACGGGCCGCGATCCCTTCTGGGACCTCTGCTTCGGGAAGCGCCCGCCGGTCGAGCTCTACGACCTGCGCACGGACCCGGACTGCGTCCGCAACCTCGCCGCCGACCCGGCGCGCGCCGCGAGCCGCGCGGCGCTGCAACAGGAGATGCACGCGCGGCTGAAGGCGCAGGGCGACCCGCGGATGTTCGGCCAGGGGGAGGTCTTCGACCGCTACCTGCACTCCAACGCGGCGCACGTCGGTTTTTACGAGCGGTACCGGCGCGGCGAGAAGCTGCAGGCCGGCTGGGTAAGCCCGTCCGACTTCGAGCCCCAGCCGCTGGACTGAGGCGGGAAGGATTCCGCGTTCAGGTCATCCCGGACGCGCGCAGGACCGCGGCGTGCACCGCCAGGTCGTGCGCCGCGTCCCACGCGAGGGATCGTTCCCCGCGGATCACCGCCGCGAGGTCCAGGAATTCGCCGTCGTAACGCCCGGCCGCGGCCGGCAACTCCACCTCCTGGAAGCCCCGCCGGTAACCCTCCCGCGCCTCCGCCAGCCCCAGCCGCAGCCGCGGCGGCTCCAGCGGCCGCAGCTCCGCCGTGCCCCGCGTGCCGGTGACGGCGAACCCGCGCCGCTCGTTGCCCAAGGGGTCGGTGTGATTGCACCGGATGGTCGCGAGCGCCCGCGGGTACTCGAGGACCGCGAGCTGGTTGTCCGCAAACGGATCGCCCGGCGGCCCCAGCCGGCGGGAATGCCCGCTTACCGCCGCGGGCGGGCCCAGCAGGGAGACGACCTGATCCACGAGGTGGCACCCGAGCTCGAACATCCCGCCGCCGGCGAAGCGCCCGGCGTCCCGCCGCACGGCCGCGTCGGCCAGCTTGCCGATGCCGCCCGAGATCTCGGTAATGTCCCCGAGCCACCCCTCGCGCACCGCCCGGCGCAGGAAGACGAAGCCCGGGTTGTAGCGGAACATATAGCCGAGCTGCACCGTCAGGCCCCGCGCGCCCGCGGCCGCGAGCAGTTCCCGGAACGCCGGCAGCGAGGGGCCGGCGGGCTTGTCGAGGTGCACGTGCAGGCCCGCCGCGACGCAGCGGCGCGCCGTCGGCACGAGGTCCTCCACCACGGTCTCCACCGCGACCGCGCGCAGGCCCGGGGTCGCGAACAGCGCTTCCTCCGTGAGCCACGGGAGGCCGCGGTACGCCGCGTGGTCCGAGAGCGCCGCGCGCCGCGCCGGATCCGGCTCGACCACGCCGACGACCTCGAAGTGCGCCGGGAGACGCCGGAGCGCGGCGAGCTTGCCCGCCGCGTGCGCGTGCGTGGTGCCGATCTGCCCGATCCGCAGGGGCGCCGGCGCGGGAGCCGCCCGCGCGGTCAGCGCCAGCACGGAGCCCGCGAGAAAACGGCGGCGGGGAACGGGGCCCACGGGCGGGGAGCGGACCGCGGCCTCAGGGCGCGGTCTTTTTCGCCGCCGCCTTCGCGGGGCGCTTCGCGGGGGCGGGCGCCGGCTTGTCGTCGAGATTCCGCTCCAGCGCCGCGGGATCCAGGTCGACCTGCACCCCGCCGGCGGGCACGGGCAGGCCGGCGCTCCAGAGGATGCCGTTGAGCACCAGCGTGCGCTGGCTCGGGTAGGTCCAGCTGCGGTGCAGGTCCGCGCCGGTGAAACCGAACCCGCGGCCGCCGCCGGGCCGCTGGTGCGCCCACGCGATGACCTCCGCCCGGCCGACGTGACGCTTCGCGTCCGCGGTGGAGCGAGATTTGTCCGGCACCGCCCCGCGCAGCAGCGGGGTGAGCCCGGCCGGCGCGAAGTGCAAATTGTAGAGCCAGCCATCCGCGGGTGCGGCGAACGGCCGCACGCCGCGCGTGACCTCGTGGGCCGGGATGTCATTGAACTCCATATCCCAGTGCCCGCGGCTGCCGATGTCGCTGTGGTACACCGCGCCGAGCCAGCCCCGGATCGCGGCGCCGTCCGGGCCCGCCGGGAAGTCCATCGCCTGGTGCAGCAGCACGAGGCCGGCGCCGCCGTCGAGCAGCCGTTGCAGGACGGCCCAGCGCCGCGGTTCAGCGAAGGGCTGCTTGCCGCCGCCGTCGCCGAAGTAGACCACGCTGCGGGCGCCCTCGAGGACGCGCTCGTCGCGGGGCCAGCCGCGGGCGAGGACGGGC
>VHCY01000169.1 GCA_016871595.1 Verrucomicrobiota bacterium
GCGAAGTGCTTCACGGGATTTCGTTGCCGAGGATCAACGTGCACTGGTTGGCCATCGCCCCGCCGTTGCCGTGGGCCAGTCCGAAGCGGGCACCCGCGACCTGCAGCGGGCCCGCCCGGCCCATCAACTGCCGCGCCGTCTCGATGACCGGCATGAAGTGACACGCACCATAAGGCTGGCCGCGACCGAGCTGCCCCCCATCAGTATTGACCGGCAAGTCGCCTCCCACGGTCAGGTCCGTTCCGGCCACCAGTGCAGCACCCTCGCCTTTCGCACAGCAGCCCACGTCCTCCAGGGCGATGATGACCGTGATCGTGTAGCAATCGTAGAGCTGCAGGCAGTCGATGTCGGCGATGGTGACCCCCGCCATGGCAAAGGCCGCGCTGGCGGAGCGCCGGATCGGAGACGTGGTCAGCGATGGGTCCCGCCCGTAAGCCGGAGTCCACATCCCGCGGTCGATGGCCTGACCGCCCCCCAGCAGGTACACGGGCTTCTGGCGCGCGTCCCGCGCGCGCTCCGCGGATGTCAAGACCAGGGCCACCGCCCCCGTGCAGGGCATCACGATCTCGAACATCCGGAGCGGATCGCAGATCAAGCGGGAGTGAAGCACGTCGTCGACCGTCACGGGGGCTCGCAGCAACGCATTGTCGAAACGGCCCGCGTGCCGCCGCGCATTCACCACCACCTGGGCGAAGCCCTCCTCACCCGCGCCGAACTCATGCTGGTAACGCCGCTTGATCAGCGCATAGGCGGAATTGTCGCCCATCGGGCCGAAGGGCGTATCGAAGTCACGCTCGAACGACACCGAATCCTCGACGCCATACGGTGCGGGCGGGCCGGGCTGGGAGACCGATCCTCCGACGAGCAACACCGTGCGGCAAAGCCCCGCTTGAATTGCCGCCGCCGCGTGCAGGATCCCCGCGTTGCCCGCCGCGCCTCCGAAGTAAGGGGTGTCGAGGAACGTGGGCCGCAGCTGGAGGTACTCGGCGAGATCCATCGACCAGCTCGAGCCGTGGTCGAGCGGTCCGATGGCGACGAGCCCGTCGATCTCGTCCTTCGCAATGCCAGCGTCCTGAATCGCCAACCGGGCGGCCGTGCACTGCTCCTTCAGGTGCGAGCGGCCGCCCGATTGCCTTCCCTTGGCGAAGGTGGTCTCACCGAAACCGATGATTGCGCTACGGCCCTTGAGACTCATGTCGGACCACGGTTCATTCGCCCGGATGCTTCCCGTCGACCGAACCCAACCCACAGCCGCTCCCGCATCGCATCCCGACCTGCGACGATGTTTCGTCCGCGCAGACCGTCTCGCGTCTTGCCGGCCGGGCGTTCAGCGCACCGCCCGCCAATCGCGTCATTGTTGGTCTGGACAGCCACGAGTACCTTTATGCGTGCGGCGCACTCCGCTCAGAACGACACCTTCACGCCCGCGGTCACGAAGATGCCCTTCCGCAGCGAGTTCGCCTTGATGTCGTTCTCCAGCACGAAGGTGCGGACGAACTCATTGGTCAGGTTCATGGCTTCGAAGAACAGCTCGTAACGCTGGCTGATCCGGTACTGGCCCTTGAAATCGAGGATGAACCGGGGGTCGGCATAGGTGGACGATGCTCCGGCCCCCGACCGATAGAAGCGGTCGTCCCAGTTGCCGAGAAGCCGCAGCTGCCAGCCGTAGGCGACATAGGACACGCCGGCGTTCACCGTCCGCGGACGCTGGTTGGCCAGCTGCTTCTGGAAGAGCGTCGTGCCGAAGTTACCCTCCGCCTGGGTGTAGGTGAAGTTCGCGAACGCCCCGAGTCCGCGCCAGACGCCCGGGAGCCAGGAGAACTGCTGCTGGTACGCGATTTCAAAACCGCGAATCCGCGCGTCACCCGTGTTGACGGGCTGGCGGAGGATGTACCCCACATAGTTTCCGTCGAAGCCGTTGTCGGGTCCGGAGCCAATCGTGGACTCGATGGTGCGGAAGTAATCGGTGATGTCCTTGTGAAAGACGCTGAACTCAAGGAGGCCGATGGGCTCGAAATAGCGCTGCACTGCGACCTCGAAGTTGTCGGCGGCAAACGGCTGCAAGTCCGGGTTGCCGGCCGTAACCACCTGGGTGTCCTCACTGACCGTGTTGTTGGGCAGCACCGAGCCGATCGGCGGACGCGAGATCGAGCGGTTGTAGCTCGCGCGCACCTGCAGGCGCCGGTTCGGCTCGTAGACCAGGTGGATCCCAGGAAACACGTCGACGTAATCCGTCCCCACCGTGCGCATGGGCACCGCGAACCGCTTGTTCGCACGCGCCCGGTTCTCCTCGGGTGTCAGGGTCGGAATCGAGGACGTTCCAGCGGCGGCCGAGGCACTGGTCTGAAAGGCGCGCCCCTCTGAGTCAGTCCGCTCCACCCGTACTCCTCCCATCACGCGCAGCTTACCCAAGGTCACTCCCGATTGGAGGTAAGCGGCCGCGATCGTCTCGTTGAAGACGGAGTCGGAACTCTTCGACTGCAGAACAGTGTTGTATGCATCCGCGGCCGTCTGCCGCCAGAGCTCCGGACGAGTGGCGAGATCTCCGCTGCCGCCGGTCGTCGGCTGGACGGGGAACGGGAATGGGCCGTAGTTACCGTTGGTCAACCGATACTTGAGGCGTTCCGGATCCATGAACGAAGCGATGCCCGAAGCACCGTTGGCGACGTAGGTGTAGTTCACTCGGTTGTTGTCCACCTCGACCTCGTTCACGTCGTAACGCAGGCCAGCCTTGATGTAGGCCGGAACCGCTAGGTTCAGGTCCTTGCGGAAGTTGACTCGCGCGCCGCTCCGCTCCGACTCCACCACGTTGTCCGTGTCGAATCGGGTGGTGAGGCGATAACTCGCCGGATCGTTGATCGAGGGCCCTGCTGTCTGCGCGATGCGGGGAAACCAGCCCGGCGCGCCGCGCCGGTCCAGCGACCAACCCACTCCGGTGGCCTCTGCGGAGACGTTCGAGCCAATGCGGCCGTCGGACTCAATATTTGAGAAGTTCACATCCGCCTCAAGCAGGCCGGACTCGTCGTTGAAGAGGCGGTGGCTGATGCCAGCGGAGGTGGCATAGCTTGAGTCGAGACGCTCGCTGCGGGAGGACAGCAACCTGCTCCGCGACGATGCGAGCGGGAGGGCCGTCTGCTGATCGTACGTGCTTCCAGGCGCAAAGCTCGCTGGCGAAGCGGCGGTGGACATGGTCCATGTCACGTTGCCCGCCACTCCGGTGTGACCATTCTCATTCAGGGTGTTGCGCCAGTAGACCGACGTGCGATCACTCAGCCGGTAGTCGAGATTCAGGCCCACGGTCCGGAGACGAACCGGTCGATCCGCAAACTCCTGCACGGCAAAGCTGTGCTGCAGGGTCGACGGCAGCCCATTCGCTGCGGTGGGAAAGAGGTACGAGGCCGCGCTGTTGGCGAGACCGTTCGAGGAAAAGAAGGACTCGTTGTGGCTGACGGTGAAGTCCACCCCAAGATTCCGCTCTCCCCCGGCCACGCTGAAGGCGTCGCCATAGCGGAACACGACCTGATCGAGCGCGAATTGGTCCCGGTAGCGGGGGCCTTCCATCCCGGGGCGGAAAATGGAGCGGCTGCCGAATGTGAACTCCGTCAGGCGTTCACGGCGGTCGAAACCACGGCGACTGACCATGTTGACCTGACCGCCGATGGCGTTGGCCGGCATGTCCGGGGTCGGTGCGCGGACCAACTCCACCGACTCGACATTGGCCGTCGAGAGAGCCCGCATCGATGGATTGCGGCTGGATCCCGCTCCGACGTTCGCGGTCGCGACGTCGTTTCCATCCACCATCACCGAAATGAAGTCCGCCCCCAGCCCGCGCACGAAAATGGCTCCGATGTCCGAGACATTGTCGACCGCGATGCCCGGAATGCGGCTGAGCAGTTCCCCGGGATTCGTGGCGGGAGCGCCATGCGCATCCGCCGCGACGACCGTCTTCGCATTCTCCGCTTCGCGCTGGCGCTGGACGGCAAGCGCGGCGCCCTCGCGAATTCCCTCAACGGTGAAGGCCTCAAGCTTGTAGATCTGACTTGTGAGTTGGACCTCGACCGTAGCCCGCCCGGTTTCAGGTACCATCACTGAAACCTGTTGTGTGTCCAGACCCGCGTACTCCACCCGCAACGTCTGCGGTCCGACGGGCGCAGTCAGCGTGAATTCGCCGCCCGCCGTCGAGCGCGCCGTCGTACTCGTACCCTCCACCGCAATAAAGGCGCCGATGAGATACTGCCCCGTTGCTTGATTCAACACGCGGCCGGAGACGAGTCCTTGCGCTCGTCCACCCGGGCTGGTCGGAGGAGTTTGTGCGAAGATAGAGGTGACCCAGAGAGCAAGGGCCATGGCGAACAAGCTGCCGCGAAGGGCGCGTATCGTGGTTCTGTGGTTCATGGTGATTCGTCGGGATTGGGGGACAGGGGTAGGGGTGGATCGGGGAAACAAGGCTGGGCCGGGATGGAAGCCTCACCTTCTTCTCGGATTGATTGCTGTGCATACGCGCCCCGTTTCCACGGGCGACGCTGTCGTCATTGACATCGTTCAACGCCGAAATTGCGGAGACCCGTTCGGCCCGAAGTCCAAGCCGCCGGGCCGATCCGTCCCACGCTCCGTCACCGAAACCACACCGGTGCCGCAACCCGGTCAAAGGCGCGTAACCACCACGACGCAGTGTGCTCGCCGCGTGACTACCACGCGGGTCCCGGAATCCGGCAAACCGGATCTCCACGATCCGTGCTTCGCGCCCACCTAGCGCGGCGCGAAGACGGCCTCCATCGCCTCGGGGGCGGCGAACATCAACGCCGCATCGTGGCCGATGCCGGCGGCCTCCACGAGGCGCCAGCCAAAGGTCCACCCGCGCTCGGTCGCGAGCGCCCGCGCGAACGCGAAGCAGGCGTGGCCGCGCTCATGGCGGCTCTTTCCCTGCCGCAGGGCCGCGGCGCTGCGATCGAGGCTCTTCGCGTTCGGATCCGTATCCGCCGTGCCGAGGTAAAGGGTCAGGGGCGCGGCGAGGTAGCGCCGCAGGCTGTCGTCGTCACTCCACTGCGGGGGCAGACCGCCGAAGCCATAGCCGAACTCCGCCTCCCGCGTCGGAAAGAGGTGCGAACCAGGGTTCGCCGCGATGATGCGCTCCGGTCCTTCGGGGAGAAACGCCGCGAGCCGGACGAGGAACTGCCCGCCGGCGGAGTGGCCCAGGTAGTAGTACGGCAGCTGCGGTCGGCCTTCCTTCGCCCGAACATCCGCGACGAGCCGGGGCACAACCGCATAGGTCCACGCTTCCCGGGGCTGGGGCTTCCCCGCCTGCGTGATCCCGCCGCGCTGGTAGCGCTCCATCGGAAAACGCTCGCGGTCAAAGAGCGTCGTCACCACCAGCGACCGCGACCACTCCGCGAGGTTGATCGCGAAGTTGCGGTAATCCTCCGCGTTCCGCGCCACCCCGTGAAACACCACGATCAAGGGCCCGTCACGGTAGGTCGCGGGCTTGTAGGCGAACACGCGGATCGGCTCCGCCCCGTTCGCGAAGGTGTAGTCGGAGGAACCGATCGGCAGGGCCGTGGGGGATCGCGCCGCCGCCGAGGCCGAGTCCGCTGCACTCTCGGACGCACTCGCCGGAGTCCCCCGTGCGTTCACCTCGGCCCGCTTCGTCGCCACGGGCTTCGCCGACTCCGCCTGCGCCGCCAGCGGCGTCATCATCCCGCCAGCCACGCCGAGGCACAGCGCCGCCCCCGCCCGGAGAAAGTCATGAAGCTCCCGGGCGACGCCGCTGCGCGGTGTATCCAGATTACGGATGCGCTGCGACCACCGTTTCGAGAGGCAACGGTCGAGCCCGGGAACGGAGGAAAAGCCTGGCGCGGCTC
>VHCY01000170.1 GCA_016871595.1 Verrucomicrobiota bacterium
AGCTGCGCCAGGTTCGGCGCGTGGAAGCCTTCATTGTACGAGGCCCGCACCATCGCCCAATCAAAGGGCCGCCAGTTGAGGCCCAGCTTCGGCTTGGTGGTCTCACCGAAGTCGGTGTAGCTCTCGTACCGCGCCGAGGCCGACAGCTCCAGCGAACGCACCAGCGGCAACTGGAAGTTGCGGCCGACCAGCGGCACCACCGCCTCGGCATACAGCGCCGCGACGTGCCGGTTGCCGTGGGTGTCCGAATTCGGCGAGAAGCCGAGGAAGTCGTTCGCCAAGGGATCCAGGCCCGAGCCCGGCGGGTTCAGGCCCGCAAACGGGGGCCGATAGTCATCGTAGGCCTCATAACGGAACTCGCCGCCAAAGGCCGCCCCCACGGGGTTGCCGCCCCACAGCCGGATCACGTCGCCGCTCGCCCGGAAATCCGCGCTGCCCAGCTTGGTGATGCCGCTCCGGATGAAGCTCGAACGGAAGGTCGACTGCACGCTCTCCGGGTTCACATACGGGCCCGTGACGACCAGCTGGCCGTTCTGCACCGCGAAGGTCCGCGTGAACGGGTTGAACGCCCGGCCGGGCTCCGTCTGGTTGATCGCCTGGATCAGCAGGCTCTTGCGGGTCGGCCCCTCCTCGTTCTCGGTCACGCGGCCCTGCGCCCACAGCACCGCCGCTTCCCAGCTCCAAGTGCTGAGCAACTTGCCCCGCAGACCCGCCACGCCCCGGTACAGGGCCGTGTCCACATAGTCGGTCCGGGTCGCCAGGTCCGTCAGGCGTTTGTTGGTGATCGACACCGCCGAGGGCGTGCCGGTCAGGCGCGCCGTGCCGTCCGCATTGGGCGCGCCCGTGGGCGACCAAAAGCGGTTGCCAAACGGATTCCAGGGATTGGTCACCGGCACGATGATGAAGCCATCGGTGCTCTGGGTGACGCCGTCCGGCTCGCGGTAGGTCACCGAATGCGCCCGGTACAGGGTGAAGTCCGCGAAGGCCGTCACGCGGTCATTGAGGTCCAGCTCGGCCGCGGCGTGCACGTTGGTGCGCGCGGTCTTGGGCTGGATGACGCGGTAGGCATTGTTGTCCCAATAGTAGTCCCGGGTGATGCCGGTGCGGATCGGCGCCGCGGGCGCGAAGCCCACGCCCGTCGCGGTCGGGGTCAGGACGAACAGGCCGGAGGTGGCCGCCATCGTGGCGGGCACGCCCGCCGGTCGGCTGCCCGCGAAGCCGCTCACGGCGCCGAAGCTGTTGGTGGCCGTCACGGTCCCAAGCAGGAAGTTGCCAAAGGGCGTGGTCGCTGAACGGGCATTGAAGGCCGCGGCCGCGGTGGTGGCGCCTTGCTTCCACGGGTCCGGAGCCCGGTCACTCTTGTCCCCATCCGCCGAAAAGGGCCGGTCGCGCGCGTAGATGGGTTCGCGCAGGTAGTAGTCGGCCGTGAGGATCGCCCGGCCGCGGTTGCGCGCGAAGGTCAGGCCGTGGGTCAGGGTCCCCCGGTACTCGGTGCCATCACCGTAGTCCGTCACGCCATAGCGCAGGGCCAGCTCCGTGCCCTTGAAGTTGCGCTGCATCGTGTAGTTGATCACGCCGGCCACCGCATCGGAGCCGTAGACCGACGACGCGCCGTCCCGCAGCACTTCCACCCGCTCCAACCCGCGGTTGGGCAGCTGGTTGATGTTGGTGGAAAGCGTGGGCACGCCCGCCTCGCTCTGGCTGATCGGGTGCGGCACCAGCCGGCGGCCGTTCAGCAGCACCAGGGTGTTGCTCGAGGGGATGCCGCGCAGGGACACGCTCGCGTTGTCGCCGCGGGCCGTCGCCCCCAGGGTCGCCGTCTCGTTGCCGGGCAGGCCGGTCACCTGCGGCAGCGCCGTGATCAGGTCCGAGGGCTGGCCGGGATCCCGCACCTCCATCGCCGCGGCGTCAAAGATGGTCACCGGCAGCACCTTCTCCACCTCCAGGCGCTTCACGTTGGAGCCCGTGACGGTGAAGGCCTCGAGCTTGATCGTCTCCGCGGCCGCGGCGGCGGTAGCCGAGGCGGCCGGGGCGGTCTGGGCCCCCAGGGGCAACAGGGCGCCGAGGACGGGGATCGCCAAGAGCGAGCGGAGTGGGGTGGTGTGCATAGGCGCAGTGCGAAGGGTGGAGGTTTGCCGGGAGTGTCGCCGGACGCAAGCGGCCGCTACACGGGGATTGGCGGGATCAGGCCATCGGTTCCTCGCCGAAACGACCGTTGACCCGCCGCCTTCGCGCCCTAGTTTGTCATCAGGATGAGCTCCGTCTCCCTCTCGGCCCGCGATCCCGTGCGCCAGTTTTCGATCTTTGCCGAGAATCGCGTCGGTCGACTTCACGACCTCACCTCCCTGTTCCGCAAAAACGAGGTCCACATCATCGCGATCACCGTCCTCGACACCACCGACAGCGCGATCGTCCGGGTTATCGTCGACGACCCCCAGCGGGCGCGGGAATTGATGGTGAACAACGACTTCCCTTACACGGAGGTCGAGGTGTTGACGGTGGAACTCGCCGGCGAGGGCGAGCTCCGCGGCGTCCTCGCCGCCCTCTACGAGGCCGAAATCAACATCCATTACGTTTACAGCTTCATCCGCCGCCCTGAGGGCAAATCCGCCCTCGCGATCAACGCCGAGGACGCCGAGGTTGCCGCCCAGGCTCTCGCCCAGCGCGGCTTCCGCATCCTCACGCAGGCCGACATCGCGCGCTGAGCGACGGTGGTTCTTGGCCGCAGTGTTAAATTAGGCTCGGGACCCTAGTCTCTCCCGCCTCCCCGCTGCCGCCGTCCAGCCTCGCCGGGGGCGGTTTCCGGGCGCGAAACGCGATCGGATAGCCGGATCGCAAAATTTCATAACTAGTTGTTTCGAAATCAAAAAGACGATTTGCCGCCCTTCGGGCCCGCGCCTGGGGCGCCCCTTCGTTGATGAGTCGCGGCTCCTTTATCTGCCTCTAGTCCCATCACGGGCCGACGGACTCGGCTCGGCAGGACCTCAATTCAGGATTTAGACCTCGTCCGGTCGCGTGCGGGTACGACGCGGGCGGCCTCGCCCTGATGGCAACCACGCCCTCGAACTCCTTCAAAATCGTGGAATTTGCACTTGCCGGCGGCGCCGGAACTTGCGGTTGTGGCGCTTTGCGTCAGTGGGCTCCCGCCGGTTGCGGGTGCCCACCATGACTGGTCCCGCACTCCGCGGGATTGCAACGGTGACGCCGGCTCGGCCCGATTTCCAGTCGGGAGGAGCGGGTGGCACGGGGTCCGCAAGGGCTCCCTACAGTCGTGTTCATCAACCACAAACCCATGTCCACCCTAGTCGTTAAGCCCCAGATCATCTCGGAATATAAGAACCACGAGAAGGACACCGGCTCGTCCGAAGTCCAGGTCGCGCTCCTGACCGCCCGCATCAACCACCTGACTGAGCACCTCCGCACGCACCGCAAGGACTTCCACTCGCGCCGCGGACTGCTGCAGATGGCTTCCCGCCGGCGCAAGCTCCTCGATTACTTGAAGCGGACCAACCTGCCCAAGTACAACGAGCTGCTCCAGAAGCTCAACCTCCGCAAATAACCCTTTCGTCTAACGGGCGACCCGATCCGCGGGTCGCCCGTTGTCTTTTCGACGCTCGACCAGACCGGGACATTTCCGTTTGGCGCCCCCCGCGGGATGCGCCGGACGCCCAACGGAAATCTCTCGCGTCTGCCGGGTAGACGGCAGTGACCGACTGATTATCGCGTGGCCCCGGGTTCCGGGGCTGCCGCCGCTCCCCTCCCGGGGAGCCCGCGAACGTCCGCCAAGCCCAGGGCGTTGGCCCGCTCGCTCTAACCTCCCGCTGCCCTTTGACCGTCCGTATCGTCCGTAGTGTTCGTTTATGAATCAGAAACATAATGTCACCGTCCCCGGCCTGGGGATCACGTTCTCCACCGGCACCTACGCCGGGCTCGCCAATGGCGCCGTCAACGTCGGTGTCGGCGAGACCAACGTCTTCGTCACCGCCTGCATCGCCCAGGGCACCAAGCCCGGCCAGGACTTCTTCCCCCTCACGGTGGATTACCGCGAGAAGTACGCCGCCGCCGGCCGCTTCCCCGGTGGTTATTTCAAGCGCGAGGGCCGTCCCTCCGAGAAGGAGGTCCTCACCTCCCGCCTCTGCGACCGTCCCTGCCGCCCGCTCTTTCCGGAGGGGCTCCTGAACGAGGTCCAGATCATCGGCCAGCTGCTCTCCGCCGACCAGCTCAACGAGTCCGACATCCCGATGGTCAACGGCGCCAGCGCCGCCCTCGCCATCTCCGACATCCCGTGGGGCGGCCCCATCGGCTGCGTCCGCGTCGCCCTGATCGAGGGCCAGTTCGTCGCCAACCCCACCATCGAGCAGATGTACGGGTCCTCGCTGGACCTCATCTACGTGGGCAACAAGCGCGATATGCTGATGATCGAGGGCAGCGCCGACCAGTTGCCTGAGGAGGAGTTCATCAAGGCCCTCGAGTTCGGCCACCAGGCGATCCAGCCGATCATCGCCGCGATCGAGGAGCTCGTGCGCCTCGCCGGCAAGCCGAAGGCCACCTTCCCGCTCGTGGGCGCCACCCCGGCCGCGCGTGCGATCATCGAGCGCGTGGTCCCGACCGAGCGCCTCATCACCGCCATCTTCGGCAAGGAGAAGGCCGTCCGTTCCGCCGCGGTGAAGGCGCTCAAGGAGGAGGCCAAGGCCGCCCTCGTCAAAGAGCTCGGCGCGGACAAGTTCACCGATGTCGACCTGAACGTCGTGTTCGAGGACCTCCAGTACAAGGCCTACCGCAAGAACGTCCTCGAGAAGGGCGTACGCGCCGATGGCCGCGGCCAGAAGGACCTCCGCCCGCTCAGCGCCTCGGTCGGCGTGCTCCCGCGCGTCCACGGTTCCGCCGCCTTCCAGCGCGGCGATACCCAGAACATCGCCCTCACCACCCTCGGGCCCACCAAGGAAGCCCAGGAGATGGACGGCCTCACCGGCGGCGCCACCAGTAAGAGCTTCATCCTCCACTACAACTTCCCGTCTTTCTCCGTGGGCGAAACCGGCCGCTTCGGCGCCCCGGGCCGCCGCGAGATCGGTCACGGTGCCCTCGCCGAGCGCTCGCTCGTCCCGGTGCTGCCCCCGGAGGACGCCTTCCCGTACTCCATCCGCGTCGTCAGCGAGATTATGGCCTCCAACGGCTCGACCTCGATGGCCTCGATTTGCGGCGGCTGCCTCTCGCTGATGGACGCCGGCGTGCCGATCATTGCCCCCGTCGCTGGCATCTCCTGCGGTCTGATGACCCAGAATGACGACGCCGGTGGCATCGAGAAGTGGGTCACGATCACCGACATCCTCGGTGAGGAGGACCACTTCGGCGATATGGACTTCAAGCTCGCCGGCACGACCAAGGGCATTACGGGCTTCCAGCTCGACCTGAAGATCAACGGCCTGCCGTTTGAGATCGCCAAGACGGCCATCTTCCAAGCCCGGGACGCGCGCGTGGAGATCCTCAAGGTGATGCTGGCTTCGCTGCCGGCGCCCCGGGCGGACCTCAGCCGGTACGCCCCGCGGATCCAGACGATCCAGATTGATCCCGAGAAGATCGGCCTGCTCATCGGGCCGGGCGGCAAGACGATCCGGCGCATCACCGAGACCACGGGTGCGCAGATCGACATCGCCGAGGACGACTCAGGCAAGGTGTTCGTCTACTCGAATAATGCCGACGCGATGAACCGCGCGATCGCCGAGATCGACGGCCTGTGCGGCGGCGGTTCCGGCGGTGGCGGGGCGCCGATCGAGATCGGCAAGCTGTACCAGGGCCGCGTGACGGGCATCAAGGACTTCGGCTG
>VHCY01000171.1 GCA_016871595.1 Verrucomicrobiota bacterium
AAACCCATGAACTTCGATCCCGCCTCCGGTTCCCCGGAATCTCCTCCTCCCGCGTCCCCCCGCCGCGGCCGGCTCGTCGCTGGCGGCGTGATGCTGGCCGTGGCGCTGGTCGCGCTCGCCAGGCCGTACCTGCCGGTGGCGTGGGACCGCCCGTTCCTGCTGGTCGCCATCGGGCTCGGCTTTCTCATCTGGGGCGCCCTCGGCCGCGTCGGTGGCCTGCTCGTGCCCGCCGGCGTGCTGCTCGGCGTGGGCTTCGGCGCGTGGTTGCGCGGGCCCTACGGCAACGCGGCCTACCTGCTCTCGCTCGCGGCGGGCTTCCTCTCGATATCCCTCTTTTACCGGCTGATCTTCGGACGAAAAGGGCAGGTCTGGTGGACCGTCTGGCCGGCCGGCGGCCTGGCGCTGGCGGCGGCGTTCACTGCCGGCGGACCGGAAGTGCGGGCCTTCTTCCGCGCCCTCCACGAGTACTGGCCTTGGGCGCTCCTCGCGGCGGCGGTCGCGATGATCGTGTCGGGCTTGCGGGCCCGGTCCTGAGGGCGGGCACCCTGACAGGGCTGGACGAAGAAAGGGGCGCCCGTGCGGGCGCCCCGGGGGCATTCGGGCGGTGATCCAGTTTCCTAGGAGTCGCCCGACTCCCATCCCTCACCTCGGAGGCGGCGGGATGATGGACTGAAAGCTCACGAGGCGCCACGTTCCCTCCTCCCGTTGCCAAAGCGCGTGAAAGCGGAATACGCCATCGCGCCAGCCGACCTCTGCTCGCTTTCGTTGGGCTACCTGACCCGTTACAACCGCACTCTCGGGGCCGACTTGACGCACCCTCAACCCACTCACCTCGTAGCGTTCGTAGGCGAGCTTTCCGGAGCGTAGTCCCGCGACGATTTCCTGCTTCGTCTCCTCAAGACCCCGCGGGTGAATGTAAACAAACTGATCGGACAACACCCGTGCCAGCAGATCGCCGTCGCCACCGAGGAGCGCGGCTTGGCGGCTTGCCTCGGCCTCAACCACCGTTGCAGGCGTGGAGGCCGAAAGCGAAACGACGCCCGCCAGAAAGATGACCGCCAGCCTCATGGGGACTTGCCCGGCGTGACCGGCCGAAAACGATGCAGCGAACCGCCTTGAGCCACGACTCCTCCGTAAACCACGCCATCGGAGCCGACGGCGACTGCCTCGGGCCGCGCACCCTGCGGCATTCGGTCGGTGGACCACTCGATGAACGACTCGACGATTTCGGCCTGCAGCCAACCCGTGCGGATGCCCGGCCTCCAACCGGGATTCCTCACCCTGAGACCCGAGGATTCGGAGTCCGCCACGTAGATCCGGCCAGCGGAGTCGAAGGCCAGCGCGCTGGGCCGACCGAAAAGTCGGCTCTCGCCGACCCAAGTGCCGTCGGGACGAAAAATCTGCAGGCGATTGTTTCCTCGATCCGCCACCACGAGATTTCCGGCCGGATCGAAAGCCATCGCATGGGGCGTGAAGAACTCTCCCCGATCCGATCCGGCGCGGCCCCACGCCTGCAAGAAACGTCCATCGGCGGAGAAACGGACGATGCGAGCGACGGCGTCCGGTACGTTCTGCGCGTTGTGTCCGTCGGCCACGAAGATGGTTCCATCGGGAGCGACCACGGCGTGGCACGGTGTGTTCAGCAACCCACCGGTCCCGTCTCCCGCAACCCCGGGTGTTCCCAAAACCAGTAGGACGGTACCAGCGGGACTGAACTTGAAGACCGCGTGGCCTTTTCCGTTTGCGGGCGGCGCCTGGGCGCCGGCTTGGCTATCGGTGACCCAGATATTGCCTTCGGAGTCCAAGCTGAGCCCATGCGGAGCATTCATCAAGCCTCCGCCGAACTGCCGAACGACACGGCCGGACAGATCGAGCTTCAGCACCGGATGCAGCGGCGAATCCGCGCACGAGTTTCCACCGCAACGCTCAACAATCCATAGGTGCTGGCCATCGGAATCGGGCGCGATGCTGGAGATGGCTCCCGCCACGCGGCCGTCGGGAAACACGAGCCGAATCTCCTCCTCAACGTACCGATTCGGCCGGTCGTTGACCGGTGGGATCGCCATTAATTCAGCGACGAAGAAGTGGAGCAGGCCGGCCAAAAGGCCAAGGAGGCGAGGTGAGGAATGCATCGACGAAGGAGAATCTCTGCAGGAAAACCGACCCAGAGTGTTTGATCCCGACGTCTTCACGCAACGCTTCCCGGGATTGCGAAAACGCTCTTCATCTTCACCTCCGGAGTCCGCTCGCTTGTGAAGTCACCAAAGGAATGAGCGGTCCAGGTCGCCGACGGCCCGACACCCTGTCAGCGCCATCGCCAAACGCAGCTCCTGACGCAGGATTCGAATCACGTGCTCAACTCCTTCCGCTCCGCCGACGGCGAGTCCGTACAGGTAGGGGCGTCCCACGAGGGCGGCGCGTGCGCCACACGCCAAAGCTTTCAGAACGTCCGAGCCGCGCCTAATTCCACTGTCGAAAATCACCGGCGCCCGACCCGCCACTCGCTCAACCACCGCTGGTAGGGCATCGATCGCGGCCGGCACGGTATCCAGCACCCGACCACCGTGGTTGGAGACGATGACACCATCGGCCCCGTGCCGCAGGGCGAGCTCGGCATCGTCGGGATTCAAGATGCCCTTCAAGAGCATGGGCAACCGCGTCGTCCCCTTCATCCACTCCAGATCCTCCCACGTACACTTCAACGGTCGAACCTCCTCCAAGTTGACTACCGAGCGGCGCTGTTTTCGTCCCAGATAGTTCGGGTGGCCCGTCCCCTCCGGCAGGCGCCAGCCGGAGCGTGCTTGCCGATTGCGGCTGCCATCAACCGGGCTGTCGACGGTGATGACGAGCGCTTCCGCACCGCCGGCCTCCGCGTGCCAGATGATGTCGCGCGTCAGCGCCCGGTCCGGCTGAACATAGAGCTGGAACCACAAGGCCTGCGCCGAACCGAGTGCGACCGCAACCTCGCGGATGGCGGTGTTCGATCCATTACTCAGCACCATGCCCACTCCACTCAGCGACGCCCCCCGCGCGGTGGCAATCTCCGCCAACGGATGGGCCAGCCGATGGTTCGCGGTCGGCGCAAGCAGCAAGGGAAGCGCATGCCGCCGCCCGAGCAATTCAACGGAGGTGTCGAGGGTCGAGACATCGCGTAGAACCCGGGGCCGCAAACGCAGTTCCTGCAAGCGCTCGACGTTCCAGCGCAGCGTCAGCTCATCCGCCGCCCCCGAGGCGTAGTAGTCATACGAGGACTGACCCAAAACATCGCGCGCCGCCGATTCAATGTTGGCCAGATTCAACATCCGCGCGAACGGGTCCTGGTCCGTGAAGGCCGCTCCACGAAGACTCAGGGCCGCGCATCCTCCCAGAGCCGCGCACGTCAGGAACTCGCGTCGCCGCATCGTCAACGCCCATCCTTCAGAACTTCATCCGCAGGCTGGCCTGCATCTGCCGCGGTTCACCCTGGGTCGATTGCTGCGCCGTGCGCAACTCGCGCCACCAACGGCGGTCCAGGAGATTGGTCACCCGGACGGAGAAATCAAACCGTCCATCGAGCGGGGCAAAGCCGACGAACGCATCTACCAAGGCATATCCCGGCTCGGTCAAGGTGCCAGTGCGGTCAATCTGGTCACCGCCGTACGACCAGCCAGCCCCAGCGTAGAACCCGCGCAACGCCCCCCGGCGGAACGTCTGCCGGGCCAGGATGGAGGCCGACCGCTTGACGTCACCGCTGGGACGCCGGCCGATCAAGGCGCGGTCCGAAGCATCAATCGTGCGCGCATCATTCAAGGCGAAGTTTGCCATCACCTGCAGGCTGTCCGTCACGGAGAGGAACGCCTCGGCTTCGACGCCGTCACAACGCACCGTTCCCAGATTCTCAATCGCCCCAGTGAGCGTGTTGACTTGCCTCACCGCAGACCGCTCCACGGTGTAGCGCGCGAGCGACCCGGAAAGCCTTCCTCCCCAAGCCTCGAACTTGATGCCGATTTCGCTCCCTTCCGCGGTCTCGGACGGAACAAGCTGGCCCGTGACCACGTCGCGCAGCGCATTGCCGAGAAATGACTCGTTGTACGAGACGTAGGCGGAGAGGCCCGGCCGGACCTTCCAAAGCCCGCTGAATCGCGACGTCGCCACCCGCTCGCTCGCGGTCTCCGCTCGATCCAGAATCGTGTTGTTCAAGGTGTTCAGGCGGGGATCGGATCGCGTCTTGTACTCCTCCAGCCGGACGCCACCGAGGAGAGCGAGGCGTCCATTGAAGAATTGAGCGCGTTCCTGCACGAAAATGGCGTGGGCCGTGGTCAGACTGGACGTCGACTGGCCGCTAAAGGGCGCCGCTTCGATGGCTTTATTCCAGTTCGGGGCGTCAATGTCGAATCGCTCGGAGAAGCGGGTCCGGGTATCGCGCGAGGAAACCCGCTCGCTTCGGTACTCATACCCGCTGGAGAGTTGGTGCCCGACGGCGCCGGTTTGGAAGTCTCCCACGGAGTAGGCCAGCAAACTGCTTCCCTCATACTCGTCGAACAGGCGCCGCAGGATGCTGGTTGCCAAACGGCGCCCCCCATTCTGGGCCGGGTTGAGGAAATTCTGCAAGGGAGTCAGATAATGGTCCCGGTACGCGGAGCTATCGAAGTATGCCACCCGGGCCTTCCAGTTCGTCGTGATGGCGTGGACCGCCTCGACGTTCAGGGTGACGATGTCATCATCAAACTTGGTTCGATTGTCGCCCGAGAAGAAGCCGATGGGCAGGTTGTAGCGTTGCCGGGAGAACGTGTCGTAGTAGGGAGGAAGGCGCGACTCCCGGCCCTCCTGCTGCTGGTAGGTGAAGCGTGCCGAAAGCTCCGTGCGGCTTCCCAGCGCCAGGGTCGCCATGGGCGCAATGAACTTTCGGCGCATCTCCTCCGTGATGCGCCAACTGCCGCGGTCCACGACCGCACCCACTATCCGGACGCCGAGCCGGCGGTCGCTCCCCATGCTTACGGGGGCGGCCTCGAAATCAGCCTCCGCGCGCAAGAATTCGTCGCTGCCGGCCGTCAGGGCAAAACTTGAGCCGGATCGAAAACGCGGCCGTTTGGTAATGTAGTTCACGCCGCCGCCAGGGTCACCCACTCCGTAGAGCACACTGGAAGGTCCACGGATCACCTCGATACGCTCCGTCGCCGAGGCATCCCTGATGCCTTTCGCCTGAAGTCGGACCCCATCATAGTAAAGCGTGACGGGAAACCCGCGCATGAAATAACCGTCGTTGTTGGAGAGATACGGTCGGATCCCCGCGACATACTTGAATGCGAGGCTGGATTCGGTGCTTTCCCCCAGATCCTGCATCAGGTCCTTGGTCAAGACATTGATCGTGTGCGGCGTGTCGATGAGCGCTTCCTCGATTCGGCTGGCGCTCAGGGCGTTAGTCGCCGCATAGCCCTTCACCGAGGAGGCGGAGACGGCGAAGCGGTTGAGTTCAACCGTCTCGTCGCCTAGTTGCGGCGGCGCTGGATTGGCCGCGACACGAGATGGCAACAGATGACAAGCGGCAGCGGCTACAAGAACCATGAGCCCGAAGGCGAGATGAAGGTTAATCGGCCGGCGAAATGACTTGGATCCTGATTGCATGGTCGGACGGGGTTGCGGCCTCGACCGGATGGCTGACACTTGGCACAGAAGTCGGTGTAAGTTCCGGTTCGGTCTGGGGGAGGGGGGGCCGCCCAACACAGCCTTTCCGCGCGGCCGAGCGGACAACACGTTCGCTTAGAGGTTTCTTCAAGCTCATTGGGGCGGTACATTTTC
>VHCY01000172.1 GCA_016871595.1 Verrucomicrobiota bacterium
AGTTCCGCGGCCCGCGCCGCGACGGGATCAGCGACGAACGCGGCCTGCTCCCCGAATGGCCCGCGGACGGCCCGCCGCTGGTCGCCACCGTCACCGGCCTCGGCAAAGGCTTCTCGTCCCCGGTCATCTCCGGCGGCCGGATGTTCCTCACGGGCGACTTCGGCGCCGAGTCGCGGATCCTCGCCTTTGACCTCACCGGGCGGCCGCTCTGGAGCGTCGCCAACGGCGGGGCGTGGCTCAACCAGTACCAGGGCGCGCGCGGCACCGTCGCGGTCCGCGGCGGCCGGCTCTACCATCAGAACGCCCACGGGCGCGTGGTCTGCCTCGACGCCGCCACCGGCCGTGAACTCTGGGCGGTTGACCTGCTCCAGCGCTTCAAGGGCGAGAACATCACTTGGGGGCTCAGCGACTGCCTGCTGGTCGATGACCGGCTGGTCTACACGGCCCCCGGCGGCCGCGAGGCCGCCCTCGTCGCCCTCGACCGCGAGACCGGCGCCGTCCGCTGGCAGAGCCCGCCCCAGTTCCTCGCCGAGAGCCCCGACACCCCGGAGGGCGCCGGCTACGCCGCCCCGATTCTGGTCCGCTTCGGCGAGCGCCGCCTGCTCGTGGGCTGCACCCAGCGGCACCTCTACTGCGTCGATGCCGACACGGGCGAGGTCCAGTGGCGCCGCGAGCGCAAGACCCCGTATTCAGTGATCGCGATGATGCCGGTGCTCGTGGGCGATGCCATCTTCTCCACCGCGCCGATGAGCGGCCCCGCCGGCCTGCACCGGCTCCTCCCCCCGGCGACCCCCGGCGGCAAGGTCGGCGTCGCGGACGTCTGGTCCGGGCAACTGGACACCTGCCAGGGCGGCGTCGTTCACGCGGGCGGCCGGCTGTTCGGCTCCCACTACCCCAAGGGCCGCGGCTGGACCGCCCTCGACGCCCGCAACGGCGAGACCCTCTACAACGACCCCGAGTTCGCCAAAGGCTCCCTCCTTCACGCCGACAACCGGCTCTATGTGCTCACCGAGGACGGCTGGGCCCTGCTCGTCGACCCGGCCGCCCCTGCTTTTGCCCTCAAAGGACGCTTCCGGTTCGTCACCGCCAAGGACCGGGACGCCTGGGCCCACCCCGTCGTTTGGGATGGGCAGCTTTTCCTTCGTTATCATAATACGATGGAAATCAGACGGATAAGGAAGTAGCGCCCGCCCGTTAAAAGTCCTGCGCTAATACCAAAGGTGCGTGGCGCTACTGGCCTCCGCACTTGCGGGATTCCAGTTGCGCAGGCGAGGGTGCTGTGTCCCCTTGAGGTGTCCTCCGCGTAGCGGAGGTTTTGGGGTAATTAAGAAAGCAATGCCCGCCGTGTAGGGGTACACGGCGGGCTCTTTCTTTTCCGGGGGTCAACCCCCGCTGGCGGCTCACCGCCTACCAGACCACGGGCACCAGCCCGGACTCCGCCAAGGTGGCGTCCCGGCTGAGCAAAGTCAGCCGGTGCACTTTCGCGGTTGCCGCAATAATGCGGTCAAACGGGTCCCCGTGGGGAAGGCGCAGCGCCGGGGCCGCAAGTGCCACCTGCAGCGAGATGGGCAGCACCTGGACGTAGTCCAGCACCGGCCCTAGGACCGCTGCGGGCGATCCCCGCAAGGTGACTTTCCCCGTGTGCAGCAGATAGCCTATCTCCTGCAGGCTGACATCGGAGATCGCCAGGCGTTCGTACGGCGTGGAGGCCAGAATCCGTGCGGCCTCCGGCCCCAGCCGCTCCTCCTCCGCTGCCGCCCAGAGCAGCGCGTGCGTGTCCAAAAGGTAGCGGAGCGGGGACTTCATAGGGAAGGCTTCCAGGCCTCGTCCGGCAGCGTGGGCCGCGTCAGATCACCCTCAAAACGGATCTTGCCCCGGGCGGAGCCCAACAGGTGGCGTCGCGCCCCGACGGCCGTGAACAGGAACTCCCCCTCGCGGTCGCGGATCCGCACCGTGCCGCCCCGGCGCGCCTGGGCCTTGAAGGTCGCGAATTCACGGAGGAAGGAGCGGATGTTCGTGGTCATCGCGCCAAAACGTCTGACATAATTCGAACTGTCAAGCAAAGCCCCTCCGGGGCCCTCCCGCCCCGCCGGCCTTCGCCGCCGCCGCCGGGCCCACGCGACCCCCAGGGCCGCCGCGCCCCCGGCGAGGGCGAGGCCGGCCGGCTCCGGCACCGCGGTGGTCGTCAGACTCAGGTTATCCAGCGCGAGGCCCTGGGAATTCGGGCCTCCGGTGTGGAAGGTCCATCGGAGGTACAGCGAGCCACCCGGGGCAAGGTCGAGGCCGGGCAGGCTCACGCTCCGCGCCACGGTCGAGACTGGCGTCGCGAATCCGTACGCGCTCGGTCCCGGCGCAAAGGTCCCGCTGTCTCCCGCCGACGCCGCCGTCCAGTTCACCCCATCCGCCGAATGATGGAAGGTGATCGTGGCCGACTTCGTGTTAATTCGGTACCGTTCGTAATCGAAGGTCAGGTCGACCTGTGCGACCGGCACCGCTAGGGGGTTCTGGAACCACGCGAGGAGGCTCACGGGGCTTGCCTGTCCCGCGGAACTCATCACGCCCAGCGCGCGGTCCACCGTCGACTGCCCCCAATTGTAGCGGCCCCCGGCCGTCGGGGACCCGCTGCTGGCCTGGGCGCTCGTCGCGAGCAGGTTGGTCGGATCGTCCCACCTTACGGTCAGGTCGCCAGTCGCGCTGAACTGCCAACCTGCCGGCAGCGCCGCCGTGGCGCTGGAGCCGAGCAAATTGAAGTCCTCCCGATGCGCGGTGCCGGGGGAGGGGAGGAGAATCTGCGCCGCAAGGTTACCCGCCAGAACCAGTACGATTCCGACGCCAGCCAGCAGCGGCCGGCATAGGTGAGGCAACGAAGGGAGGAACATAATCGGGAGGAGCGCAGGCGGTGGTTTCGGCCGGCACCGTGGTCGCCCGCACCCGCGGGGCCCAGACCCGCGCGTCCCCGAAACGCGGGGCAATCGGGGTCGGCGTTTTGGCGTTGCCCCGGCCCGGCCCCGCCGAGGCAATCCGCGGATGTCCGGTGTCCGCGCCTCCCCCCGCCTCCGCGCCCTGGCCGCCGCGGGCCTCCTCGGGGCGCTGCTGCTCGCCGCCTATGCCGGCTCGCTCCGCGGGGACTTCCTCTGGGACGACGACCTCCACATCACGGCCAATCCGACCATCGTGGGCCCGCTCGGGCTGACGGAGATCTGGACCTCCGCCCGCGCCCATTACTTCCCGCTCGTCCTCACGAATTTCTGGGTGCAGCACCAGCTCTGGGGCCTCGAACCCCTCGGTTACCGGCTCGTGACGCTCCTCTGCCACGCCGGCGCGGCGCTCCTGCTCTGGCGCCTCCTCCTCGGCCTCGGCGTCCCCGGCGCGTGGCTCGGCGCCGCCCTCTGGGCGCTGCATCCGGTGCAGGTCGAATCGGTGGCCTGGATCTGCGAATTGAAGAACACGCAGTCCGCGCTGCTCTTCCTCGCGGCCGCCCTCTGTCACCTCCGCTGGCTCGACACCCGCGGCCAACCCGGGGCGGGCCGCGCCTATGCCGCCGCGCTCGCCTGCGCCGCGCTGGCGATCCTGAGCAAACCCTCGACCGTGATGCTGCCCGTGACCCTCGCGCTGATCGGCTGGTGGCGGCGACGCGCGCTGGCCTGGGCCGACCTGTGGCCGCTGGTGCCGTTCCTCGCCCTCTCGGCCGCCGCCGCCGGCTGGACGATCTGGGAACAGCGCTACAACTCCGGCGCGCTGGGGCCGGAATGGAGCCAAACGCCCGCCGAGCGACTCATCCTCGCCGGCCGGGTGGTCTGGTTCTACCTCGGCAAACTGGCCTGGCCGGAGCCCCTGGTGTTCATCTATCCGCGCTGGTCCCTCGCGGCGGGCCACCCGCTCTCCTACCTGCCGGGCCTGGGCGTGGTCGCGGCGCTGGCCCTGCTGTGGCGCTTCCGGGCGCGGCCGGCCGCCGCGGCGGGCTTCCTCGCGGCGGGGCACTTCGCCGCGCTGCTCTTCCCGGTGATGGGGTTCTTCAACGTCTACTTCTTCCGCTATTCGTTCGTCGGGGACCATTTCCAGTACCTCGCCAGCATCGGCCCGCTGACCCTCGCCGGCGCGTGGCTCTCGCGCTGGCGTCCGGTGGCCGCGGTCGCGGTGGTCACCCTCGCGGCGCTCAGCTTCCGCGAGGCGCGCGAATACGTCTCCTCCGAGACCCTCTGGCGCAGCACCCTCGCGCAAAATCCCGGGGCGACGATGGCCTGGCTCAACCTCGGCGACACCCTCCAGCGCCAGGGCCGCACCGACGAGGCGATCGCGATCTTCCGCTCCGTCCTTGAACGCCACCCGGACAACCTCGAGGCGCACAACGACCTCGCGGGTGCCCATCTCCTCCAAGGGCGGCCCGCGGACGCCTTGCCGCACCTGGAGCGGGCGGTGGCCCTGGCGCCCGGCCGGGCGGAGTTCCAAAAGAACCTCGGCAACGCCCTGCAGGCCCTGGGTCGCGCCGAGGCGGCGCTCGGCCCGCACCGTCGGGCGCTCGAGCTCGATCCCCGCTTGGCGGAGGCGCGGGCCGGCCTGGGCTTCGGCCTCGTCCTGACGGGCCGGGCGGAAGAGGGTCTGGCCGAGCTGGAGCAGGCCGTGCGCGAGGCCCCGCGGCACGCGGGTGTGCGCGGCCTTGCCGCCCGGGGCAATGCGCGGGCGGGGCGGGCGGTCGTGGCCCGGGGGCACTTTGAGGCCGCGGCGGAACTGGATCCGGGCTCCGCGGAGGCGCAGAACAACCTTGGCACCGCCCTCGCCCTGAATGGGGAACTGGACCGCGCCCGCGCGTGCTTCACCCGCGCCCTGCAACTGGCGCCGGGCTTCACCGCCGCCCGTTTCAACCTGGCCAATGCCCTGCTTTCGGCCGGCCGCTGGGCGGAGGCGGCGGCGGAGTTTCGCGTGGTCGCGGCCGAGCGACCCGCGGATCCCGAGGTGCGGGCCCGGCTGGCGGGCGCGTTGGCCAATTCCGGGGACCTCCCCGGGGCCGTCACCGCTTATACGGCCGCTCTCGCATCCCCGGCCGCGTTGCCCGAATGGCGCGAGCAGTACGCGCAGGTGTTGCGCGCCCTCGGCCGGCCCCGCGAGGCCCTCGAGCAACTGGAACTGGCGACCGCAGCCCGGCGAACCCGGCGCTGAGGCGCAAGGAGTTCGGCCTAACTCCGCGCAAACTCAGACGTCCGCGAGCGCGTTGGCGGTGTTGCGATGGTCGGGGCCGGTGAAGCGCGCCGACTGTTCGTCCGCGTGGTAGCTGGAGCGGACGAGCGGCCCGCTTTCGACCACCCCGATGCCGAGCCCGAGCCCGAATTCCTGCCAGCGCGCGAACTCCTCCGGCGTGGCCCAGCGGGCGACCGGCAGGTGTTTCGGCGTCGGCTGCAGGTACTGGCCGATCGTGAGGATGTCTGTGCCGTCCGCGGCGATGTCCTGGAGCGTCTGCTCCACCTCGCCCGGCTCCTCGCCGACCCCGAGCATAATCCCGGTTTTCGTGGTGAAGCCGCGGGATTTCGCGTGCCGCAGGACGGAGCGCGAGCGGTCGTAGCGGGCCTGGACGCGGACCGGCTTCTGCAGGCGTTCGACCGTCTCGAGGTTGTGGTTGTAGATGTCGGGCCGGGCGTCGAGGACCGTGTCGACGTGGGCAAGGTTGCCCTTGAAGTCGGGCGTGAGGACCTCGATGGCGGTGCCCGGGTTGCGGTGGCGGA
>VHCY01000173.1 GCA_016871595.1 Verrucomicrobiota bacterium
GTCTCTGTCAACGTACTCTGTAGGTAACCGGTGTAGGAGTAGATTAGCACGGGCTTCGGGGACCGGGCGATGAGATCGCACATGCGCGCGACGTGGCCCGCCTCCTTCTGATAGTCCCGCGCGTTGATGTGGAAATTGCCGGCGAACCCGCCGACGAGGATCACGCCGTCGATGGAGTCTTCGGCCAGCACGAGCTCGGTTGCCTCCACGAAGTTCTCCCATCCGGCCAGATCGATGGGATTGGTCACGGTGGCATTCGGCGGCAGGATGCTGCGCAGGCGCTGCTGGAGGGCCGGAGTCAATGCGGGCAGCGCCAGCCCCTGGCGTACGCATTCATCGCTGGCCAGCGCGCAGTCGCCCCCGCCCTCCGAAATGATGCACACCCGGTTTCCCCGGGCGGGTTTGCCCTGCTGGAACGCGAGGAGCACCGAGGTCAGCCGGGAAAATTCCTCCACGGGGATGGCCCCGCCCTGCCGGAAGGCCGCCTGGTAGATCGCGTCGTTGCCCGCCATCGCCGCGGTGTGGCTGGAGGCGGCGCGCGCGCCCTCCTCCGTGCGACCGCTTTTGACGACGATTACCGGTTTGATTGGCACGGTGGCCCGCACCGCCTCAAGAAACCGCCGGCCATCCCGCAATCCTTCGATGTGGACCGCGATGACCTTCGTCTCCGGATCGTCGCGGAAATAGCGGATGAGGTCGGGCACCTGCACCTCCGCCTGATTGCCGAGGCCGACCACGTAGCGGAAGCCCAGCCCCCGCTGCGCGCCCGGAAACGTCAGCGACTGGGTCAGGTTGCCGCTTTGCGTGACGAGGGCGGTGCTGCCCTTGCGGATGAACCCGGTCATGATCAGGTCGAGGCTGGCCGGCGCGCTGAAGTATCCCAGCGTGTTCGGACCGATAATCCGCACACCCGCCGCCCGCGCCCGCGCCACCAGCGCCTCCTCCTCCCGCCGCCCGTCATCCCCCTGCTCGGCGAAACCCGCGCTGACGATCACAATGCCCTTGACGCCCTTCCGGATGCAGTCCTCCACGGCCGCGCCCACATACTTGCGGCCGGTCATGATCACGGCGGCATCCACTTCGCCCGGGATGTCGAGCACGCTCGGGTGGCATTTCAGTCCCAGGATGGAATCGGCCTTGGGGTTCACCAAGTGGAGCACCCCCGAGTAGCCGCAGCGCTGCGCGATCTCCACGAGCGGATACCCGAAACTGTCGGGATTGCGCGACACGCCGATAATCGCCACCGAGCGCGGATTCAGCAGGTAATGCAGGTTGGCGAGGAGCCGATCCTGTTCCGGCAGGGAGCCGGCCGCGGCAACCGCAGGCAGACGTTCCGGGCGGGTGTCTGGTTCAAGAGCTTGAATCATACGGGTTCGAATTGGGGAAGGCTTACCTCGGGCGTGACCTCGGCGAAGACGACCTTCACCGGCAGGCCCACGCGCACTTGCTCGGGGGCGATGCCGACCACGTTGGCGATCAGGCGCACGCCTTCCGCCAATTCGACGATCGCATACACATAGGGCACGTCCGGCGCGAAACTCGCGTGCAGGACCTGCCGGATGATGGTGAAGCTGTAGACCACGCCCTGCCCGGAAACCGGGGCCCATGCGAGATCGTCGGAGAGGCAGCGATGGCAGAGGAGACGGGGGAAATACTGGCGTTGCCCGCACGCCGCGCATTGCTGGACGACGAGTTCGTGCCGCCGCGTGGCCTCCCAGAAACCGGCGGTCTCCGGGAGAATCTGCGGCAATGGTTTCTGGTAGGCTGCTTGGAAACTCATCGAATGGTGCCCGCGGCGGCGCTTCTCATGGCAGGGTATCGGTTCACGGGATTTCGTTGCCGAGGATCAGGGTGCACTGGTTGGCCATGGCGCCGCCGTTGCCGTTGGCCAGGCCGAAGCGCGCATCGGCTACCTGCAGCGCACCCGCCCGGCCCATCAGTTGCCGGGAGGCCTCGATGACCGGCAGGAAATGACACGCCCCGTACGGCTGCCCGCGCCCGAGCTGGCCGCCGTCCGTGTTGACCGGCAATGTGCCGGTCGAGGACAGATCAGTCCTGGCCACAAACTCGGCGCCTTCGCCTTTTGCACAGCAGCCGACGTCCTCCAGCGCGACAATCACCGTGATGGTGTAGCAGTCGTAGAGCTGCAGGAAGTCCAGATCGGCGGCCGTCAGCCCGGCCATGGCGAAGGCGCTGGCGGCGGATCGCTTGATGGGCGAGGTCGTCAACGAGGCTTCGCGTCCGTAGGCCGGCGTCCACATCCCGCGATCGATGGCTTGACCGCCGCCCAGCAGGTAGACGGGCCGCTGCCGTACGTCCCGGGCGCGCTCCGCCGAAGTCAGGACGAGTGCCGCCGCGCCCGTGCAGGGCATAACGATCTCGAACATCCGCAGCGGGTCGCAGATCATCCGCGAGTTCAAGACGTCTTCGACGGTGACCGGCGTCGTCAGCAGCGCGTTGGCGAAGCGGGCGGCATGGCGGCGGGCGTTCACCACCACTTGGGCGAACCCTTCCTCCCCGGCACCGAACTCGTGCTGGTAGCGCCGTTTGATGAGCGCGTAGGCGGAGTTGTCGCCCATGGGCCCGAAGATGGTATCGAAGTCGCGCTCGAACGACACCGAGTCTTCCACGCCATGCGGTGCGGGCGGGCCGGGCTGGGAGACCGAGCCGCCCACGAGGAGCACGGTGCGGCAGAGTCCGGCTTGGATCGCCGCCGCGGCGTGCAAGATGCCCGCGTTGCCGGCCGCCCCGCCGAAATACGGCGTATCGAGGAAGGAGGGACGCAGTTGCAGGTACTCCGCGAGATCCATGGACCAGCTCGGGCCGTGGTCGAGCGGCCCGATGGCCACGAGGCCGTCGACCTCGTCCTTGGCGATGCCCGCATCCGCAAGGGCGAGCCGGGCCGCCGTGCACTGCTCCCCCAGCGGCGAACGGCCCGCCGAGTGCTTCGCTTTCGCAAAGACCGTTTCCCCGTATCCGATGATGGCACTGCCGCCGCGGAGGCTCATGGATTGGAGGGCGGGTTGCCCGAGGACATCGCAGTCGACTCCTCGGTTGTAGGAGCGGCTTTATGCCGCGAGGAGCGGTAACGAAAAGCCATACGGCGAGGTCGCGGGGTAAACCCGCTCCTACAGGATGTTGGTTGTTTTCCTTTCACCATGAGATTTCCGGGCTACCGGAAGGCGGGAAAGATCTTCTGAAACCAGTGCGCGTCGAACACCACCTCCAGCGTGGCCTCGTGCTCGACCGCGTACCGCGCCAGCGCCTGCCAGGCGGCCTGCTCGTCCTTGACGCGCCGCTCGAGGCGCGCCCGCAGCGCGTCCGCCATGAGCGGCGCGAACCCGGCGTGGATCCGCAGATGCTCCCACGAGAGCCGGCGCACTGGATCGGCGGCCGCGAGATTACGTTCGATGACCGGCCGGAACCGCGCGGTGACCTCGTTGACCCGCGCCAGATCGGCGGCCACGCCCCGCACCTCCTCGACCGGCGTCGCGGGTGGCTTGACGCGGTACATCTGGTAGAAGCGGGCCCAGTGAAACAGGGCCGAAAGCGTTTTCATGTGCTCAAGGGCCAGCTTTCCGTCGCCACCGAAGGCGCCGGCAAAGTAGTCCGCCGCCAACTCCTGGACTGGCGTATCCGGTTTCCAAAGCAGCCGGGCGTGGGCGTGCTGCGGCAGCCCGTGCGGGAAGAACGCCTTCTGGTTCTGGCAGCTCACGAACCCGTCCAGACCCACCTTGGGCAGCCGCCGGATGTCCTCGGCGAGCACGTCGAGGAAACCCACATAACCCTGGTCGAAGAAGTGCGCCCAGACAAAGTGATAGTCGTAGGCGAAGCCCCGGCCGGGGAAGACCTGCTGCCACTCGCGCAGATAGCCGACATTCTCCTGAATGCTCGAGGGGAGGACGTTTTGATTGAGCCGATACGGAGCCAGCTTCAGTCCTGCCGGCGGCGCTTCGTAGGGGATATCGTAGAGCCGTGAGACCGGCGAAAATTGCAGCACAAACCGATCGGGGTTGGCAAACCGCTCGGCCTGCGGTGGCCAGACCGTGTCCTGATAGATGAGGAAGACGAGCCGGGTGGAAAGCTGGCGGCCGGTCAGCTCCCGATCGATTCCGTTCAGGAGGGCGACGTAGTGATCGCTCACGCGCTGTTCCCGGCACCGCGGGCACTCGCAGGTGTCGTTCCGCCGATCATCGAGCCAGAAGTGCAAATAATCGATCTCCGGGTGCGCCTGCGCGTAGTCGGCTACGAGCTGGATCAGGCGGCGACGCACCTCCGGATGGCCATAGCAGAGGTCCACCATGGTGGGGCGCTGCGGTACGCGCTTGCCGCCGGCCAGCGTATGATAATCCCGCTCGCCGTTGACGAGGGCGAGGAACTGGCGCTGCTCTTCCGGCACGATCAACCGGCCGTCGTGGTCGCATTGCGCCTCCGGATTGCCCATGAAAAACGCGTTCCAGCCGTGTCCCACGGCCTGCAGGATCATCCCGCGGCGTTGCACCTCGCGCTTGAGCAGCTCCGAGTACGCTCCCAGCTCCGCGTCGGAACGCGGTGCCGGCGACTGGGCCGAGGGGTAGCGCCGGCTGTACCAGCGATCGAAGTTCATCCGCGGGATGAACCATTCGTTGAAGAAGGTGTTCAGGCCCACCTTGGCGCTCCACTCGATCTTCTGGAGGATGTAGTCCAGGCCGTAGGTGCCCGTATTGTTGTCCCACGGAACCGATACGCGGCGCGATCGGCCAGCTCGACCGTCAGGTCGTCGATCCGGCGGCGCGGCACGTAATCGCCGTCCGGCCCGGGACGGATCCACCGGCAGCCCGCCGCCTCGAGGAACCGGTACGCGGCAAACAGCACGCTGCGCGGATTCGAGCCGGCGATGACGCCCCGGGAATCCCGGACGGCAACGTAGATCGCATCGTCACGCGCTGGGTCCGCCACCCCCGCAACGGACACGCCGAAGTCGCCGAACAACCCGAGTTGCAGCGAGGCGACCGCTCCTTCCGCCCGGGGCAGCACCGCCGCCGCCCGGTTGTCGCCCGCCATCAGGCCAAGGTGTTTCGCCAGTTCACTTGCGGCCAGTTCGATCGCGGAGTGGGGAGATTTGATGCCGATTGTCACACCGCCGGCCGCCGGCGCGGGCGGCAGCGCCGCGAGCACGGCGGCAGCGGCGGCGAAAAGGCGTGCGCGGGACGCCGCCACCCCGAGTGACCAGGAGACCTTCATGAGGTTTCTGGAAGAAGACTCACAATGAGATCTTCATACCCGCGGTGACGAAGATGCCCTTGCGGAGGAAGTCGGCCTTGATGCCGTTCGCCAGCACGAACGTCCGGACAAATTCGTTCGTCAGGTTCATCGCCTCGAAGAACACTTCATACCGACGGTTGATTCGATACTGCCCCTTGAAGTCCAGGATGAACCGCGGGTCGCTGTAGGTCGCCGACTGGCCTGCGCCCGAGCGGTAGAAGCTGTCGTCCCAGTTGCCCAGCAGCCGCAGTTGCCAGCCGTAGGCGACGTAGGAGATGCCACCGTTGGCCGTGCGCGGCCGCTGGTTGGCGAGCTCCCGCTGGAACAGCGTCGTGCCGAAATTGCCCTCGGCCTGGGTGTAGGTGAAATTGGCGAAGGCGCCGAAGCC
>VHCY01000174.1 GCA_016871595.1 Verrucomicrobiota bacterium
CCGTCTGCACGACTGGATTCGGACAACTGCGCCGCAGTTGAATAGAGTCGAGGCGATACCCTCGTGAAACGCCGAAAATCCCCCCAAAATCGCCCAAAATCGAGCCCTCAACTGAGGAATTTAGGTTGATTCGCTTCTCAATTACCCCCCCCGGGGGGAGGGTCTCGCCGGCGTTACTGGTCGATTCCAATCGGGTCCGAGGGGTCCAAAAAAAATTCCCAAACGGCCCCCCCAACGCGGCACCTCGAATGCTCAGGGATAACGCCGGTGGAACTTCTTGTAGTCTTCGCGGGAGTACCAGCCCGGAGAGGGACCAGCCGACTCCTCGTCCGAGGGATGCGATGCCTCGTAGACCCGCCGCGGCGTGGCAGCCAGCGTAACGGTCATGGCGAGGAACTTTGAACCACTCGGAATTTGTCTTCTCGGTACTTATCGCATCTCTTCCGCAACCAAAGCAGAGATGACGACATTCGCTCAAGCCGACGCCGCGGAATCACTTTGAAGCCTCGCTGCTTGACCGCGAGCGGCCGGAGGTCTGTCTCTTCGCATCGTGACTGCCACGACTGACCTCCGAACATTCGCCGGCGAGGCGCCGGAATCGGACGAGTCGCTGAGTTTCCGTCGGGATATCTTCGTTAGCCGGCTCTTCGCGCCGCTGGCCGGTCAGGCGGACTTGAGCGTTGGGGGACTACAGGGGTCCGACTCCGCTTTTACCCGGCACCCTCCCCTTAAACCCCTCCCGGATCCGATCCCCCTGAAGATCCAGTTTGTCGCCACCGCCTCCGCGACGTCCCTTCCGTCACACCGCCGTCACCGGAATCGCCAGAAACCCGGGGCCCGTTTCCGACATTGCCGGGAATCGACCATCGTCGCCGGTTGAGTCGCAGCTCGCGGCTCCCCCATGCTGGCGTTATGAACCCCGGCGTTTCACTCCCCGTCCGTGGTGGCGTCCCCCTCGCCATCGCCGCCTCCATGTTGGTCGTCCTGTCCGCGGGCGGCGCGTTCGCGCAAGCCCTGCCGCCACCGTCTCCGGGCGCCGCCGGCGCCATCCAGCCCGGTGCCAGCACCGTCCAACTCGAGGCCTACGTCGTCACCGGCACCAACATCAAGCGCGTCGACGCGGAGTCCGCGATCCCCGTCGTCGTCATCGACAAGGAGGACATGAGCCTCCGCTTCGACTCCACGATGGCCGATCTGTCGGAGACGCTCACGATGGCCGACCCTGCGGTCATCAGCGAGTTGCAGGTCGATTCGCAGCGTGCGCGCGGCGACGTCAACTCCGTCGATCTCCGCGGGCTCGGCTCGGGCAACACGCTGACCCTCGTCAACGGCCGCCGCATGGCGCCGTTTCCGGTGTCGATGTCGGAAAACGGCATCCCCTCGCTGGCACCCAACATCAACGCCATCCCCACCGCGCTGCTCAACAGCGTCGAGGTGCTGCCCGACGGCGCCTCCGCCATTTACGGCACCGACGCCGCCGCCGGTGTGATCAACAACCGCACCACGCGCAACTTTCGCGGGCGCACCGTCACCGCCAAGACCGCGCTCACCCAGCACGGCGGCGGAAACGAGTTCCGCTTCACGATCGCCGAGGGACGGTTGCTGGGAAAGACCCATGTCTCGGTCGCGCTCGATGTGTTTCACCGCGACGCGCTGACCGCCCAAGACCGACCCTGGTCGCGCGACAGCGACCTGCGCAACACGCGCAAGCTCCCCGCGCCGTGGGACGGCGTGCCGATCGTCGACCCCGTCACCGGCGTGCAGCAGAATCGCGACAACGATTTTCACAACGGCAGCGCCGTGAGTGCCTACGGCCAGTGGCAGCGCGGTTTCATCCAGAGCGACTTTCGCACGTTCATCGGCTCGCGGCCCGCGGGCAACGTCGGCATCTCCACTGCCGCCCAGCCGGACGGCAGCGTCGCCACGATGAGCACGAACGGGACGTTCTTCCTCTATCCGCGCGCGGCGGGCGGCCTCGGCTTCAAGACCACCGCGCCGTCGCGTAGCATCTCCGGCACAGGCGCCTTCGATCCGGGCGAGCGCTTTCACTATCTCAACGTGCTCAGATGGCGCGTGCTCTCCCCGCGGACCGATCGCATCAATCTGGCCGCGTTCGTCGACCATCCGCTCTCGCCCCGCACCACGGCCTTCGGCGACCTGATGGTCTACCGCGCCAAGAGTTTCACCGGCCGTGAGCCGCCCAACTTCGATCGCGACACCGAGATCGGGATCTACGTGCCTGCCTCGAATCCGTGGAATCCCTTCGGCACCCGCTTCTACCATCCGACCGGCGCGCCCAATGCCGACGGCACGCCGCGCCTCGTTGGCACGCCCGCCGATGTCTCCGCCTCCGGCGAGATCCTCCTCGGGCCCACGCCGCGCGTCATCGAGGTGCACAGTCACCAGCTCCGCGCGCTCGCCGGCCTGCGTGGCACGCTGGAGCAGGGCTGGCGCTGGGAGAGCGGCCTCATGTATTCGGCGGCCCAGACCCACGAGTACGAACACAACCACGGGCGCGAATCGCGACTCCGCCAGGCTCTCGCCCGCACGGACAACACCGCCTTCAACCCCTTCCGCACCACCTTCCGCATCGTCAACAACCAGATCGTCGCCGACCAGCCGTACGAAAATCCGTCGAGCGTCCTGGCGGACATCCTCGATACCAACGAGCGCTACGCGCACACGAAACTTTTCACCTGGGACGCCAACCTCAGCGGCGAGCTCTGGCGCCTCGGCCGCGGCGGCCGCGTGGGCTTCGCCACCGGCGCCGAGTTCCGTTGGGAGAGCTACGACGACAAGCGCCCGGTCTTCCACGGCCTCAATCCGCCCGGCTCGCAGAATCTCCCCTTCCTGCGCGACAACGACGACGACTTCATCGCCCTCAGCCCCAACCGCTCCCTCGATTCGCAGCGCACCGTCACCTCGGTCTTCGCCGAGACCTCGCTGCCGTTTGTCGGCCGGGAGAACCGCCTTCCGCTCGTCCAGGCGCTCGAACTGAACCTCGCCGCCCGTCACGAACGCTTCTCGATCGGCGGCAACCCCACGAAACCGAAAGCCAGCCTCTACTGGAAGCCCGTCTCGTTCCTGAAGCTGCGCAGCTCCTACAACGAGTCGTTCCGCGTCCCGAACCTCGTCCAGCAGAACACCCAGCCCGTGCAGCGCAACGGCAACGCCAACGATCCTTACCGCTCCGAGGTCACCGGGCTCGAAACCGATTCCACGGGCCTGCGGCTTTCGCTGAAGCAGGGTAGCGAGCGGCTGAAGCCCGAGCAGTCGAAGAGCTGGCGTGCCGGGCTCGTCCTCGAGGTGCCCAAGGTCCGCGGCCTCTCGCTCACGTTCGACTACTGGGCCATCCGGTTGCGCGACGTGATCGAGGACATCGGCATCGGCGGCACGCTCAACACCGACGAGGACATCCTCGACCGCGCCGTGCGCGAGGCCCTCGCCGCGGGCACGCCGATCGATCGCATCGACCTCGGCTCCGGCACCGCGAACTACCAGGGCTACGAAAACGTCCTCCGCGCTCCGGTCACCCAGGAGGATATCGATTTCTTCAACGCCTTCAACGCCCGCCAGCTCACCAACGCCACGCGTCGCGCCCCGGTCGGCAAAGTCATCCGGGTGATCAACGACTACGTCAACCTGAGCGCCCGCGAGCGCCAGGGCTACGAGATCGGCCTGCAGTATCGCCTCCCGAAGCTCCCGCTCGGCCAGTTCACCTTCAAGGCCGAGGCCACGCGCAACACCGTGCGCGAGACGCAGGCGCAGGCCGGCGCGCGCCCCAGCTACTCGCTCGACCGCAATGGCCGCCCGCGCTGGCGCGCCAACGGCACGCTCACCTGGCGCCGCGACGCCTGGGCCGCGGGCTGGTTCACGAGCTACTTCGGCCCGTACTCCGACACCTCCGCCGCCACGACCGACATCATCTACAGCCCGGTGAGGGTGTTGAACAACTGCGACACTTCCGCCGCAAGGTGTTCGCGACAGGTGAGCAAGCCGAGGTCGGTGTAAAGCCGGGCCGTCTTCGGGTTGTAATTGCCCGTGCCGAGGTGCACGTAGCGCCGGAGAATCGCGCCTTCGCGCCGGACCACGAGACAGCACTTGCAGTGGGTCTTGTGGCCCACAACCCCATACACCACGTGCACGCCCGCCTCTTCCAGTTCGCGGGCCCACTTGATGTTGTTCGCTTCGTCAAACCTCGCCATCAGCTCGACCAAAGCCGTGACCTGCTTGCCGGCCAGCGAAGCCTCAATCAAGGCACGGATGATCGGCGAATCGCCGCTGGTGCGATAAAGGGTCTGCTTGATGGCCAGGACCTCCGGATCGCGCGCCGCCGCCTCGATGAGGCCGACGACCGGCGCGAAGGAGTCGTAAGGATGGTGCAGCAGCAGGTCTCGTTCGCGCACCGCCTCAAAGATGGACCGGCCGCCTTACCGATAGGAAACTGGATTTTCACGGGGATCGGATCCGGGAGGGGTTTAAGGGGAGGGTGCCGGGTGGAAACAGAATCGGACCCCTGTAGTCCCCCAACCCTCAAGTCCGCCTGACCGGCCAGCGGCGCGAAGAGCCGGTTAACGAAGATATCCCGACAGAAACTCAGCAACTCGTCCGATTCCGGCGCCTCGCCGGCGAATGTTCGGAGGTCAGTCGTGGCAGTCACGATGCGAAGAGACACACCTCCGGCTGCTCGCGGTCAAGCAGCGAGGCTTCAAAGTGATTCCGCGGCGTCGGCCTGAACGAAGTCGTCGTCTGGCGAGGCCTGCGCGCTCCCCGCGCTCCAGAACACCGGCTCGGCATCGTTGGCATCGGGCTGGGAGAACTCCTCGCCGAACAGTTCGCCCTGACCGGCGTCCGCCGGCGTGACTTGCGGCGGCGCCGGCAGCTCGAAGCCCGTTTGGTCGAAGTCCTCGCCCGGCTCCATCACCTCGGCGCGGAACCGGATCGGCTCGTCGCGTGGCCGCGGATACGGCAGCCCGGGCGGGAAATCCGGCGGGTCGAGGGCGTGACAATCGCCCGTCGCGGCGTCGATCAGGACGGCGACCTCAGGCCGGGGCGGACCCACGGCGAAGGGATGATCGTGCGGGCGGAAGAGGCCCAGGGGCGCGAGGATGGCGGCAATTTCGGCTTTCGTCTCGACGACGGCGATGGGCCGCAGCAGGCCCGAGCAGAGCGGGCATTTGAGCGGGTCCGCGCCCCAGACTCGCTGGATCAACTCCCGCCAGGCGGCCCGGCGGCGCCGGGGGCGGGCCGGCGGGGCGTGAATCTTGCCCGCGGCGGCGTCGGCGGTCCGTTGGCGGAGCCCGCGGCTCTTGTTGCTGTAACGACCGTAGTAGCGGACCTGCGGCACACCCTTCGGTGGCATCTGATCGAGCAGCGCGGCGATGAACTGCGGGGCGGAATAGACCTCGAAGTTGCGCTTGGTGCGCCAGTGGCGCTCGGAGCGGTAAAGCACGCTGCCGGCTGCGGGGTTGTAGGTGATCTTCTCGAGGGAGAACGGGGCGCGCAGGAGATACTCCGCGAGGCGGCGGCGGCCGGCGGCATCGTCGG
>VHCY01000175.1 GCA_016871595.1 Verrucomicrobiota bacterium
TGGAGTTCCGGCGCTGGAACGGCGAGATGGCGAGCGCGGAAGCCCGGTTGCGCGAGTCGATCGCGGCCGCGGCCCGGGGAGGTTATTTCAAGCCATGAACCAGACGCTGCCTTCTCGTCGGGCCTTTTCGGCCGGTCTCCTCGCAGGATTTTTCCTGCTCCTCGCCACCCTCCCGGCTCAGCAGACCCACACCGCGTCTCCCATCGGCGCCGCCAGCAGTGCCTACGAGGAATACCCCTACAATCTCACCGGCATGATCTTGGTCGGCGGCCGATCTGGATCGCTACATGGCCTAGGCAGTGGCGCGGTCGTGCGGAATCGCCGGGTGGTCTTTTCCTGCGCCCACGTGGTCTTTCTCAAGCAGGCGGCCGATCCGTGGCTAACTAATGTTCGCTGGCACCGGGCGATAGCTCCGTCCAGCGAACCCCCGCTCTCGGCCGGTCAGCCTTTGCGGGGTTACATTAAATGGAGGGGTTACGCGAACGCGGAGGGGACCTCGAGGCTGGCGCTCAACGATCCAGCGTCCTTTGAGCGGGATTTCGTCGTTCATTACGCGTTTGAGGACACCGCTGGGGGCAGGTTCGCGGGCTACTTTGAGGACGGGGTTCACGCCTTGAAGTCGACCCGTCCGAAACTGATCACCGGATATCCTGCCGGGCTTTATTCGAGTAATGATATCCGGACGTACCTGATGCATCAGACCGGGCCATTTTCCCGCCCCTACGAGAGTATCTCCGGAACCTACCTTCAGGTCTCGGAGGTGTCGGCGGGGCCGGGCAACAGCGGCGGCCCCGTTTGGGTCATGGATGGATCCCAGTACCTCTTTGCCGGGGTCCATGTTTCCGGCCTTAATCGATCCCTTGGTCGCAGAACCGACCAAGCGGGGGTCTATGGCGTGGATTCTTTCAGCAATTCGGTGATCGAAGCCGCCATTCGAGCCACCGGGAGCTCAGATCCGTTGCCCAGCAACGCGCCGACCATCACCTCGCAGCCATCCAGTCGGCGGGTCAACGTGGGTGACGTCGCCACGTTGAGTGTGGGAGCATCTGGCACGGACCTGCGCTATCGTTGGCTGTTCAACGGGAATCCCCTCGAAGGCCTCACCAGTTCCACGGTCGTGTTCAGGGGGGTCATTCTCGCCCAAGCGGGAACCTACCAGGCGGTCGTGAGTAATACCTTCGGCGAGGTCCGCAGCACCGTGGCCACGCTTTCCGTCGACCTGCCCCCGCCCGTGATCACGACGGCACCCGCGAGTCAGAGCGTGGCCGCGGGTGCCAACGTCACGTTCGCGGTGGTGGTTGCGGGCTCGGGTCCCTTCACCTACCAGTGGACGTTCACCAATCAAGATGGTCAGTCCTCGGTGCTGAGCGGCGCGACCAGCGCCACGCTCTCCCTGTCCTCCGTGCAAGCCGCGAGCGCCGGCACCTACAGTGTGGTCGTGCGCAATTCCGCCGGGGGATCCAGTACCAGCCGACCGGCCACTTTGACGGTCGGTTCCTCTTCCGGTAGTGGCCCGGTCAATAACGCCTTCGCGAACGCGACCATTCTTTCCGGGGCGTTGGTCAACGCGTCGGGGAGCAATGTGGGCGCGAACAAGGAGTCCGGTGAGCCGGTACATCCCGACTCGGTTGGCGGAGCGTCGGTCTGGTGGGCGTGGACCGCGCCCAGCTCTGGCACCGCGTCGGTATTCACCTCGGGATCCTCCTTCGACACCATTCTAGCGGTCTACACGGGCACGGCGGTGTCCGCCCTTACCCGGATCGCCTCGGACGATGACAGTGGCGCTGGCAGCGCGAGCCTGCTCACCTTCCCGGCCACGGCGGGTACCACTTACCGTATCCTGGTCGACGGTTACGGCGGTGCGACCGGGAGCATTGTCCTGGGCATTTCCCTCTCCGGGGCCAGCAGCGGGGCCAACAACGACAGTTTTGCCAATCGGCTCACGTTCCCGAGCACGGGCGGAACCCTTTCCGGTTCAAACTCCAGCGCGACGCGCGAAACCGGCGAACCCAGCCACGCCGGAAACGGACCGTTCAAGTCCGTCTGGTACACGTGGTCCGCGACCGTGAGTGGAACGGTCACCGTTGCGACCGCCGGCAGCAGCTTTGATACCGTTCTCGCCGTCTACACCGGTACTTCCGTAGGCGGCCTGACGCCGGTGGCGAGTAATGACGACGGCCCCGGTACGACTACGAGCGTGGTTTCGTTCTCGGCGACGTCAGGCACGTCCTATCAGATCGCGGTCGATGGTTACGCTGGCGCTACGGGCAGCGTCGTAATCGTGCTGACCCCGCCCGCGGGCAGCGGGAGTGGGGGCAGTGGCGGCGGCTCGACCCTCGCGAATGATGCCTTTGCCCGGCCCAGCCCGGTGGGCCCGAGTGGCGGTGAATTCAGTGTGAGCTCCGTGGGTGCGACCAAAGAGCCCGGGGAACCGGACCACGCCAACCAGCGCGGCGGCAGCTCGTTGTGGTGGAGCTGGACCGCGCCCGCGTCCGGCACGGTAACGATCTCCACTGCCGGATCCAACTTTGATACGGTGCTGGCGGTCTACACGGGAAATGCGCTCAACGGCCTGACGGCGGTTGCGGCCAACGACGATGTCGCCGACGCAGTCACGAGTGCCGTCTCATTCACCGCCCGAGCCGGCCAGACGTATCGGATTGCCGTGGACGGCTACCGGGGCGCCAGCGGCAACGTGCGGCTGTCCCTGGCCCTGTCGGCGGGCGCAGGGGGCGGCGTGGCGCCGGTGACCAACGACGCCTTTGCCAACCGCGCGACGATTCCCTCCGCGGGCGGCACGGTGGTGGGCAATAACTCCTCCGCCACCAGCGAGTCAGGTGAGCCTTTCCATGCCGGAGTCCCCGCGAATCGCTCCCTGTGGTGGACGTGGACCCCGGCGGTCAGTGGAGCTTACTCCGTTTCCACGGCGGGCAGCGACTTCGACACCGTGCTCGCGGTCTATCGCGGCAGTGCGGTAGATTCGCTGGCCTCGGTTGCTAGTAATGATGACGAATCAAGCGCGATCCGCACCAGCTGGCTGCGCTTTAACGCCACCGCGGGCGTGACCTACCAGATTGTGGTCGCGAGCTACGGGGGCGCGGCAGGGGCAATTCAACTGACGGTGGCGTCGATTGCCGGCGGAGCCACCACGCCCGCGAACGATCTATTTGCCCGACGCTCGGCCTTGCCTGCAACGGGCGGGACCGTCGAGGGATCCAACGTGGGCGCGACCCGCGAGTTGGGCGAGCCGGCTCACGCCCGCAGTGCCGCTGCCCGTTCCGTGTGGTGGAGCTGGACGCCGAGCCGCTCGGGTCTGGCCAATCTCACCACCAACGGATCGAGCTTCGACACCGTGCTCGCCGTTTATCTCGGGACTAACGTTGCGGCGCTCACGGAAGTCGCGAGCAACGATGACCACGGCAGCTCGACCACGAGCAGTGTCAGTTTCCGCGTCACGGCAGGCCTCACTTATCAAATTGCGGTCGACGGCTACGCTGAAGCTACGGGCACCGTGCGTTTGACCGGATCGATCGCCGCCACCCCCGAGACCGCGGGGACTACTCAGAATACCCGGTTGGCCAACCTTTCCGTGCGCAGTCCCGCGGGCAGCGGCGCGAACACGCTCGTGGTGGGTTTTGCCATCAATGGGAACTCGCCCAAGCCGATCCTGGTCCGCGCGATCGGTCCCACCTTGGCCAGCTTCGGCCTGCCCGGCGCGATGCCCGATCCCGTGCTCACCATTTACCGCGGTGCCGCGCCGATCGATGGCAACGACAACTGGGGCAGCAGCACTCGCGCTGACGACATCGTCGCGAAGGCCGCGCTCGTGGGGGCCTTCCCCTTGGATCGGGCGAGTCGCGACGCGGCGATCCTGATCAACCTCTTGCCCGGCGCCTATACCGCTCAAATCAGCGCCGCCGGTGCCTCTGCCTCGGGCGTCGCCCTGCTGGAGACCTACGACATCGACTATAATTCGGACGCCGATGCCCTGGGGCGGAAGTTGATCAATATCTCGTCCCGCGCCCAGGTCGGAGCCGGGGAAAACGTCATGTTCGCCGGATTCTTTGTGCTGGGGCCAACCCCCAAGCGGCTGCTGATCCGGGGCATCGGGCCGACGCTTGGGGTGTTTGGCGTGACCGGCGTGCTCGCGGATGCCCAGATTTTCGTGCGGCGCAGCGATGGCACGCTGGTGGCCTCAAACGACAACTGGTCCGGCGCCGAGGTCAGCTCCGCGGCCTCGGCAACCGGAGCGTTCGCGTTGGCGGCTGGTTCGCGTGACGCTGCGCTGATCGCGAATCTGGCCCCTGGTGGCTACACGGTGGAACTCTCCGGGGTGAGTGGGGCCACGGGCGTCGGCCTGATCGAGGTTTACGAAATCCCGTGATGCCCTGGCGCTAGGGGTGAGGTTGGCCGGAGACCCGATGGGGACCCGGGTTGTCTTGGTCCCTCGCGCCGGGAGGGTTGCGGCCTAGGCGGACGCGCCCTCGGGTAGTTGCAGTCGCAGGCACGCCCCACCCTCGGGGGCGGCGGTGGCCCGGACGGTGCCCCCGTGGGCCTCGACGATCGCCTTCACCATACTCAGGCCCAGCCCGAGCCCGCGCTGGGAACGGCTGGCATCCGAACGGTACAGGCGGCGGAACACCGCTTCCCGCTCCGCCTCAGGAATGCCCGGACCATCGTCGCGCACCTCCAACTCCGCGCCCGCCGGCAAGGGCCGCACCGCCAAAATCACGTTCCCGCCCTCGGGGGTGTACTTGAGGGCGTTGTCGAGGAGGTTGTTCACCGCCTGGCCCAGCCGAACCGTATCCACGCGCGCCGGCACGGGGGCAGCCTGCTCGACGCGCACGCGGATGCGCCGCTCCTCGGCCACCTCCCGATAGAGGTCCACGGCCCGGTGCAACAACTGACCCAGATCGAGTTGCTCCCGATGCAGGGGCAAGACGCCAGCCTCGGCGGCAGAGACGTCCAGCAACACCTCCAGCAGGTGTAGCAGGCGGTCGGTCTCCTCGATGCAGCTGGCGAGCGCCGCGCGGGCCTCCGCGGGATCGCCGCCATCCTGCAGCGCCAGCTCCGCCGCACCGCGCAGCCGGGTCAGCGGGGTACGCAGGTCGTGGGCGAGGTTGTCGAGCATTTCGCTCAGGCCGCGGACGTGGACCGCGTTGCGCTCGAGGAGGGTGTTCAACTGCCGCACGAGCTCGGTCAGTTCACCGCGGCCGGCGCCGCCGGGCACGCGGGCGGCGAGGTCACCCGTCGCGAGGATCCGGCCCGCGGTTTCCGCCACGGCCCGCAGCGGGCCCGTGGCGCGCCACGCCACGAGGATGCCGAGCAGGAACGAGAGGAGCAGGGCTCCGCCTCCGGCGAGGGCAAAGGCGCGGCGCAGCGGGGCGAAGAGCACCGTCTGGCTCTCGATCAGAATCCCCGCCTGCAGGAAATTTCCGTCCGGCAAGGTCACGCCGGCGATGGCGTAGTCGCGGAGCGCGTCCTGCGGGATGCGCACGGTGTACGTCGGGCGGGTGACGATCAGGCCGG
>VHCY01000176.1 GCA_016871595.1 Verrucomicrobiota bacterium
ACGGACGATCTCGGCGTCGACCCGGAAGCGGGGCCCGCGGGCGAGCAGGCGGTTGGCCGGATCGCGTTCCCGCAGCGCGGGGGTCCCGGCGGAGTCCTGCTGGTAGGTGCGGCTGGTCACGATCTGCCGCAGCAACTCCTTTTGGCTCCAGCACTGGTCCATGAAGTCGACCGCCAGCCAGTCGAGCAACTCGCGGTGCTCGGGCGGGCTGGAGCGCGTGCCGAAGTCCTCGGGCGTCTCGACGAGGCCCGCGCCGAACAGCGTCTGCCAGACCCGGTTGACGGCCACGCGGGCGGTGAGAGGCGCGCGCCGGTCGGTGAGCCAGCGGGCGAAGCCGAGGCGGTCGCGGGGCGCGTCCTCAGGCCAGGGATTCAGGGCGGCGGGGACGTGCGGCCGGACGGCGTGCTTCGGCCGGTCCCAGGCGCCCCGGTCGAGCAGGCGGGTCTCGCGGGCGTGGACCCCGCCCCGCTCCCGCAGGTGGAGGACGGAGGTGGGCGCCGCCGGGTAACGTTTCCACGCGGCCTCGGCCTCGGTGTGGAACTTGCGCGCGGCCGGATCCTGGGCGCGCCACGCCCGGAACAGGGCGGTGCGCTGCCGCTCGTCGCGCGCGTCGGCGGGGACCTCGAGGGCCAGCATCGCGGCGTGATCGACCGGCGGCACGCGCGGGTCGATCACGCGGGTCAGGGAGATGCGGGCGCAGCCGAGCGCGGTGTTGTGGCGGCCGTTGTCGTCGCCGCTGTGGTGCATCCGCAGCAGCACGCGCAGCTTCGTGCCCGCCGGGTGGCGCAGCGGCTCCGTGAATTGCACGACGGCCGCCGACTCCGTGTTGCGCCGGCCGGGGCCGCGGTCCGCGCGCCACGCCGTGTCGTTGGCGCCGTCGATCATCAGTTCGGGGCCGCCGATGATCCGGCGCCGCTCCTTGTCGAAGTTCGCCTTCCATTCCTCCTCAAGGCCGCGGACCGGCTCCGCGAAGTCCGCCGTGGCGGCCCGGAGCGCGACCTTCTCCCACTGGTCGCAGCCGGGCGGCATCACGCTCACCTCCAGCTCGCTGAGCGCCCAGGTCCCGTACTTGCTGCGGCCCGGGCCGTTGAACTCCAGGTCCCCGTGCGTGAGCGCCTCGAGGCGGAGGCCGGTGACGCCATCGAGCGCCGGGGTGCCGATCACGAAGATGTCCCCGCGCGTGGTCGGGTGGCCGAGGGTGAGGATGGAGTGGTCGGCGAGCTGGACCGGGTGGTTGAGCCCGCTGGTGCTGGCGAGTTCCTCGGCGAGGAAGGGCGTCCACGCCGGGCGCTGGCGGACGAGCTCGGCGGACCACTGCTCGAGGCGCTCCGCCCAGTCCGGCACGGCGGCCTTGGTGCGCGTGTCGATGGCGGCGAGATCGCGCCGGAGGGTCTCGATGAGTTGCTGCTGCTCCGGGGTGTAGACCCAGGACTGGGCCTCGTAGGTGGAATTGAAGAAGGCGTAGAGACCGAAGTACTCGTCGTGCGTGATCGGGTCGAACTTGTGGGTGTGGCACTGGGCGCACTGGAGGCTCAGGCCGATGGTGGCCTTCCCGACGCAGTCAAGGCGGTCGAACATCCCCTCGATGCGGAACTGCTCCGGGATGATCGCGCCCTCCTCGTTGACCATCCCGTTGCGCAGGAAGCCGGTCGCCACGATCTGCTCCTGCGTGGCGCCGGGGAGGAGGTCGCCGGCGATCTGCTCGGTCAGGAAGCGGTCGTAGCCAAGGTCGCGGTTCAAGGCGCGGATCACCCAGTCCCGCCAGGCCCATTGCTCGCGGGGCAGGTCCTTTTCGTAGCCGTTGCTGTCGGCGTAACGGGCGGCGTCGAGCCAAACGCGGGCCCAGCGCTCGCCGAAGCGCTCGTCGGCGAGGAGGCGGCGGGCGAGGTCCTCGGTGGCCGCGGGGAGGCCTTGGGCCGAGGCGGCCAGGACGAAGGCGGCGACGTCCGCCGGGGAGGGCGGGAGGCCGATCAGGTCGAGGTGGAGCCGGCGGCAGAGGACGGCGGGGTCCGCGGCGGGGGAAAAGTCGATCTGGTGGGAGCGCAGGCGGGCCGCCACGAAGGCGTCGACCGGGTGCGCACCGGCGGCGGGGGGCTCCGCCTTGACCGGCGGGACGAAGGCCCAATGGGGCGCGTACGGGGCGCCGGCCGCAACCCAGCGACGCAGCACCTCCTGCTCGCGTGGGCCGACCTTCTTGCCCTCCTTGGGCGGGGGCATCACCTCGTCCTCGTGCGGGGAGAGGATGCGCGCGAGCAACTCGCTCTCGGCGGGCTTCCCCGGGACGAGCGCGGCGACGCCGGATTTTCCGCCCTTGAGCGCCGCCTCGCGGTCATCGAGGCGCAGGCCGCCGCGGCGGTCCTGATCATCCGGCCCGTGGCAATGGAAGCAGTGCTCGGCGAGGATCGGCTGCACCTCGCGGGTGAAGTCGACCTCGGGCACGGCGGGGGCCGGGGCGGCTGCCAGCCCGAGGGGCAGGGACAACCAGGACAGCAGGGAGAATCGGGCTCGGAAACCGGACATAGGCGGTGCGCTTCGTGAGTACGGAGCGAAACCAACGCGCCCGGGGCACGCGAGCCGGATGTGCGGGAATCCGCCGGCGGATTTTCCGCCCCGCCCCGCCTCCGGGAGGCTTCACGGCAACTCGTAGGCCTCGCCGAGCACGGTGCCCGCGTTGGCGCCCTTCGGGGCGATCTGGAACGTGTAGGATCCGGGGGGCAGTTCCACCAGCAGCGCGGCGTCGGCGGAGGCCGGATCGAGCGCGAACGCCTGCACCGCGGCGGCCGCCAGGCGCAACTCGGTGCCCCAGGGACTGGCGTGCCAGTCGTCGTTGGCCGCGATCCGCTGCGCCCCGCGGAACAGCGTCAGCTGCGGGTCCGCGAGCGCGCCGGAGACCCCGAACTCGCCCAGCGCGGGCCCGATCCCGCGCAGCAGGAACCAGCGCGGGGCGCCGGCGGCGACGGTCAGACCGATCGTCAGGGGGGCGGCGGCGGTGCTGCGCCCGCGCGTGGAAAGGTTGACCAGCCGCGCGCCGGCCCCGCCCGCGTCATACAACTCCAGCAGCGAGGTGCCCGCGCCTGCGTCCGCCGACTCGACTTGGGCGGTGTAACTGCCGCCGGGCAGGTCCAGCAGGAGGCCGGCGTCGGCGCTGCCGGCGGCCAGCGGGAAGGCGCCGACCCGCGCCGCCGCGGAGGCCAGCGCGGATCCCCAGGAGTCGTTGCGCGCGACTTCCCCGGTGGCGCCGCGCACCACCAGCAGGGGATCCCGCAGGAGTCCGTCGACGCCGAACGGGGCGAGGCCCGGTCCGACCGCGCGCAGCACGAGGGACTTGCGGCCCGGCCCGGCGACGGTGAACCCGGCGATGAGCGCGCCCTCCCCGGGCTGCGTGGCGCCGAGCGTCGACAGGTTGCCCAGCTCCGCGGGAAGGGGGGCCGCCGCCACCGCGGGCAGCAGCGGGGTGGCGCGGGTGACCGTGACGCGCAGCCGGCCGCGCGTCAGCGGTTGAGTGAAATCCAGCCCGAGCCGGGTCGGCTGCCGCCCCCCGGGCAGGTTCTCGGCGATCGTCGTCGCCGTCACGGCCACGGCGCCGCCCTCAGCCTCGAGGCGCACGTGGACGCGGTCGTTCCCGGTGCCGATCTCGAGCAGTCCGGGGGAGAGTTCGCGCCAGGGGGAGAAGGTGATGAGCGCGCTCCCGAAGGTTTCCGGGGCGGTGAACTCGAACTCGTCCGTGATCACGAACGCCTCGTCGGCGCCGCGCCGGCAGAGGAACTCGCGCTCGAGGCGGCGGAGCGAGGGCACCTCGTAGGCGCCGCGAAGGTCGAGCCGCAGCCGGTCGCGGGCGCGGGTCCATTCCGTGGCGAGCACCGCGGCGGCGAAGGCGCGGCCGGTGGACTGCAGGCGGCCGGCGACGACGGGCACGGGGTGGCCGCGGGAGTTGAGCACCTCGCTCTCGTAGCGGCGGGCGCTGAAGGTGCGGGCGGTGTAGACCTCGCTGCCGGGGTCGGCGAGGAGGACGGTGGCGCCGAGGGCGACCACAAAGCTGCCGAGGTCGTTGTGGTTGTGGAGCTCGTCGTTGTGCCCGCCCTTGATGGCGGCGCCGAAGTCGGCCGTGGCGCGGGCGATCAGCACCTGCGCGGAATCGAACCAGTGGCGCAGTTCCGGCTGGGGTGGGGTGGCGGAGGCGGGCGGCGTCGACGGCGTCCAGATTCGCACCGCGCTGATGTAGAGCTGGTCGCGGGCGATCTCGGCCCAGCCCAGGACGGGCAGTCGGGCGGGTTGCGCGCCCCCCTCGAGTTGGCGGCGGACGAGCGGCGCGACCCAGTTGGCGGGCTGGACGGTCGTGGCGTTGTCCGAGAACGCCGGGTAAATGCGGGGCAGGATCTCCATCCCCGCGGGATAGGCGTTCACGCGCGCGAGTTTCTCGCCCTGCAGCAGGCGGAGCGCGCCGCCGGTGCCCGTGAACGCGGCCTCCGCGAGGAGCGCGTGGTGGCCGAAGCCGTAGCTCCAGTAGCCGATCCCCTCGCTGCAGTAGCCGTCCCCGGTGAATCCGTCCACGAAGTAGGGCAGGTTCGCCTCCGCGCTGGCGAGCACCTCCGCCCGCACCGCGCGGTCGGGGACCGCGGCGAGGGCGGTGCCGGCGACGCCCGCGTGGCAGACCGCGTTCCAGTTGCTGTTGGTGTGCACCCACCACATCCCGCCGCGGGGACCGTTGCGGATCGCGTTCAGGTAAGGGTCGATGATCCGCCGGCGCAGTTCCGACTGCAGACGGGCGAGGCGCGCGGCGCCGAGGCCCTCGCCGAACCAGCCGGCCACCGTGGCGAGGCTCCAGCCCCGCATCGCGGCGCCGAGGTCGACCTCGACCACCCGACCGTTGAAGTTGTCGAGGTTCGCGTCGTGGGCGGGCAGGGTCCACGCCTTCTCGTCCAGAATGGCGTCGACCTCGCGCTGGACCGCGGCGAGGTAGCGGCCCCGGCCGTCGAGCGCCTCCGCCCAAGCGAAGGTGGTGAGCCGGTCCCGCCGGCCGTTGTAAACGGCCTCGTACGTGGTGCGGACGCCGGTGCGCGAGTAGGCGAGGTAGAGGTCGTCGGTTGCGGCGGGGGGCGCCGTGTTCACGAGGCGGTCAGCCTCTGCGAGGAGCTCGCGCAGGGGCAACCGGGCGGACAACTCATTCCAGGCGGCGCGGTCGGAGGCGGGCCGGCCCACCGGGGCGGGCGAGGCGGGCAGCAGGGCGGCGACCTCGGTGATCCGCGCGGCGGGGGGGCGGATGGCCGCGGTGGCGGCCGGGGCGGCAACGAGCAGGACGAGGAGCAGGGCTCGGTTCATCGCGGGAGGGAGTCAGGCGGGGCGGAGCGTGCGGCCGTCGTTCCAGGCCAGCGAGCTCACCAGGGTGGTGCCGGGTATGCGGGGCACGCCCCGCTCGTTGGTCTCGATCAGGCGCATCAGGATGTTGCCCGCGGTGCGACCGACCTCCTCGGCAAGCACGCGGATCCCGCTGAGGCGGCCGGTCGGGCGCTCCTGGT
>VHCY01000177.1 GCA_016871595.1 Verrucomicrobiota bacterium
AGGAAGGGGCCGGCGGCCTGGGCCATCTCCGCGGCGACCTCGTGGGCGCGCAGCGGCAGGCAGGTCAGGAGGGTGAGCAGGGCGAGGCGGGGCAGGGTGGGGCGGGTCACGCGGGTTTGATGCCCCGCCGCACCGCGGGGGGCAAGGGCGGAGCGGGCGCGATTGCGCGGTTGCGCCGCGGGCGCCGGCGCGTTTCCTGCCCTCCGATGTCGACCGCTTCCGCCGCCGCCGTGCCCGTCCCCGTCCCGCTCCCCGAGGGGGTGCGCCCGGGGACCGAGACGCTGGTGCGGCTGACGCCGGCGGCGGGGGTGAAGGTGCGGGCGCTGATCGCCCGCGAGGCGCAGGGCGACTTCCTGCGGATCGCGATCACGGGCGGGGGCTGCAACGGCCTGAGCTACCAGCTGAAGTTCGTTCCGGCGCCGCGCCGGGGTGACCTCTGCGTCGAGACGGGCGGCGTACGGGTGCTGGTCGACAGCCGGAGCGCGCTCTACCTGAAGGGCACGCACGTGGACTATTCCGCGGCACTGGTGGCGGGCGGGTTCAAGTTCTCCAACCCCAACGCCAAGGCCAGCTGCTCGTGCGGCGAGAGCTTCAGCCTGTGAGCCGCCGCGGCGGCGGGGCGCGGACGGGCGGCGCAATTAACCCTTGCCCCCGGGGCGGGGCCGGGGGAAAACGGTTTTTCCCGTATTCCCAGCCCAAGCTCCTTGATGGCCCTCTCCTCCCCCTACGCCCCCGGCGGCCGCCCCGGCACATTCCAGCGGCGCAACAACGACCCGTTCGCCGCCATCCGGCGCAACCACCGCATCAAGGTCCCGCAGGTGCGGCTCATCTCCCCCGAGGGCAAGCAGCTCGGTATCATCGACACCACCAAGGCCATCAACCTCGCGCTCGAGAACGGCCTCGACCTCGTAGAGGTCGCCCCCAACGCCACGCCGCCGGTCTGCCGGATAATGGATTTCGGCAAGTACGTCTACGAGGAGCAGAAGAAGAGCTCCCACTCGAAGTCCACCGCCAGCAAGATCAAGGAGATCGAGTTCACCGCCCGCATCGAGCAGCACGACTACGAGACGAAGCTGCGCCACGCCGAGGAGTTCCTCGACCACGGCAACAAGGTGAAGATGCGCCTCAAGTTCCGCGGCCGCGAGATGGCCCACACCGAGATCGGGTTCGACGTGATGAAGCGCGCCGTCGCCGACCTCGCCGGGATGGCCCACGCCGACGCCGACCCCAAACTCATCGGCCGCAACATCCACGTGATGCTCACGCCCCTCCCCGCCAACAAGCGGAAGCCGAAGTTCATCACGCCCGCCGAGGACGAGGAGGAGTCCACGGGTGAGTCCTCCGCGCCCGGTGCCCCCGCCGCCGGCTGATCCCGCTGCCGCCATGCCCCGGGCGGCCCCCCTCGCGCGACTCCGGCGCCTCGCTGGCCTCGCCCTCCTCTGGCCCGGCCTGCTCGCCGGCGCCGACTCCCTTCCGCGCGCCGCCCCCTCCCGCCCTAGCGCGCCGGCCGTCGAGACGCCCCCCTCGGCCGTGCGCCCGCCCGTCCGCCGGATCGGGCGTGTCGACCACGTCGCCCTCCTGGACGTCGCCCGCGCCCTCGGGCTGCAGTTCACCGCCGCCGACCAGGGCCGCAGCGGCACCCTGAAGGGACCCGGGGTCTCCGCCGCGTTCGAGGCCGAGTCGCGCGAGGCCACGCTCAACGGGCTCCGGCTCTTCCTCGGCGACCCGGTCGCCCTCGCCGGCGGGGTGCTCTGCCTGAGCCGCGTGGACTTCGAGCGCTCCGTCGCGCCCGTGCTCCGGCCCGGCTTCGGCCTCGACCCCCGCCCGGCCCCCAAGGTCATCGTCCTCGACGCCGGCCACGGCGGCCACGATCCGGGCCGGGTCAACGCCCCCCTGAAGATCAACGAGAAAACCCTCACGCTCGACGTCGCCCGGCGCGCCCGCCGCCTGCTTGAGGCCGAGGGGTTCAAGGTGGTGCTGACGCGCGAGAGCGACACGTTCATCGCCCTGCCCCAGCGCGCCGCCGCCTCCAACCTCGTCCAGGCCGACGCCTTCGTCAGCATCCACTTCAACGCGCTGCCGCAGGACGCCCGCACGTCGGGGGTTGAGGTCTACACCTTCCCACCCCGCGGGCAGCGCTCCGCCAACTCGTGGGGCCCCGGCGCGAAGGAGGACGCCGAGCAGCACGCCTCGCCGGTGCACCGGGTGGACGGCTGGAGCGCCCTGCTCGCCCATTCGCTCCACAGCCGGCTCGTCGGCGATCTCAAGGCGTCCGACCGCGGCCGCAAGCTGATGCACCTCGCGGTCCTGCGCCCGCTGCAGGCGCCCGGCGTGCTCGTCGAGTGCGGCTTCCTCACCAGCGAGGCCGAGGCCCGCCGCATCGCGACGCCCGAGTACCGCCAGCAGCTTGCCGCCGCCCTCGCCGCGGGCATCCGCGACTACGCGCGCGCCGTCGGATCCGTCCGCCGCGCGCCGCGCGCTTCCTCTCCCTCCTCCCGATGATCCGTCCCGTCCTGTTGCCGCTCCTGCTCCTCCTCGCCCCCGCCCGGCTGACCGCTTGGGATTACGAGGGTCACCGCATCGTCGCCCAGCTCGCCCTCGCGGTCCTGCCGGAGGGCTTCCCGCGGATCGTCGCCCGGCCCGAGGAAGCCGAGCGCGTCGCCTTCCTCTCCGCCGAGCCCGACCGCTGGCGCAACGTGCCGGATCTCCCGCTCAAGCATGCGGGCGGCAGCTGGGGCGACCACTTCCTCGATCTCGAATACCTCACCGATGCGGGCCTCGACCTCGAGACGCTCACATCCTTCCGCTACGAGTTCGTGCTCCAGTTCGCCCGGGGCCGCGCCGCGCACGCGGCTGCCTTCAAGCCGATCGACCCCGCGCGCAACCTGGACCGCACCGCCGAGTGGCCCGGATTCGCCCCGTGGGCCATCGCCGAGCACTTCGCCCGCCTCCGCTCCGGGTTCTCCTACCTGCGCGTCTTCGAGGAGGTCGGCACCCCCGCCGAGGTCGCCAACGCCCGGGCGAACCTCCTCTACGTGATGGGCCTCCTCGCCCATTACGTCGGCGACTGCTCCCAGCCGCTGCATACGACCAAGCACTACAACGGCTGGTCCGGGGACAACCCCCGCGGTTACCCGACCTGGAACGGGCTCCACGCCTGGATCGATGGCGGGATCATCGCGCGCACCGGCCTGCGGTTCCCCGCCCTCCGGGAGCGCGCCCTCCCCCCGCGGGTGCTGCCCCTGGGCCCCCGCGTGGACGGCCGCGACCCGCTCTTCGTCGCCGTGCTGGACTACATCCGCGTCCAGCACCGCCAGGTGGAGACGATCTACGAGCTCGGGAAGGCCGGCCGCCTCGGGCAGGCCCCCGGCGCCGAGGTGCCGCCCGAGACGCGCCGCCTCATCGAGGAACAGCTGCTCGCCGGCGGGCAGATGCTCGCCAGCGTGTGGCTCACGGCGTTCCGCGGCGCGGTGCCGGACACGTACCTCCGCGCGGCGATCGCCCGCCGCCAGGCCGCCGCACCCTGACCCCCCCACCGGTGTTCCCCGGGTTGCCCCGCCTCCTTTCCGCGGCGTGCCCGCTGGCGCCGTTTTGCCTGACGGCACTCGCCGGGGCCGCCCCGGTCCCGCCCGCCGCGCCCTCGCCGGCGGACGTCCTCGTTCTCGCCAACGCCCGCGACCCGGAGTCGCTCGCCCTCGCCCGCCATTACCTCGCCGTGCGGGGCGTCCCCGCGGCCAACCTGGTCGCCCTCGCGCTGCCGGTCGAGGAGACCATCTCGCGCGCGCAGTTCACGGCCGAACTTTGGGAACCCCTCACCGACTGGCTCCGCGCGGGCCAATGGGTCGACCTGCTGCCGATGGAGGGCCGTGACGCCGTCGGTCGCCGGCGCCACGCCCCGCAAGGCCACCGGATCGGCGCCCTCGTGGTCTGCCGCGGGGTGCCGCTGAAGGTGGCGCCCGATGAGGCGCTCCTCGCCGCCGAGGCGACGCCCAAGCTCCGCGCCGAGTTCCGCACCAACCAGGCCGCGGTCGACGCCGAGCTCAGCCTCCTCGCGTGGCCCGTGGCGCCGCTCGCCGGGTTCACGCCCAATGCCCTCTTCAACCGCGACCGCCCCGGTCCCGCGGAACTGCAGCGCGTCGTGCGCGTTTCGCGGCTCGATGGCCCCTCCGCGGAATCCGCGCGGGCCCTGCTGGACTCGGCGGTGGCGGCGGAGCGTCACGGGCTGGCCGGCCGGGCCCTAGTGGACCTGGCCCAGCGCGGGAAGGTTGGCGACCCGTGGCTCGCGACCGCGGCGCGGGAGCTCGCGGCCCGTGACTTCGAGGTGCTGCTGGACGAGGCGCCGGCGACCTTCACCCCCGCGGCGCGCGCGGACGCGACGGCGGTTTACTTCGGCTGGTACACGGGCGCGATCGACGGGCCGTTCCACCTGCCCGGCTTCCGTTTCGCGCCCGGCGCGATCGCGCTGCACATTTTCAGCTATTCCGCCGCAACCCTCCGCGACCCGGAGAACGGGTGGACCGCGCCGCTCGTGGCCCGGGGGGTTGCCGCCACCGTGGGTAACGTCTACGAGCCGTACCTGGAGCTGACCCACCGGCCGGACCTGCTGCTGCGGCGGCTGCTGGCGGGCGCGACGTGGGCGGAGGCGGTCTTCCAATCCCTGCCGGCGCTGGGCTGGCAGGCCGTTGCGCTCGGGGATCCCCTGTACCGTCCGTTCGCGACCAGCCTCGACGCGCAGCTCGCCGCGGATTCCACCTTGCCGGGAGAACTGCGGGACCACGCCCGGCTCCGGCGCGTCCGCGAACTCCTCCGGCTGGGCCGGGGCCCGGAGGCGGAGCGCCTGCTCGAGCAGGCCCGCGAGGAGGCGCGGGACGCGGCGGTCGCCGTGTGGGCGGCGCGAAGGGAAGTGGCGGCGGGGCGGGCGGCGGCGGCCCTGACGTGGCTGCTGGCGGCGCCGGCGGGCGAGGCTGGGGGCGCGCCGGGCTGGGCGTTGCGGGCGGAGCACGCGGGAATGCTTGCGGCGGCAGGGCGCCCCGAGGCGGCGGTGCCACGCTGGGTGGCGCTGCTGGGCGAGCCGACGCTCCCGGCGGGATTGCGGCGCGTCTGGCTGCCGCGGGCCATCGAGGCGGCGACGGCGGCCGGGGAGACGGCCGCGGCTGAGCGTTGGCGGGCGGAGTGGGCGGCGCTGCCGCCGGGGAACTGAGCCGGGGGCCGCGGGCCGGCAGGGGACCGCTGGTGCTACCGGGCCCCGGGGATCATCCCGGGCAGCACGTAGGCCTGCAGCATCACGAAGAGCCCCATCAGCACGGCCAGCGCCACGCTGTGCCAGAAGACCGCGCGCAGGATGGTGCCGGCGGAGGGGCTTTCCGGGTGGCCGCCGGTGGCGACGCTCGCGACCACGATGCTCTGCGCGTCGATCATCTTGCCCATCACGCCGCCCGAGCTGTTGGCCGCGCAGGTGAGCAGGGGGTTCAGGCCGAGCT
>VHCY01000178.1 GCA_016871595.1 Verrucomicrobiota bacterium
GGCCGTCGGAAACGTGAATTCTCCTTCACCTGCGAGGTGAATGCCCTCCGTCGTGTTCAGCTCGTTCATGTCTCAGTTCTGCAGCAGTTTCCGTGACGAATCCCCGTTCTCAACCGAGGAATTTAGGTTCATAGCAGCTGGGGCGCGTCGCCCCGGCCATTCAGCAGGCAGTCCGCTCCCTGCAGAGCGATACGGTCTGCTCCAGTTCCTACCCGCGCTCGGTTGCCCGGGCTTTCCTTCCGCGCGTTTCGGAGCACGTTTCCCTCCGCTCCCTGAGCGGCTCCCGATGCACCTGCGCCCGGTCTGGTCCCGCACCTGGTTCTGGCTGGGCATCCTGGCCTTCGCCAGGGGCGCGCTCGATCCGCTGGAAGCCGCCTTCGTCATCTTGGCGGGGAGCGTCCTGCTGCCGGGGAGCGCCCGCCTTCCCGGTGCCCCGTTGCCCCGCCCTGGCCGCTGGGCCCTGGTCGCGGCCCTGATCGCCACCGGGGTGACGGCGATGCTGGCGCGGAGCGCCGGGGGCGGCATCGGCGGGCACACGGGCCGTTCCTGGGCCTGGGGGTTGCTCCTCCTGCCCTACCCCGCCGGCTGGCTGCTGGGCGTCGGCACGCTGCTCGCCCACGTCCGCGCGGCCCACCGGCGCCGCTCCGGTTGAAGGGCGACCCGACGCCCAGAGCGAACGTTCGCGATGGACGCCGGCCGGGGGGCCGGCTTCGCTGGCCCTACCCCGATGAACACCCCGCTGCGCCGACTCCCGTTCCTGCTGCCCCTCCTGCTTGCGCTCGTCCTGCCCGCCGCCGGCCAGAACCCGCCCGGCGCAACCGGGTCCATCGCCGGCCGCGTCACCAACGCGGCCGGGGACACCTTCCTCGAACGGGTGCGGGTCACGGTCGAGGGCACGTCCCTGGAGACGTTCTCGGACGCGGGTGGCGCGTACCGCCTCGACGGGGTGGCCGCGGGCGCCGTCCGCGTGCGGATGTTCTACACCGGCCTCGCGCCGCAGTCGGCGCCGGTCACGGTCGTCGCCGGCCAATCGGCGCCGCTGGATGTGGCCTTGGGCGCGGCAGGCCGGGGCGCGGGGGCGAACGCCCCGGTGAAGCTGGACCAGTTTGTCGTCGCGACTTCCAAGGAGATGGAGGCCGCGGCGATCGCGATCAACGAGCAGCGGTTCGCCTCGAACCTGAAGACGGTGGTCTCGAGCGACGAGTTCGGCACGGTGGCGGAGGGACACGTGGGCGAATTCCTGAAATTCCTGCCCGGGGTGACGATGGACTACGCCGGGGGCAACGCGCGCGAGATCTCGATCAACGGGGCGCCGGCCGACAACGTGCCGGTGACGCTCGACGGCTTCGCCCTGGCGACGGCGATCAGCGGGATCGCGCGGGCGGCCGCGGTGGATATGGTGTCGATCAACGGCATCGCGCGGGTGGAGGTCTCCTTTTCCCCCACCCCGGACACCTCCGGGGCGGCGCTGGCGGGTTCGGTGAATATGGTGCCGCGGAGCGCCTTCGAGCGTTCGCGGCCGGTCTTCAATGGCAGCATCTACGGGATGGCGCGCGATCACCGCAAGGAGCTGCACGCGACGCCGGGGCCACGGGAGGACCGCCGGCGCAAGGTGGCGCCGGGCTTCGATTTCTCGTGGGTGGTCCCGGTCAACCGGCGCTTCGGTTTCACCTTCTCGGGCGGACGCACCAGCCAGTTCGCGGGCCAGGACCAGGTGACCAACACGTGGCGCGGCGCCGGCACCGCCACCAACGGCACCACCTTTCCCCACACCACCCCGGACCGGCCCTACCTTTCGACCTTCGCGGTGCGCGGCGGCCTCAAGGAGACCACCCGCCACTCGCTCGCGGCCACCCTCGACTTCCGCCTGGCGCGCCACGACACCGTCTCGCTGTCCGTCCAGGCCTCGCGCTTCGAGGAGGACTTCCTGAGCCAGACGCTCACCTTCAACGTCGGGGGCGTGGCGCCCGGGGCCTTCACGCCCTTCTCGACCCGCGGCAATGCCGGCGCGGGGGACCTCGTGAGCGGCAACGGCGGCGGTTACCGCCGCAACGAGACCTATATGCCCACCCTCCGCTGGCGCCACGACGGGCCCATCTGGAAGGCGGAGGCCGGCGCGGGCTATTCCCGGGCGCGCTACAATGGCGGCGACCTCGGGCGCGGGTACTTCGCGAACTCCAGCGCCCGCCGCACCGGCGTGACCGTGGCCTTCGATGACATCTTCTACCTACGGCCGAACCGGATCACCGTGACCGATGGCGCCACGGGCGCCCCCGTCGACCCCTACGCCCTCGCAACCTACGCCGTGCAGACGGCCGGCAGCGGCCAGCCCGAAAACAACGACCAGCAGCGCACGGCCTTCCTCAACGTGGGCCGCGACCTGCCGTGGCGCCTCCCGACGAGCCTCAAGGCCGGCCTCGAACGCCGCCAGGGCGTGCGCGACCTGCGCAGCGACGACAACCGCACCTTCACCTTCGTCGGCCGGGACGGCCGCGCCAGTACGAGCCCCCTCGCCGGGGACGACACCGCGGCGCCCTTCTGGGCCCCGGAGCTCTCGGAGCGGCCGCACAGCTACGGCTTCCCCCGCATCCAGTGGGTCGGCAACACCCGGCTCCTCGCGTTCCAGCAGGCGAACCCCGGCCAGTTCACGACCGACGAGAACGCCCGCTACCGGGCCGCGGTGACCAATTCCAAGCACATCGAGGAAACCGTCTCCTCCGCTTACCTGCGCGGGGACCTCGCCCTGTTCGAGCGGCGGCTGCGCCTTGTCGCCGGCCTGCGGGCCGAGCAGACGAACATCGAGGCCGAGGGGCCCTTGACCGACCTGACCCGCAATTACCAGCGGGACGCCAGCGGGCGCGTGGTCACCGTCGCCAGCCCGACCCCGGCCGAACCCAACCGGCGCACGCCCGTCCTGATCTTCCCGGCGACCAACGCCCTCGCCGTGTCGCAGCTCACCTTCCTCGCCCGCGGCGCGCGGGTCGAGAAGGAGTACCTCCGCCTGTTCCCGAGCCTCAACGCGGCCTTCAACCTGCGCGAGAACCTGGTCCTCCGCGCCGCCCGTTACGCCTCGGTGGGCCGGCCGAACCTCAACCAGTACGCCGGCGGCCTCACCCTGCCGGATCCCGACAGCGACGCCACCAACCCGGCCAACCGGATCGTGGTCAACAACGCGGGGATCAAGGCCTGGAGCGCGGAGACGACCAACGCCCGGCTCGAGTATTACTTCGCCGGGGTGGGCCAGCTCTCGGTCGGCGCCTTCCGCCGGGACATCCGGGACTTCTTCGGCGGGACCGTCCTCGACGCGACCCCGGAGTTCCTCGCCCTGTACGGCCTCGATCCGGCGCTCTTCGGGAAGTTCGACGTCACCACGCAGGAGAACCTGCCCGGCAAGGTGCGGCTGACGGGCATCGACTTCAGCTACAAGCAGGCGCTGACCGGGCTCCCGACGTGGGCGCGGGGGGTGCAGGTGTTCGCCAACGCGAGCGCGCAGCGGGTGACGGGCGACGCGACGGCCACCGCCAACTTCGCCGGCTACATCCCGCGCAGCGGCAGCTGGGGCATCAGCCTGACGCGGCCGGAGTACAACGTGCGCGTCAATTGGAACTACCGCGGCCGGCAGCGGCGCGCGATCGTGGCGACCGGACCGAGCATCGAACCCGGGACCTACAACTGGGGCTCCAAGCGCCTCTACATCGACGTCTCGGCCGAGTACACACTCACGCGGCGCCTCGCGCTCTTCACCAATCTGCGGAACATCAACGATGCCACCGAGGACACGGAAATCCACGGGCCGACCACGCCGGCGCACGCGCAGTTCCGCTCGCGTCTCGACTTTGGCTCGCTCTGGACCTTCGGCCTCCGCGGCACCTTCTGAGCCGCGCCTGCATCCCTAGCCCCTCGTTGCCCGCGAACTTCCCCACCCCCTGGTTCAAGCGGCGCGCGCGGTGGCTGGGATTCCTCGCGGGCCTCCTGGGGTGCACCCTGTCCGCGCGCGGCGCGGCGGAGCCGGCCTCGTCCGACCCGTTGGAGCGGGTCGTGCGGCTCACGGGCTTCAATTGGGATCGGGTCCCGCTGAACCTTCACTTCGGCAAGCGCACCGGGGACCTGACGGAGGCGGAAGTCGCGTTTGTCGCCCGGCACAGTTCCCTGATCGCCCTGGAGAAAAGCCACGGGGTGAATCCGCACGGGAGCACCGAGGCGGGGATCGCGGACTCAGCGCGCCGGATCGTCGCGCAACGCCCCGGGGCCCGGGTCCTGTTCTACCTGAACGCCTTCATCAACTGGCCGGGCTACGCCTCGTTCGCGACCTACCGGCCCGCATGGACGCTGCGTGACTCCGCCGGGGAGATCGTGCGGCACCCGTCCGGCACGCCGCGCCCCGATCCCTCGCTCCCGGCGTTCCGGGAATGGTGGTCGGAGGTGGTGGCGTCCGCGCACCGCGACGCGCCCTTGGGCGGGGTGTTCATCGATGCGCTGCCGCAGGCCTTGGCGCCGGGGCTGGCGCGGCAGGTCGGCGCGGCCAAGGCCCGGGAGGTGGTCGCCGGCCTGCGGGAGATGATCGCCCTCACGCGGCGCAAGCTGGGGCCCGGGCGGATCATCGTGGTGAACGGGCTGCGCACGACCGACTTCCGGGAACTGCTCGATTGGGAGGGGATCGACGGCCTGATGATCGAGCACTTCGGGAGCTTCAAGACGGACCGCCCGGAGGACATCAAGGCGGACTTGGACTCCGTCGCGCTGGCGGCGGCGAAGGGCAAGTTCATCGTCCTGAAGGGTTGGCCGGGCTTCAATTGGCTCGATCAGGAGCAGATGCGGCGGCCCCCGGCGGAACTGCTGGCGCTGGCGCGGGAGCGCATCACGTTCCCGCTGGCCTGCTTCCTGGTCGCGGCGCAGCCGGGGGCCCATTTCTGTTATTCCTGGGGCTACACGGACAGCCACGGGATGCTGGAGCGTTATCCTGAGCTGGAGCGCCCGCTGGGGCCGCCGCGTGGGGACGCGGTGTGGCAGGGCCTCACGGCGACGCGGGAGTTCGCGCACGCTTCGGTACGGGTGGACCTGGCGACCAAGCAGGCGCGGATCGACTGGCGCTGAGCGCTGGGGCGCGTCTGGTTGTGGCTGGGACGCGTTTGGTTGTGGCTGGGGCGCGTCGCCCCGGTCGTGCCGACCGAAGCACCTTCGTGCGCAGCCCTGCCGCCCCGCGGGCGGATCGCTTCGCCTGAGGCGTCACGTTCCTATTCTCCGGGGCGTCGCGCCCCAGCTGCTATGAAGCCGGCTTGGTCAAGGCCGAAGGGGGATTGGTTGGTTTCTTTTTAAAGCAATGTCTGGGTGAGTAGGGTGCGCGCGAGGGCGCGGGTTGGGAAGCCCCTGGCGGGGTGCGGGTGCGGCGGCACCGGCGGGAGAGGGGATGATTGCGACCTTGGCTTGGGCCCGTGGCCCGCCTGATGCACG
>VHCY01000179.1 GCA_016871595.1 Verrucomicrobiota bacterium
GCCTCGCCGGCCCGGATCACTTCGCCCAGCGCCGTGAGGGCCGCGTCGAGATCCCCAAGGTGGCCCAGCGCCTCGGCGGCGGCGACGCGCACGTCCGCCGAATCGTCCCGCAGGCGGGCGCGCAGCGCGTCCCGCGCGGGCGCGGCCTTCGCGCCGAGGATTAGGCAACCCTGCGCCCCCCAATAGCGGATCACGGGATGCGGGTCCGCGAGGGCGGCCTGCAGGGCTCCGAGGTGGCGCGGGTCACGGGACGCAGCGAGGTCGGCGAGATCGACGACCCGCTCGATGGGATAGGCCGGCCCGCGGGCGTAGGCGATCAGGTCGCCGCCGCCGGCGAGGCGGCGGGCCATCCCCTCCGGGATGAAGCCCGTGTCGCGTGTCGCGATGAGGTGCGCGCGGAGCTTGGCGGCGAGGGCGCGCTGTGGCTCCGCCACCTCGGGCCGGCCGGCGAGATTGCGGATCTCGTGGGGATCGCCGGCGACCGCGTAAAACTCCTCCGGCGGTTTCGGGAGCCAGTAGGCGGCCTGCACGGGATCGCACTTCCCGGCGAGGAAGGCGGCGTGCCACGAGCGCATACTCGGCAGCACCTGGAACGGGTAGGAATAGGGCTGGCCCCACGGGCGGTGCGGGGAGTAATTGCGCACGTAGCGGTGCTCGCGGTCCCGCACGGCCCGGACGACGTCGTGGCGTTCGTCCATCCGGCCGCGGAAGAGGAACACCTCGTCGCGCGCCACCGCGCGCGGGCCCAGGAACGGCCGGCCCTCGTAGTTCGCGGGCACGGGGACGCCGCAAAGTTCCAGCAGGGTCGCGGTGAGGTCGACGAAGCTCACCGGTTGCTCGACCCACGAGCCCGGCGCGCCCGGGGCGAGATGCGCCCACTTCGCCGGGAAGCGCACGATCAGGGGTAACCGGGTGCCGGAATCGTGGATGTTGCGTTTCCCGCGGGGCAGTCCGCCGGCGTGGTCCGAATAGTAGAAGACGATGGTGTCCTCCGCGAGGCCCTCGCGTGCCAGCTCCGCGAGCAGTTCGCCCATCTGGCCGTCCATCACCGTGATCTGGTCGTGGTAGTTGGCCCAGTCGCGCCGGATCTCCGGGGTGTCTGGATGGTAGGGCGGGAGCGTCACGCTCCCGGGGGCGATCCGGAACGTGGTCTTGCCCGCGGGCGGCGCCACCTGGCTCTCGTGGCTGGAGGTCTGGTTGAAGATCGCGAAGAACGGCTGCCCGGCGGGGCGGTTCCGGTAGTGGGCGCGCGGGCCGTTCTCGTCCCACGGCTTGCGATCGAGGGTGACGTTGTAGTCCGTCTTCGCGTTGTTGGTGCAGTAGTAGCCCGCGGCGCGCAGCAATTCCGGGTAGAGCTGGAACCCGGCCGGCAGCGGCACCCGGCTCCGGTGGTGCTGGGCGCCGATCGAGGGCGGGTACATCCCCGTGATCAGCGTGGTCCGCGCGCTCGAGCAGACGGGCGCGTTGGCGAAGGCCCTCCGGTAACGCACGCCCTCGGCGGCGAGGCGGTCCAGATGGGGCGTCCGCGCGTGCGGATCCCCGTAGCAGCCGAGGAACGGGCCGTTGTCCTCGCTCGTGAGCCAGAGGACGTTCGGCCGGGCGGCCGGCGCGGCGGCAAGGCCGGGGCGGACCACGAAGGCCGGCAGGAGGGGGAGCGCGGCGAGCAGCGCGATGCGCCGGAAGGGGAGGGGGAGGTTCATCGGTAGTCGGCGCCGGTGAGGCTCATCTCGACGGAGCGTTGCCACGCGTGCAGTTCACGCAGCATCCGGGCCGCCACCTCGGGGTGGTCGGCGGCCACGTCCCGCTCCTCGCGCGGATCGGCCAGCAGGTCGAAGAGCTGCACCCCTGCGCCGGCCCGGGCCTTGCGCTTTGCGTTTGCCTTGCCGCCCGCCTCGGCGGTCTCGGCCACGTGCAGCTTGAAGCGGTTGTCCGTCCACGCCGCCTCGCCGCCAAAGTCCTCGGTGCGGGCGACGGGATGCCGGAAGTTCAGGAAGTCGATCGCGGGATTGCGCGTCGTCGGGGTGGTGCCGCGCGCGAGTTCCACGTCGATCCAGCGCGGGTTGCCCCGCTCCCGCGGCGCCGGGTACCGCCAGAAACCGATCGGCTGCGGACGTTCCGCCAGAGTCCCTTCAACCAGCAGGCGGCGCAGGCTGATGCCGTCGAGGGGGCGCGCGGGCGCGGGCAGGCCGAGCAGGTCCAGCACGGTGGGCAGGATGTCGGAGGTCACCGCCGGCAGCGCCGAGCGCCGGGGCGAGCGGATCACGGCGGGCCACTCGACGAGGCCGGGCACGCGCAGGCCGCCCTCGAAGACGCTGCCCTTGGCGCCCCGCCAGCCGCCATCGAAGGAGGCGCCCTTGTGCTCGCCGGGCAGGCCGTTGTCAGAGTTGTACCACAGAAGGGTGTCGGCGGCGGCGCCGAGCTCGCGGAGGGTCCGGCGGAAGTCGCCCAGCGCCCGGTCCATCGCGGTGATCTCCGCGTAGCGCCGCCGCAGTTCCTCATCGGGGACCGCCGCGTAGGAGGCGACGTCGGCGGGCAGTCCGGAATAGGGGCCGTGGGGCGAGCCGAACCACAGGACGATGAAGAACGGCCGGCCCTCGGTGCGGACCCGGCGGGCGAAATCCGCGGCCGCGTCCACCACGATCGCAGAGCTCTCGCCGCGGTGGATCACGGGGGGCGCGCCGTCCCGGCTCAACGGGGGGTCCATCTCGAAGAAATTGTCGTGCGAGAGGTACTCGTCGAAGCCCATCCGGGCCGGGTTGACGGGGGACTCGCGCTTGACCGCGCCGACGTGCCATTTGCCGAAGTGGCCGGTGCGGTAGCCGGCCGCGCGCAGCAGCGCGGCGAGGGTGATCTCCTCGGGGCGGGTGGAGTAGTTGGGGGCGAAGGCGCCGGAGCGGTTGGCGTGACGTCCGGTGAGTACCGATGCGCGGGTGGGCGAGCAGACCGGCGAGGCCGCGTAGAAGCGGTCGAGGCGCAGCCCTGTGCGCGCGATCTCGTCGAGCACCGGCGTCCGCACGTGCGGGTGGCCGTTGTAGCCGGTTTCACCCCACGCCTGGTCGTCGGCCATCACGAGCACGACGTTCGGGCGCGGCGGCGGGGTCGCGGCGGCCGCGAGGACGCAGGGCAGGAGCAATGCGAGGAGCAGGCGGGGGAGGGGCATCGCGGAAAGCCCACCGAGGCTCGGTGCCCGCCGGCAAAACTCAAGCCCGCGCGCCGCGGATTTCAGCGGCCGCGGTCGTTCCAGAGGATGCGCAGGTTCTTGGTCTGTCGGCCGGCGAGCACGAGGTCGGGGTCGCCGTCGCCGTCGAGGTCTGCCGCGCGCATATCCTCTACCGCCACCTCCGGGCCCGACAGATCCGTGCGGCGCCACTGCCGGCCGTCCGCGTCGAGGGGCGTGAACAGCCGCACGCCAGGGGCGCCGCGCGGGTTCATCGCGCGCCAGCCCACCGCGACCTGGTCGCTGCCCGTCCCGAGGAAGTCCGCAATCACCACGGCGTGCCCGTCCTTGAGGGTGTCATCGAGCACGGTCCGCGGCCAGAGCCCTCGGTTCGTGCCCGGGTCGGTGTAGGCGGCGCTGACGCCCCCGTGCATCGGCTCGATGGTCGCGAGGAAGCGCTTCCCGCCGGGCAGGCGGCCGTCCCGCACCTCGCCGGTCCACTGGTCCGAGAGCTGCCGGTGGCGCCACGCGCCGCTGCTGCGGCCGAACCAGAACAGGCCCTCCTTCGCCCCGGCGAGCAGCTCGTGCTCGGGGTCGCGGTCCCAGTTGATGGGCTGGAAGTTGTGGCTCGCGTGGGTGAAGTCGCTGACGAGCGTCCGCGTCCACGGCCCCCGCGGGTCCTGGGGCCGCGCGTAGGCGTACACGCGGCTGCCCGCGCCCTCGTTGTTCTTGTTGCCGCGGCCGTGGAGCGGCTTGACCACCAGCTCCCAGCCGCCGCCGGGGGCGACGACCCAGTGCATCCGGTGGACGGTGGGCTCGTGCTCGAGCCGCACCGGCGTCCAGCGCTGGGTGCGGTCCGCCGGGGGGCTGAGGTAGAACACGGCCCCGCTGCGGGTGGGATCGGTGGTCTCGGAAGGGTTCCAGCCCGCGCCTACCGCGAGCTCGCAACGGCCGTCGCCGTCGAGGTCGAGGGCCGCGAGGCAGACGTTGTCCTGCGGCGTCAGGTCCTCCGCGATCACGTGCTTCTCCCAGCCGGGGTTGCGGTACCACTGCACGGTCCGCTTATCCGCGAGCAGGATATCGGGCCGGCCGTCGCCGTCGACGTCGGCGATCGCGACCCCGTAGCCGATCTGCACGGTGGTATCGATATCCTGCGCCCGGAAGCGCGGGGCCGGCGGTTCCGCGGCGAAGACAGCAGGGAGGAGCAGGGCGGGGAAGGCGAGGCGGGCGGGGAACATCAGGGGAAAAGGTTGAAGCTCAGGACTTGGCCTTGGCGCGGGCCTTGCGCGCGGGCTCGTCGCCGGACTCGCCGCGGTTGCGGGGCTGGCGGGTGGGCGCGAGCAGTTCGGTCTCCAGACCGCGGTCGCCCTGCTGCGCCATCCAGGCGTCGAGTTCCCGACGGAGACGGGCGAGGGTGGCGGCCTGCGCCGGGTCGGCGGCGAGGTTGCGCGTCTCCTCCGGGTCGGCCCGCAGGTCGTACAACTCCTCGGCGGGCCGGCGGTGCAGCCACGCGATGCGCGCGGCGAGTGCGGGATTGGCCCGGGCGTCCTCGCGCCAGGAGTCGATCACCTCTCCCTCGTGGACCCCGCCGATGTGGTAGAGGTTCTCGGGGGCGAGGTTGCGGATGTACTTGAAACGCGCGTCGCGGGTGGCGCGGATCGGGTAGGGCTGGCGGTAGCCGTTGATGCCGACGGTGGTGTGCTGGGCGAACACGACGTCCCGCAGGCGGTCGGCGCGGCCGAGGAGGACGTCGAGGAAGCTGCGGCCGTCGAAGCCGCGGAACCCGCGCGCGTCCGGGCAGCCGGTGTCGATGGCTGCCGGGTCGAGCCCCGCGGCGGCGAGCAGGGTGGGCGCGACATCCACGTACTGCATCAGGGCGTCGCTCGCGCTGCCGGGCCGGATGCGTCCGGGCCAGCGGGCGAAGGCGGCGGCGCGGATGCCGTTGTCGTAGAGGGACCACTTGCCGCCATAGGGGAAGCCGCTGCCCTGCTCGCTGAGGAACAGCACCAGGGTCTGCTCCCGCTGGCCGGCCGCGTCGAGGGCCGCGAGGCAGGCGCCGACCTGCGCGTCGAGCGCGGTGATCTCCGCAAAGTATCCGGCGAGGTGCCGGCGGGTCACGGCGTTGTCGTGCAGGTAGGAGGGCACGGTGATGCGGGCCGGGTCGTACTGCTCGCGCGGGCCGCGGGTGTAGGGGCCGTGCGGGTCATTCGAGGCGAGCACGAGCAGCCACGGCTGGCCGGGATCGCGGCGGAAGAAGCGGCCGCAGGCCTCGGCGT
>VHCY01000180.1 GCA_016871595.1 Verrucomicrobiota bacterium
CGAACGTCCTCTTCATCGCGATCGACGACCTCCGCGACTGGGTCGGCTTCCTCGGCGGCCACCCGCAGGCCCGCACGCCCAACTTCGACCGCCTTGCGCGGATGGGCACCGCCTTCACCCGCGCCTACTGCGCCTCGCCCTCCTGCAACCCCTCCCGCGCCGCCCTGATGTCCGGCCTGCGCCCCTCCACCTCGGGGGTCTACGACAACGGGATCGACTTCCGCCCCCTGATCGCCCCGGAGCTCACGCTGCCGCACCTCTACCGCTCGGCGGGCTACTTCGTCCACGGGGCCGGGAAGATCTACCACGAGTCTTACCGCCGCACCTCGGAGTGGGAACATTACCTCGAGAAGGAACGCGCCTACCCGCCCGTGCCCCCGGGCCGCAGCGACGGCGTCGGCGGGATCAAGTTCGCCCCGCTCGACTGCCGCGATGATGAGCTGCCCGACTGGGGCATCGCCGACTACGCCATCGCGTCCCTCGCGCGCCCGCACGACCGGCCCTTCTTCCTCGCGGTGGGCTTCCACAAGCCGCATATGCCCTGGAATGTCCCGCGGAAGTGGTTCGACCTCTTCCCCCTCGACCAGATCCAGCTGCCCCCGACGCGCGCGGACGACCTCGCCGACCTGCCGCCCGCCGCGCTGCGGATGGCCGGGGCCGAGCGCGACCACCGGGCCATCCGCGAGTCCGGCCGCTGGCGCGAGGCCGTGCAGGCCTACCTCGCCACGATCGCGTACTGCGATATGAACCTCGGCCGCGTGCTCGACGCCCTCGAGGCCTCGCCACACCGCGACCGCACGATTGTCTGCCTCTGGAGCGACCACGGCTGGCACCTCGGCGAGAAGGAGCACTGGCGCAAGTTCGCGCTCTGGGAGGAGGCTACCCGCGCACCGCTGCTCTGGGTCGTGCCCGGCCTCACCCGCCCCGGCTCGCGCTGCGACCGACCGGTCGACTTTATGGGCATCTACCCGACGCTCGCTGAACTCTGCGGGCTGCCCGTCCCCGCGCACCAGGAGGGCGTGAGCCTCCTGCCGCTGCTGCGTGATCCCGCCGCACCGTGGGACCGCCCCGCCCTCACGAATTACCGCTTCGGCAACCACGCCGTCCGCACCACCGGCTGGCGCTACATCCGCTACGCCGACGGCGGGGAGGAGCTGTACGATGAGACCGCCGACCCGCGCGAGTGGACGAACCTCGCCGCGCGGCCCGAGTTCGCCGCGCGCAAGGCGGAGCTCGCCGCCCATCTGCCCCGCGTGAATGTCCCCTCCCCGCCCGAAAAGGGCGCCGCCGGGAAGAAGAAATCCGCGCGCCAGCGCTGACCCCGCGGAGCCGCACCCGGCCGCTCAGCGTGCCAGCGGCCGGAGCAGGGCGAACTTGCCGCTCGCGGCCGGCGCGAGGGTGCGGCGGCGGAACGCCCGCACGCGCGCGCCGCCACCCAGCAGCGCCGCCAGCGCCCCCTCGACCGCCGCGTGTTCCGCGGTCGCGTCCGCCACGTAGTGGAAATCCCACCGCGCCTCGCCGGTCTGCACCAGCGAGTAATGCCAGCAGGAGAACGCCGCCGGCAGCGCCGCGTCCACGTCCGCCGGCGACACCAGCGAGCCGTCCGCGCGGAAGTGCAGGTTGCCCTCGCGCCCCAGCAGCCGGTAGCCGGCGGGGAAACGCTGGACGATGTCGCCGGTGTGATAGCGCAGCAGCGGCATCGCCTCCCGGTCCCGCGTGGTGACGTGGATCTGGAAGACGTCGGGCAGGCCCGGGCGCCAGGGCACGAGCTCGATGAAGGCATTGGCGTCAATGACCCGGGAGTCGTCCCGGAACGCCTCGCCGACGAACAGGTAGCCCGCCTCGGTGGAGCCGTAGAGGTCGACCTGCGGCGCGGGAAAGACCTCGGCGATGCGCTGGCCGTGCTGGCGGCTCGCCTTGCCGTAGGTGAGGATCACCGCCCGCAGGCTCGGCACGCTCACGCCCCGCCGCCGCGCCGCCCGGGCCAGCAGCGAGAGGTAGACGGGCTCGCCCTCGAGCACCTCGGGACGCGTCGCCTGCAACTCGCGCACGATGCGGTCCCACTCGCCCTCCGGGAACGCGAAGGGATCGCTCGAGAGGTTGAGGTAGACCGTGCCGTCGAAATACCGGTGCGGGAATGGGTGGTCCTCGTAGGGGCAGAGGTTGCTGGAGCACCCCACCGGGGCGAGGACGCACTTGCGGTAGAGCCGGCCGGCGAACTCCCGCAGGATCGGGGAGGCCGCGTAGGCGCGCGCGGTCTGCGCGTTCCACCAACCCTCCTCCATGATCACGGTCATCGGCGACTGCGTCGTCCCGCCCGTGCTCTCGTACTCGTAGCGCCGCTGCTGCAGGCCGCGCTCGATCTCCGCGTAATCGCGGAAGAAGGCCTGGTGGCCGCGCCGCACGATCTCCTGCTTCGACAGCACCGGGATCTCCCGGAAGCACGCCCACGCCAGCGGCTCCGCGTGCAGCGGGAAACGTTCCCCGTAGAGGGGGCTCCGCGCGTAGATCCGCCGCACCTCCGCCTCCAGCGCCGCCGGCACGCGACCCTCCGCCGCGACGCCGAGGGCCGCGGGCGAGTTGGCGAATTGGGGCGCGGGCATCGTGCGGGCAGCAAACGGCCGGCCCGGGCCTTGTCAAACGGCCGGCGCCCCGCCCCGGCGCCGGAACGCCCGGTAAAGGAGCAGCGCGTTCAGCACCAGCGCGTGCGTGATGCCCCCCGTCTCCGCCAGATGGAAGACCTCCGCCTCCGGCCGCGTCTCCACCGCCAGTTCCTCATCCGGATCCCAATCCAGGTCGTGCCCGGGCTCCGCCCCCTCGATCAGCACGAAATGCGAGCGGTTCGACTGGATCGCCGGGTTGGGGTGCACGCTCCCAAGCAGATGCGCCGCGCCGCCCGCGTAACCCGTCTCCTCCCGCAACTCGCGCCGCGCGGTCGCGACCGGATCCCGGTCGTCCGGGTCCATCATCCCGCCCGGGATCTCCAGCGAGAACCCGTCGATCCCGAAGCGGAACTGCCGCACCAGCACGATCCGCGCGTCAGGGGTCACCGCCACCACGTTCACCCAGTCAGGCGGACGCACCACGATGAACTCGCGCTCCGTGCCGCGTCCGGGATGCCGGTAGCGCACGCCGTGCACGTCGAAGATCCGCGTGGTGAGACGGACCTCGTGACCAAGGCGTTGCCAGCGGGCGGGGCCGGTGGAGCTCATAAAAAAGCCTCCCGGCGCGGGGCGCGGGAGGCAGGAAAGGGCAAAGGGGGAACGCTTACTTCTTGGCCGGAACCTTGAGCTTCTGGCCGACCGAGAGCTTGTTCCAGTTCACGCCAGGGTTGACCGCCTGAAGATCCTGGATCGAGACGCCGAGCGTGCGGGCGATCTTGGTGCCACCGTCGCCGGCCTTCACGAGGTACTCGCTAGGACCAGCGACCGCGGGGCCGGACTTCTTGCCCCCTTTGTCGGCCGCGACCACGGGCTTCTTCATCGCATCCTCGATCTTAGTGATCGAGGTCTGGAACTCGCCGAGCTTGCCGCCGACCGCGTTGAAGGCCTCCTGCGTCGAGCGGGTGAGATCGCGGACGTCCTTCGCCGCCTTGTCGGCCGCCGCGGCCGCGCTGCTCACCTGTGACTCCATCGCATCGACCTTGTCGACGCGGGGCTGGTGCTCCGCGACGCCGCGGTTGGCCTTCGAGGCCTGGGCCAAGGCGATGCCGCCGAGCACCACGCCGACCAGGCCGACGAGGATACCGGCGATCGGGAGCATATTATTATTTTCGCGAGAGATCGTGTCCATGGAGGAGAGAGGAAAAGACGACTCCAAGTCCAACCTCCCTGCGACGCAAGCCGAGAAGTGCCCGGATAACGGGGCGGTCGACGGATGGCCCCCGGGGGACCTGGCGCGGCGCGACCGCTGATCGACCCTGGCCGTTACTTGTTGTCGCGCAAATACTCCCAGAGCATCAGGGCGGCGGCGACCGAGACATTGAGGGACTCGACGCGGCCGCTCCCCGGCAACGTTACGCGCTGCGAACACGCGGCCGCAGTCGCGGCCGAGAGCCCGTGTTCTTCATTGCCAAGCACGACGGCGCGCACGACGCGCCCCGGTGGCCGCGCGCCCGGACGCATCGCGCCCCCGCGCGTGGCCGCGCCGATCACCTCGCCCCCGGCCGCGCGGAGTTGCCTGATCAGGCCCGGCAAATCCGCGGCTCGCCAGAGCGCCACGTGCTCGAACCCTCCTTCTGCCACGCGATGCGCCGCATCATTGGGCTGTGCGGCCGCGGCGTCACCCGCGAGCACGAGGTGCGGGACGCCTAGGAACGCCACGGTGCGCACGATCGCGCCGAGGTTGTGCGCGTTGCCGATGCCCTCGAGCAGCAGCACCCGCGCGCCCTCCCGCGCCCAGCCTGCGACGATGTCCGCGGTCACAGGCCGCACCACCGCGGGCGTCACCACCGCGACGATACCGCCGTGGTGCACGGACCCGGCGATCCGCTCGAGCTCGTCGCCGCCGACCTGCCGGTAAATGCGCTTGGCCTGCGCGAGCACGCGACAGAGGACCCCGACCTTCCGCCCGGTAGCGGCGTCGAAATACAGCCGCTGGAACGACCCGGGATCCCGCTGGAAGCGCGCGCGCACGGCCGCCAGGCCGCAGAGGCGGAGTTCACCCGCGGCGGGCACGGGGGACGGGGCGGCGGCGGGCACGGGGGACGGCATCGCGGTCACGCTGAGGCCGCGGCGGGCGCGGGCGCAAGGCCGGCGACGGCACCCACCAACGTGAACTCCTCGCGGTCGTGGAACAGGTGCAGCACCCGCGCCCCCGGGGCGTGCCGCGCGAGCGGCCCCTCCGGCGCGCGCAGCTCACGCAGGAGCCTGACCGCGTCGACGCGCCCGAACTTCAGGTTGACGACGAAGCGCCGGCACCAGCCGCGGGCGAGCCACGGCGTGACCAGGTCCGCGAGCACGTGGTGCGGTTCCTCGACCAAGTCGCAGAAGAGCCAATCGAAGGGCTCACCGGCGGGCGGCTGGAACCGGAAGGCGTCCTCGCGCCGGTGGTCGATGCCGGGGTGACCGAGCGCGCCGCCCTTGAGCGGGCCGTTGTCGACCGCGACCACCCGCGCCCCGCGGCGCGCCGCGCTGTAACTCCAGCCGCCGGGCGCAGCGCCGAGGTCGCACACCCGCTCTTCCGGCCGCGGTTCCACGCCCAGCACCGCGTACGCCTCCTCCACCTTGAGGTAGGAGCGCGAGGGCGCGAGGGGGTCGTCCGCCATCCGTCGCGGCCCGGCCACCCACGCCTCCCGCGCGACCCACAGGCGGCCGAAATCGGTGAAATGGACGAACAGCCCCCGCACGCGCACGGGTCCCGGCCCCCGCGGCAGCTCCGCGCCCGCGAGTCGGGCGACGCGCGCCA
>VHCY01000181.1 GCA_016871595.1 Verrucomicrobiota bacterium
AGTACTGGCGCTCGGCGCGCGGGTTCGACCCGGAGCAGTACGTCGCCGCGCTCGCGGAGGCCGGCTTCACCCACTGCGAGGTGAACGGGCTGCAGGCGCACTTCCCCCACGAGGACCTCGTGGCGCACGAGTACTACCCCCAGTTCTACTCCTACCAGCCGGGCTTCAACCACTTCGTGGCGACCGAGCTGACCAAGGGCCTCTGGCCCGCGATGTACCTCGACGCGAACCTCGAGCACCTGCGCAAGCTCGCCGCCACGGGCCGGCGCTACGGGCTGCGGCCGGGCGTCTGCATGTTCGAGCCGCGGACCTTCCCCGAGCGGTTCTTCCAGAAATACCCGACCCTCCGCGGCGCGCGCGTCGACCATCCGTTTCGCTCCCGCCTCCCCCGCTACACCCTCGCGCAGGATCACCCGGTGACCCAGCGCCACTTCCGCGAGGCGCTCCAGGCGCTGATCCGGCAAGTCCCCGACCTCTCCTATATGTCGCTGTGGACGAACGACAGCGGGGCGGGCTTCGAGCACTCGGCCTCCCTCTACGTCGGCCGCAACGGCGGGCCGTACCTGATCCGCGAGTGGCGCAACCACGACAAGGTCGCCGAAGCATCGGGCCAGAGCATCAGCCGGTTCCTGCGCAACCTGCGCGCGGCGGCGGAGCCGCTCAACCCGGACTTCGACGTCATCCTCCGCCTCGAGCCGTTCAAGATGGAGCACGACCACATCAAGGCCGGGATGGGGCCGCACGTCACCTACGAGGCGCCCTCCCTGCTGGTCCGCGGCTACTCCCTGCCCTACCCGCACCCGAAGTACCCCGAGAACGTGGGCGTGGCGGGCAGCATCTTCCACGCGACGATGGATCCCGCCGAGGCCGAGGTGCTCCGCGCCGGGCGCGCGCAGGGGATCGAGCCCGTGCTGCAGTACTCCGCGAGCGGGGTGATGAACCACGAGCCGCTGATCGGGGTCCCGTTCCCCCGGCTCCTGCACGCCAAGCTCCTCGCCGCCCGCGAGACCGGCGTCACGCGTCTCAGCGCGCTCGGCGGCCTCGCCAACACCACCCGCACGCCCTACTGGCCCAACCCGGTCGCCCTCCAGGCCGCCCAGTTCCTGCCGGACCGGCCCATCGGGGACGTCCTGCGCGACTACGCCGCCGGGATCGTCGGCGCCGCGGACGCGCCCGCGCTGGTCGCGGCGTGGGACGACTTCGAGGGCGCGCTGGTCTGGCAGCCCTTCATCCCGCTCTTCTGCGTCTTCGGCTTCTGCTGGCAGCGCACGTGGGACCGCCCGTTCGTGCCGGACCTGGAGGCCGTGCCCGCCGCGGAGCGTGAATACTACGAGCGCCACGGCTGCTTCCAGTTCAACAACCCCGGCCTGAACGACCTCGGCAAGGACGTGCTCTTCGACCTCATCACCCGCGAGACCGGCGCCAAAATGGCCGCGGATATGGACCGCGAGTTGCTGCCCCGCCTCCGCGCGCTCATCGGGCGCCTCGCGGGACTCGCCCCGCGCCACGCCGCCTTCGCCGACCTCCACGACCGCGCCCGCGCCTACCTCCACTGGAGCACCACGATGCGCAACGTGTGCGCCTGGTGCGAGAACGTGTACGGCTACCTCGACCCCCGCTCCGACGCCGCCACCCGCGACGCCTGCTCGCGGCGCCTGCAGGCGGCGATCGACCTCGAGCTCGAGAACACCCGCGGGCTGATCGAGCTCATCGAGGCCGGCCGCACCGAGGTGATGGCCGTCTCCGGCATCGCCGAGAACACGTTCTTCTACGGCGAGAACCTCGTCGACCACCTCCGCACGAAGCTCCGCCTCACCGCGGCCTACCGGCACCATCCGCCGCGCATCGACCGCGACATCTTCTGGCGCCCCGCCCCCGGCACCCACTGGCCGGAGGGCTGGTCCGCCTCCACCTGACCCGCGCCTGATCCGCCCGCTTCCTCCCCGCGATGGAAACCCTGACCGCTCCGCCGCCCCTCCAGTCCTTTGGTCACGCGCTCGACTCCGGTCCCGGCGAGCTCGGGCCCCTGCGCGACTCGCGCGACGCCGCGGGTGACTTCCCGGAGCTCCGGCGCCGCTTCGCCGAGGACGGTTACCTTTACCTCCCCGGCTACCTCGACCGCGACGAGGTGCTGCGCGCCCGCGCCAGCCTGCTTGACCGCCTCGCCGCGGCGGACGTGCTCGACCCCGCCCATCCTCCCATCGAGGGCATCTGCCGGCCGGGGGCGGGCTACGTCTTCAAGCCCGAGCTCACCGAGGGCAACCCGGAGGTCCAACGCCTGCTGTACTCCGGGCGCCTGCCCGACTTCTACCGCCAGTTCTACGGCGAGGAGGTGCGGCACTACGACTACACCTGGCTCCGCGCGGTCGGCCCCGGCAAGGGCACCAACCCACATTGCGACCTGCCTTATATGGGCCGCGGCACCCACGGCCATATGACCTGCTGGCTGCCCTACGGGGACATCTCCTACGAGCTCGGCGGCCTGATGGTGCTCGAGGGCTCACACCGCCGGATGGACCTGCTGCGGAACTACGTCTACCGCGACGTCGACACCTACTGCGAGAACCGGCCCGACGAGGTGGCCGACGCCCAGGCGGGCCGCTGGACCTTCAGCGGGACCCTCTCGCGCAACCCGCCCGTGCTGCGGCGCAAGTTCGGCGGCCGCTGGCTCACCACCGAGTACGCCGCCGGGGACTTCCTCACCTTCGGGATGTTCCTCGTGCACGCCTCGCTCGACAACCGCACCGCCAACCGGCTCCGCCTCTCCAGCGACTGCCGCTACCAGCGCGCCAGCGAGCCTGTCGACGACCGCTGGGTCGGCGCCACCCCCCCGGGCCACGGCACCGCCGGCAAACGCGGCCGCGTCTGCTGAAACGTCCCCCCGCCGTCCGTCGTCCCCTTCCCCCGATGACCAAGACCTACCGCGCCGTCCTCGCCGGCACCGGCGGCATCGCCGACGCCCACGTCCGCGCCGTCGACTCCACCCGCGGCCGGGTGGAGCTCGTGGCCGCGATGGACGTCGACGCCGCCCGCCTCCGCGCCTTCGGCGAACGCCACCCCGGCCGCCGCCTCTTCGCCGACTACGCGGGGATGATCCGAGAGACGCGGCCGGACCTCGTGATCATCGCCACGCCGCCCGCCACCCACGTGCCGATGGCCGTGGCCGCGATGGAGGCGGGCGCGCACGTCTGGAGCGAGAAGCCGCTCTGCGGTTCCCTGGCCGAGCTCGACGTCCTCGCCGCCGCCGAGCGCCGCACCGGCCGGCAGATCACCTGCGTGTTCCAGATGCGTTTCGCGTCCTCCACCGCCCACCTCCGGTCCCTGGCCGCGGCCGGCCGGCTGGGACGCCCGCTGGTCGCCGTCTGCAACACCCTCTGGTACCGGGACGCCTCCTACTACGCCGTGCCGTGGCGCGGCACGTGGAAGAGCGAGTTCGGCGGTCCCACGACGGGCCTCGGGATCCACGCGATGGACCACCTGCTGCACCTGCTCGGCCCGTGGGCGGAGGTCCGCGCCACGGCGGCCACCCTCGACCGCGCGATCGAGGTCGAGGACCTCTCCGCCGCCCTCATCACCTTCGCCAACCGCGCGGTCGCGACGGTCACGAACAGCGCCCTCAGCCCGCGCCAGGAGACCTACGTGCGCCTCGATTACCAACTGGCGACGGTCGAGCTGACGCACCTCTACAGCTACACCAAGGATAACTGGCGCTTCACGCCCACGCCCGGCGCCCCCCCGGACCTCGCCGCCGCCTGGGCCGACTTCCCGCCCGACGTCGGCTCCACGCACGAGGCGCAACTGGCGGACCTGCTCGCGCACCTCGATGCCGGCACGCGCCCCCACACCGCCCTCGAGGGCGTCCGCCCCACGCTCGAGCTGCTCAGCGCCATCTACAAGTCCGCCTTCACCGGCGAGGTCGTGCGCGCCGGTTCCATCCGGCCCGGCGATCCCTTCCACGCCGCGGTCAACGGCGGCGGTCCCCGCGCCCCGCGCTGAAGCCCCTTTCCCCTCCCCGCCGATGTTCCCCGCCCGCCTGCTCGCGCTCGCCCTCCTGCTCGCCGCCCCCGCCGTCGCGCAGGGCACGTATCCCGGCCTCCGCCAGATCCTCACCGATACCGAGTGGAAACGCGCCGGCCTCGACCGCCTCACGCCCGACCAGCTCGGCGTGATCGACGCCGCGCTCATCCGCTTCCAGATCGCCGAGGCGCGCGGCGCCACGCCCTCCGCCGACTCGCTTGAGCCGCCGCCGGGCGCCTCGCCCGCCGAGGCCACGATCCACCGCGCGCGGGCCTGGGACCGCTTCGGCCTCGACCGCCTCCGCGGCGACTGGCGCAGCCATCCGCCGATGAAGGCCAAGGTCACCTCGTGGCAGGGCGCCAACAAGTTCGCGCTCGACCTCGGCCAGGTCTGGGAGGGCCTTGAGTCGATCCCGTGGGACCTCCTCGGCCAGGAGATCCTGATCGAGCCGCGCCCGCTCAACGGCTACGCGCTCAAGGTCGGTCCGGACTCGATGGCCGTGCGCGTCCGCCGCGTGCGCTGATCCGCGCGATGCTCACCCTCGCCGACGCCGGCCTGCGGGTGGAGGTGCTCGATCCCGGGGCGGCGGAAGAGCTGCCGCGGCAGGGCCTGCGTTTCTGCCGGGGCGCGTACGTCTGGCAGATCCACGACGACCGGCTGGGCCCGCTGCTCTCCGGCCCCGAGTACCCCGCGCCCGCGCCCCTCCCCTTCAACGGCCAGGGCCTGCCCGAGTCCTTCCGCCACCGCACCCGCGACGGCCGCCCGCTCACCTGGCGCGGCGACGAGGGCCTCGCGCCCGGCATCGGCCGCCTCGGCCTCGACGCCCGCGGTGAACCCGCCCTCGTGGCGCCCTGCGCGTGGGCGATCACCCGCCTGCCCGGCCAACTGGTGTTCCAGACCCGCGACGCCGGCGCCGGCCTCGCCTACGAGCTGGCGCGGCAGCTGGAGCTGCGGGAACGCACCCTGCACTCCCGCACCCAGCTGACCAACACCGGCCCGGGGCCGCTCCGGCTGCAGTGGTTCGCGCACCCGTTCTGGCCGCTGCGCGACGGCACCGCGCAAGTGCGGCTGCCGGCGGGCACCCGCCTCCCGGAAAACCCCGGCTTCGCCGTCGACGCCGCCGGCACGCTCGCTTTCCGCCGGCCGTTCCGCACCGCGGAGGACCAGCAGTTCGCGCTGCTGGAATTACCGCGCGCCCGCCCGCTCACGCTCACCCTCGACCACCCCCTGCTCCCTCGCGTGGAATTCGGCGCCAGCTTCGCGCCGGACGAGTGCCCTGTGTGGGCCAACGCCCGCACCGTTTCGGTGGAACCCTACCTCACGCTGGACCTCGCCCCCGGCGAGACCCGCCA
>VHCY01000182.1 GCA_016871595.1 Verrucomicrobiota bacterium
TCGATGTGGGCTACGTCCATCCCGAGGACGCGGTAGAAGTTCTCCTCGAGGCCGGTTCGTTCCTCGACCACGTCGGGGGTCCATTCGCGGAGGGTGACGACGAGGTCGATGCGCTTCTCGCGGCGGACGGACTTCACGCCGAACATCTCGGCGATGTTGATGATGCCGATGCCGCGGCACTCCATATAGCCGCGGTTGAGCGGGCGGCTGGAGGCCATCAGCTCGCGCTCGTCGAGCAGGCGGATGATCGTCAGGTCGTCGGCGACCAGCGAGTGGCCGCGCTCGATCAGGGCGAGGGCGCACTCGCTCTTGCCGATGCCGGAGTCGCCGCGGAGCATCACGCCGATCCCACGCACGTCGAGGGTGGTGGCGTGCTCGGAGCCCTGGGGGGCGAACTCGTTGTCGACCGCGAGCGTGGCGAGGTTGACCCAGTTCTTGGTGATGATGGGGCTGCGCAGGAGCGGCAGCTTCATCCGGGCGGCGACGGTGCGGAGCGCGGGGGTCGGCTGGTAGTTGCGGGTCAGGACCAGGCAGGGGATGCCGCGGCGCACCATCTGCTCGAGCACCTCCACCTGGCGCGCGTGTGAGAGGGTCTTTAGGTAGGTCATCTCGGCCGCGCCGAAGATCTGGATGCGCTTGTGCGCGAAATACTTGAAAAACCCGGTGAGCGCGAGAGCGGGCCGGTTGATCGTGCTCTCGAGGATGAGGCGGTGGAGGCCCTCGGCGCCCACCAGCAGCTCGAGCTTCAGCTTGTCGCGGTATGTCTCGAGGAAGTGGGCGACGGTGATCCCGTGGACGGATTTCTGCATGGGGCAATCAGAGGTTGAAGCCTTCGCCGAGGTAGAACTTCCGCGCCTGGGCGTCGTGGATCAGGAAGTCGCCCGTGCCCTCGGTGAGCACGCGACCCTCGTGGATGAGGTAGGCGCGGTCGACGATGCGGAGCGTCTCGCGGACATTGTGGTCGGTGAGCACCACGCCGATGCCGCGGGCGCGCAGCTGCAGGATGATCTTCTGCACCTCGGCGACGGAGATCGGGTCGATGGCGGCGAAAGGCTCGTCCATCAGCAGGAACTGCGGCTTGGAGACCAGCGCGCGGGCGATCTCGAGGCGGCGGCGCTCGCCGCCCGAGAGGGTGAAGGCCTTCTGGCGGGCCACGGGCCCGAGGTGCAGCTCGTCGAGGTGGGCCTGCACCGCCGCGGCGCGCTCACGCCGGGGGATGCCGACCGCCTCGACGATGGCGAGGATGTTCTCCTCGACCGTCAGCTTGCGGAACACGGAGGCCTCCTGCGGCAAGTAACCTAGCCCGTGGCGCGCGCGCTCGTGCATCCGCAGCCGCGTGAGGTCCAGCCCGCCGAGGCGCACGGTGCCGCGGGTCGGCGGGATGAGCCCCACCATCATATAGAACGTGGTGGTCTTGCCCGCCCCGTTGGGCCCGAGCAGGCCGACGACCTCGCCCGCGCGGAAGCGCAGGCTGACGCCGTTGACGACCGTGCGCGGGCCGAAGGCCTTGACGAGGCCCTCCGTGGCGAGTTCGGCGGGCGCACTCATCGCGGGGCCGGCGTCGCCGGCGCGGGGGAGTCCGGGGTTGCCGGGGCTTTGCCGGGCGCGGGCCGGCGCTCCGGGACCTTGTCGTAACCGAGATCCTTCAGCGGCGGCAGCACGGTGCGCGGCCGGTCCGCGCCCTCGCCCCGGATCACCGCGCGCCGTTCGCCGCGCAGCAGTTCCATCCGCGGGCCGCGCTGCTCCCAGCCGTCCTTCACGCTGCGGACCACGGGGTTGCCGGTGAGGATCACGCGGTCGTCGTCCGGGAACACCTCGGCCCGTTCCGCCGTCGCCTCGCGGTCGTCCTGCACGAGGCGCACATTGCCGGAGGCTACGAGCGACTTGAGCTTCTCCTGCCGGCCGACCAGCGCGGCCGGGTCGCCGGAGCGGCGCGCGACGACCACGAGGTGGTCGCAGGTGAGGACGAGGTTGGTGGCGGTGATGCGCACGCCCCGGCTGTAGGTGAAGGTAGTCTCCTTGTCGGTGCTGAAAAGCTCGAGGGCGCCGCTCTCGATGGTTGTCGGCGGCAGCGGCGCCGCGGGGGCGGACGCGGGCGCGGCGGGGGTCGCGCCGGGCAGGGCGGCGCGCAGGGCAAGGAAGAGGCAGGCGAGGCCGCGGAGTTTCATCGCAGGATGTCGGTGATCCGGGCGCGGAACGTGACGCGCACGTCGCCCTCCAGCGAAACCTTTTTCGCCGCGTGCTCGTAGGCCCACCGCGTGCCCGTCACCTCCACGTCGTCCTGGATGAAGCGCACCGTCTGCTCCCCCCGGGCGGTGTGGTCCTTGGGCGAGAAGACGGCGCGCGGGCTGAGCAGAATGCTGTCCACCGCCGCGCGCGCGTCGCCGGTGAAGGTGGTGATCATCAGGTTGGTGATGGCGATGCGCCCGTCCACCGGGCGGACCTCGGTGCCCTGCAGCTTCATCAGCCGGTGGCCCTCCCGGTCGCTGAAGATGGGCAGCACCCAGTTGACCGCGGGGGAATCCGGCAGCGCGGGTCCGGCGGCGGCCGGGACGGCGGCGGCCGTGGCCGCGGGCGCCGGCGGTGGCGGAACCGCCGGCGGCGGGCGCTCCGCGGCGGGGAGCAGGCCCGCGAGGGCCAGGAGCCAGGCGTGGCGCAGGTTCATCGGGCGCGGGGCGCGGAATCGCGCCGGGAACGGGCCGGGGGCCGCGACTGCCGGGCGGCCAAAATCAGGTCGCAGACCTCGCGCACCGCGCCGTGGCCGGCGGGCCGCTTGGGCACATAGGCGGCCGCCGCGAGCGCGGCGGGCACCGCCGTGGCGGGTGCGATGCCGATGCCCGCCCACCGCAGGGCCTCCACGTCAATCTCGTCGTCGCCCATATAGGCGCAGTCCGCCGGCGTGAGCCCGAGCCGACCCGCGAGGTCGGCCAGCACCTCGCGCTTGTCCAGCCGGCCTTGGAACAGATGCGGGATCCGGAGCTCGCGGGCGCGCCGCGTCGTGGCCTCCGAGGCCCGGCCACTGATCCAGGCCGTGGCGACGCCGGCCCGCTCCAGCAGCCGGAGCCCGTGGCCGTCGAGGATGGAGAACGACTTCCCCTCGCCGCCGGCCGAGAGGATCAGGACGGTCCCGTCGGTCAGCACGCCGTCGACGTCCATCGCGAGGAGGCGGACGCGGGACCAGTCGGGTTGGGGACGGCGCGGCATTGGTTCAACCGATCCAGGCGGTGAGGCGCTCGATGACGGAGTCGCGGCCGGGGCGGAAGGCCTGCTCCAGTTCCGGGGCGAAGGGGACGGGCAGGTCGAGCGCGGCAAGGCGCAACGGCGGGGCCTTCAAGGCGCGGAAGTCCTCCTCCACCAGGCGCGCGACCAGTTCCGCGCCGAACCCGTGCGTGCGGCGTCCCTCGTGCAGCACGACTAGGCGGCCGGTGCGGGCGAGGGAGGCACGGATCATCTCCAGCCGCAGCGGCGCCAGCGCGCGCAGGTCGAAGACCTCGAAGGCGAGGTCGTACTCCGCGGCGAAGTAGGCGGCGGCCTCCTCGGCCACGTGCACCATCTCGCCGTAGGTGACCAGCGTGGCGAAGTCGCCCGCGCGCACCGGCCGCGGCGACCACACGTCGCGGTAGGCGGGGTCCCACGCGACGGGGGCGCGGCCGCGGCGGTAGAGGGCCTTGTGCTCCAGCAGCAGCACCGGGTTGTCGTCCTCGTAGGCCGCGAGCAGCGCGTTGAACGCGTCCTGCGGGGTGCTGGGGTAGAGCGCCTTCAGCCCCGGCATCGAAAGGAAGAACGATTCCAGCTCCTGGGAGTGGAAAGAGCCGAAGGTGAGGCCCCCGCCGCAGGGCAGGCGCAGGACCAGCGGGCAGGCGGCGCCGGAGCGGAAGCGCATCGTCGCCGCGTTGAGGGTGATTTGGGTGGCGGCCTCGGTGGCGAAGTCCGCGAACTGAAACTCCTCGATCGGGCGGTGGCCGTTGAGGGCGAGGCCGATCGCGTAACCGGTGCACGCGCTCTCCGCGAGGGGCGTGTTGAACACCCGGGGCCGGCCGAACTCCCGCAGCAGGCCGTCGGTCACCTTGAACGCGCCGCCATAGGTCCCGATATCCTGACCGAGCACGAGCGATTCCGGGCGCTCGCGGAGGATCTTCCGCAGGCCCGCGTTGAGCGCCTGGGCGAGGTTGAGCGACTGCGGCCCGGCCGGGTCGGCGGGGGCGCCGCCCGCGGTGGCGGGCGCGGGCACGGAGGGTTGCCACGGCAGCGGCGCGGGGACCGGGGCGAAGACGTCGTCCGCCATCCCCGCGGGATCGGGCCGGGGCGTGGCGAGGGCAACGCGGACGCTCGCCTCGAGGAAGGCGCCCAGTTCGGCGTCGACGGCCTCGATGCGGCCGGCGGGCAGCTCGGCGGCGAGGCGGGCACGCAGGCGGGGCAGGGGATCGCGCGCGACGAAGCCCTCCGCCTCCCCGGGGCGCAGGTAATCGCAGGTGTCGTAGGCGGCGTGGCCGCGCAGGCGCAGCACCGAGGCCTCCAGGAGGTAGGGCCGGCTGGTCGTCCGCACCCGGTCCACCGCCGCGGCGAGGACGCGGGCGGTCTCCAGGACATCCCCGGTGGTGTCGACGCGCGCGGCCTCGATGCCGTAGCCCGCGGCGCGGCGCCAGAGCTCGGTGCCCGCGGCGAACTGCTCGTCGGTCGGGGTGGAGTAGGCGTAGCCGTTGTTCTGGATGACGAACAGGATCGGCAGCCCGAGCAGGGCCGCGAGGTTCATCGTCTCGTGCACGTCCCCGGTGCTGGAGCTGCCGTCGCCGAAGGAGGCGAAGCCGACGGCCGGGCGGCCGAGGCGCCGCTGGGAATCGGTGGCGCCGGCCACGTTGGAGAGCATCGCGCCGAGGTGGCTGATCATCGGCAGCGACCGCCGCGCGGGGTCGCCGTGGTGAATGTTGCCCTCGCGGGCCTGGGTCGGGCTGCCGGCGTTGGCGAAGTACTGGTTAAGGTGGTCGCAGAGGTGCCCGCTCCAGACTAGATGCCCACCCAGGTCGCGGTGGGTGAAGGAGATGACGTCCGTGGCCTTGTCTGCCAGCAGCGCCAGCGGGACGATGAGGGACTCGTTGCCCTGGCCGCCCGTGACCGTGCCCCGGATGAGCCCCTGCCGGAAGAGGTCGAGGATCCGGTTGTCGGCGGCGCGGGCGAGGTGCATCCAGGCGTAGAGCGTGAGCAGCGCCTCGGCCGGGTTCTGCCCGAGGTCCGCGGCCGCGAGGTGGCGCCGGCCGAGCACGGGGGGAGGAGGGGGGAAGACCATTGAACTGGGCGGGAACGTGGAGGGTGCCCCGGGAACCGGCAAGGCGGGAGATGGCGGCGAGGTTCG
>VHCY01000183.1 GCA_016871595.1 Verrucomicrobiota bacterium
CCGGTGGCGCGGTTGCTGACCGGGCCGACGATGACGGCCTCGGTCTCCGCGGCCGGGGCCGGCGTGGCGGCGAGGGTGAGCAGGGCGACGAGCGCGGGGAGCAGGTGGCGGTGGAGGGAGGGCATCGCGGGGCGGGGGAAGCGGGGGTTGCCAGCCCGTGCGGGGCGCGGGCGGGGAGGACGGGGGCAGGGGTTCGACGAACCTCGGCCCGGCGGCCCGGGCTGTCGAGAGGACTCCCCCGCGCCCTGCCGGCCAGCCTGCGACGGTAACGGGCACCGGATCAGAAGTTCCCCTTCACCCCGATGGTCCACAGCGAGCCGAAATCCGCCACGACCTGGCGTAGGCGCGCGACGACCGGCGTGCTCGGGCCGGCGATCTCCAACTCGTCGTACGCGTGGGTGAGATTGCGGAGGTTCGCGAAGACGGCGATCCGCCGCGACGCCCGGTACTCGACGATCAGGTCCGTCACCCTCCGCGTGTTTCCCCACTGGTAGGTTTCGGGCTCGATGCTCGCGCCGGCAGCGACGGCGCCCCGGCGGGCGCGGCTCCGGTGGTTCCAGTTGAGGTGCACGGTGACGCGCTCCCGCGTTAGGCTCGCGCCCCAGCTTGCGCTCCGCGGGATGAAGCCCGCGAAATTCGCCGTGGCGTCGCCGAGCGCGCGTTGCGCGCTGAGGTTGCCGAACACCTGCACGCCCCGTGCCCAGGGCGGGAGGAACGTCAGGGCCTGCTTGTAGTTGGCGGTCAGGCCCTGCATCCGCACGCGGGAGGTGAGGTTGCGCTGGGTGGCGACATCGTAGCCGCCGTAGACCTCGGGATCGAGGCCGTAGGTGGCGAGGAAGGCGGCGTCCGGGCGGAAAGCGTCGGCCGCGAAGAAATCGCGGAACTCGCGGCGGAAGCCCCCCAGGGAGAACTGGCCCAGACCGGCGAAGTAGTATTCCAGGCGCACGTTCACCGTCCGGGCGCGCCACGGCCGGATGGCGGCGTTGTTCACCGAGATGCGGTTGGCGTTCGACGGCAACTGCTCGGTGTCGGGCAGCGTGATGCCCCCGGAATACTGGTTGAAATCCGGGCGGCCGATGGAGGTGTAGGCCGCCGCGCGCGCGATGAGGTTCTCGGTCACGTTGAAGCTCGCGTTCAGGCTGGGGAACAGGCGCAGGTACTCCTTCTCCGCGCGGCCGCCGCGGTCGAGGTAGGTGAGCCGCGAGACCCCGAGTGCGTCCGAGGCCGGGACGAGCGGCAGCGGCTGGACGCCCGGCTGCGCGGGATTGCCGTCGATCACCCGGCCCTCGGCGTCCCGGCGGAAGTTGCGCGTGGGGTCGGTGAGCGGGCCGGCGGCATCGATGTTGGTCTGTTCGGCGCGCACGCCGCCCACCAGCCGCAGGCGGTTCCCGAAGAGCGCGAGGTCGGCGCGCCCGTAGGCCGCGGAGATCAGCTCCTCCGCCACCTGGGAGAGGCTCACCTCGGAACGGTAGAGCGTGTTGGCGCTGGGTGCGCCGAAGTGCGCGGGGCTGGCGGCGAGCCGCGCGGCCAGCGCGCCGGCGGAAATCCCGTGGAGGCGCGGGAAGCCGTTGACCTGGATGCGGCGCCCATGCGTCGGGTTGGCGAACGGGAGGGCGAGGTCGTCGCTCCCGGCGGTCGTGGTGCTCGCGACCCCGTCCGGGCCGAGGTAAGTGTATGCGGCGCCGAACCCGCGGCCATCCCGCACGACCTGCCGCACGTCGACCCCCGCCTTCAGCGTGAAGGGCACCGGCCAGGCAAGGTCGCGGCGGGCGTTCGCGTACACGCTGCGGCGGATATCGTCGGTCGCCCGCATCGAGCCGTTGGCGGCGGTGACCACGTACGTGCCGACCGCGAACGGGTCGATGGGTTGGCCCGTCGTGCCGTCCGTCACCGTCACGCGCCCGGGCCGCAGGTAAGCCACCTCCTCGAACGCGACGGTGACGTTCCCGCGGCGCGCCGTGGTCGTGCCGAACAGGCCGTCCTGGAGGTTGCGGGTGCGGTTGAGCGCGCGCGCGTAGGCCGCGCCCGCCTCGGCCTTCCACGCGGGGCCGTCGTGGCGCCAGGTGAGCGAGGGCAGGTAGCTCCAGTTTTCCCGTAGGCTGCTGGTGGTGCCGAGCTGCACAAAGCCCTGCCCGGCGGCGCCCCGCACCGCCGAGGTCGAGAACTGGCCCGGCAGCACGCGGCCGACGTCCCAGGTCAGGGTCACGTGGTCGAGCACGACGTCGAACGACGAGTACTGCAGTCCGAGCGCGAGGCGGTCCCGCGGCGAGAGGCGCAGGTCGACCGTGGCCGCGAGGGAGTCGCGCGCCGCCTTGCGGCCGGTGGCCTGCGCCACATGCGCGGAAAGATAGGGCTGGCCCACGGGCGTGTGCGGGTAGGCGTTCCCGTTGGTCGCCGTGCCGCCGCCGCGCCAGACGTTCTGGATCACGGGCGTGTCCGTCATCCGCACCGAGCCGCCGCCGGACAGGGTGAAGCCGAAGCGCTTGTTCACGGGCACGACCCAGGAGAAATCCAGCCCCGGGTGCACCTTGCGGTACGGCGAGTCGCGGTGCAGGTCCCGCCCGTTGTTGAGCAGGGAGACGAACGCGCTGGCCTGGAAGGCGGGCCGGGTGCGTTCGAACGCGCTCCGCGGCACCAGGTTCACCGAGCCGGCGAGCGCCGCGCCCTCGGACTCGGGCGTGGGCGAGAACGACACCTCGATGCGGGAAAGGTTGCTGGTGGTGAAGACATCCATCGAGTTGCTCCGCCCCGTGCCGCCGTCGCCGCCGCTGCCGATCGGGCTGGCCACGCTGAACCCCCCGATGGTGACGGGCACGTAGGCCGAGGGCACGCCGTCGAGGGAGATCTCGCGGGCGCTGTTCATCGTGACCCCGGGCAGGAACTTCAGGAACTCGGCCACGTTGCCGTCGGGCGAGTCGCCGAACTCGTCCACCGACACGACGTTCCGCACGTTGGGCGCGAACCGCTGCTCGTTGATCGCGATCGCGGTGCCGCTTATCTCCCGGGAATCCCCGACGACGAACTCGGCCAGCCGTACCGGGGCCCCGGGCGCGCCGGTCCCGCCCCCCAGGGCGAACTCGCGCGCGAGCGTGGCGTCCGGCGGGATTGTCACCGGGTGGGTCGAGGCGCCGAGCCCGGTGTAGAAGATGCGCACGCGGCGCTCGCCCGCGGGCACGCCGCCGAGGCGGAACTGGCCGGCGGCGTCGGTGAACGCCTCGAGCGCGGTGCCCTCGACGGTCACGCGCGCGAGCTCGAGGTTGGCGCCGGTGGCGCGGTTGAAGACGCGGCCCTCGATCGCGCCGGTGTTCGTCGGGACGGCGGCGCGCAGCGGGCCGGCCGCCAGCAGGGCGGCGAACAGCAGGATCCTTTTCATCGGGTGGGGTGGCGCCGACTTTCGGCGGGGTGCATCGAGGAAGCGGGAAACGACCCGGCGAGGCGAGGCGTTTCCGCCGGGGAGTTGACTCGCCGCCGCGGGCATCGTGACGCTGCGGGATGCGCTTGCCCCTGCTTGCCGTCGCCCTCGCCGGGCTGCTGCCCGCCGCCTCGCCCTCTGCCTCCACGGCGCCGGCTCCCCTCCGCCCGCCGAACATCGTGGTCATCCTCGCGGACGACTTCGGGGTGGGGAACATCCGCGCCCACTATCCCGAGAACAAGATCGCCACGCCCGCCCTCGACCGCCTCGTGCGCGAGGGGATGAGCTTCACCGACGCCCACAGCGCCTCCGCGGTCTGCACGCCGACCCGCTACGCCCTGCTCACGGGCCGCTATGCCTGGCGCACGCGGCTGCAGGAGTGGGTGCTGGCGGTCTACGAGCCGCCGCTCATTGCCGCGGACCGTCCGACCGTCGCGTCCTTCCTTCGCGCCCGCGGGTACCACACCGCGTGCATCGGCAAGTGGCATCTGGGTTGGGAGTGGCCCGGACCGCAGCCGGGCCGGATGACCGACGAGCAGAACGGCCAGCGGAATCTCAGTTGGGACTTCAGCCGGCCGATCGCCGCGGGTCCGGTGACCCGCGGCTTCGACCATTACTTCGGTCCCGACGTGCCGAACTTCCCGCCGTTCACCTTCATCGAGGACGACCGCGTCGTGCTCCCCCCCGCCGGGCGTTACCCCATCGACGCCGCACAGGGCGTGGTGTTGCCGCGCGCGTTCGCCGAAAGCCCCGCCGCTCCGGGCTGGCGGTTCGACGGGATCCTGCCCGAGCTCACCCGGCGCGCCGTGGCGCACGTGCACGCGCGCGCGCGGGGGGGGCGGCCCTTCTTCCTCTACCTCCCGCTCACTTCCCCACACGAGCCGGTCTCGCCCTCCGCGGCGTGGCGAGGGCGCAGCGGCATCGCGCCCGTCGCCGACTTCATTATGGAGACGGATTGGTCGGTGGGCGAGGTCGTGCGCGCGATCGATGAGGCGGGCGTGGGGGCCGACACGCTGGTGCTCTTCTCCGCCGACAATGGCCACTCCGGCTACACCGGCTGGAAGGAACTCGTCGCCGCCGGCCACCAGCCAAGCGGCCCCTTCCGCGGGCGCAAGGGTGACGTCTGGGAAGGCGGGCACCGAGTGCCGCTGGTCGCCCGCTGGCCCGGGCGCGTCGCGGCTGGCGTGGCCAGCGCCCAGCCGGTCTGCCTCACGGATCTCTTCGCGACCTGCGCCGAACTCACCGGCGCGCCACTGCCCGCCGCGGCGGCGGAGGACAGCTTCAGCTTCGCGGGAGCCCTGCTCGGCCGGTCGCCCGCCACGGCACCGCGCCCGGCCCTCATCAACCACTCGAACCCGGGGGAGTTCGCCTACCGCGAGGGCCCGTGGAAACTGGTCCTCCGCAACCGCGACACACTCGCGAAGTCCCGCGGCCAGCCGCGGATCCAGGAACTCTACAACCTGGAGTCCGACCTCGGCGAGACGACGGATGTGGCGGCGAGCCACCCCGCGGTCGCCCGCCGCCTCCGGGCCGCCCTCGATGCCGCGGTCGCCGCCGGCTCGCTCCGCGGAGTGCCCGGGGCCGCCAACGACTCACTGGTCCGCGTCGACGTGACACAGGAACGCCGCTGGGCCGCGCCGGCGCGTTGATCCCGCCGGCTTCGGGGGCGAGCGGAAGTTAATCGAGCCGGCCGGGGGGCGGCGCGCATTCCCGGAGGATCGCGCCCGCGCCGCGCCGGGCAAGCCCGCGTCGTGACGGTGCGCCGCCAAAGCGACCTTGACGGACCCGGGGGCCGGCGGTGTCGATCAGGAATGGCCCCGACCCCCCCGCGGCTCCTGCCGGCGCTGAGCCTCCTCCTCGGGGCCGCGCTTTGGTCCGCGGGTTGCCAGCGCGATCCCGCG
>VHCY01000184.1 GCA_016871595.1 Verrucomicrobiota bacterium
GTAGGCTTGATCGGACGAGCGGCGGCCCCAAGCGGACGATCACCCCACGGCTGATTTGCCGCGCTTGTTCGAGGGAGGTGGAAACTGGGCAGGCTTGAGCAACTCCCACGGCTCCACCTCGAGCGCCTTGGCGAGCTTTTCGATCGTTGCCAGGCGGATGCCGGGCCGCTGCTGGGCCTCGATGTCCTGAAGGTATCTGTACGGAATGCCCGCGAGCTCGGCCATCAGCTCCTGACTCCAGCCCCTCAAAACCCGCCACAATCTTCGGGAGACGGGTTCACGGGTTTGAGGGGGAAAAGTTGCTGGCGATGGATTGCTTCAGGCGCTAGCCTTTGGGTATGGCAAAGAAGATCCCCGCGGACATAACCCGCCAAGACGTGCTCGATGCCATTGCAGGTTTCTCATCGGGGACCGTGCGGCACAATTTCCACGAATCTGAGAAGTACGACTTGTTGCACGAAGGAAAACGATTCCCGCCAAAGGCGATTTTGGGAATCGCCGCGAAACGAAGTGGGGGGCGCGTCCTTGAGCCACGCGATTTCTCAGGCGGCGAGGGATCGCCCTGCTTCAGGGCACTGCGCCGCTGTGGATTTGATGTCGTACCAAAGCCGGACGCCCAACAATTGCGGTCGACCTACCTGTATACGTGGAACCCCGGCAAATGGGAGTGGGAGGACTTCAAGGATATAGTCGCATCGGTATTAGCAGGGAAGCGAAAGCGGATGCATTGGAGCTGCGGCCGCACCAGGAGAATCAGGGCGGGAGACCGTTTCCTGCTTGTGCGGGTCGGTGTTGAGCCCAGGGGCATCATTGGTAGTGGCGTGGTCACTTCTGCTCCGTACTCGTTGCCGCACTGGGACGCCGCGCAGCGGGCTGACGGCAAAGAGGCGCTGCGAACGGACGTGGAATTCACGTCGCTGTCGGCACACCCCATCATGACGCTCAAGGAGCTTGAGCGCCGTTATCCCGATGTGGTCTGGACGCCGCAGAACAGTGGTAATTTGGTCGGCGAGGAAACCGCGAATGAGGTCTTGGCCACTCTGGAAGGTGATGTACCCGATCAAGACCAACAAGACCCGGCAAAGTTTGAACAGTCTGTGCGGCGGTTACGTGCTGCTCCGATGGAAGTCAGGCCAGTTGGGCAAAAGCTTCCCGCAAAGGTCACGCGGAGCGCGGAACACTTCCAGCGAGATCCCTGGGTAAAGGCGTGGGTGCTGCAAAACGCCAAGGGCAAATGCGGCTTATGCGGTGGCGACGCTCCTTTCGTGGATGATGCAGGCTTTCCTTTCCTCGAGGTGCACCACGTCATCCCTCTCGCGGATGGTGGCGATGACGTGGTCTCAAACGCGGTGGCGCTTTGCCCCAATTGCCATCGGCGCTGCCATCACGGAGCGGACAGGAGGGAAATCAAAAGACGATTGAGCGGGAACAGTTGAGGTCCCTGAGAGGGACGCCGGAACCGCTCCACTTGTGATGTCCGTCGGGGCTCGGGATGATTTGTTGGGCTAAACGTCGGCATTTCCCCAACGGATTGCTGGCGTTGAGTCCGCTTCAGGCCGCGGGCTTACTCGGCTGGTTAGGCCGACGCGCTAGTGACTCGGCCTGCGGGTCGGACTCGAGCATCAGAGTCGGAGGCCCGTTTTCGGATGTGAAGCGCAGGGGTTCGTCGCCTCCGGCCTACCAGAGCTGCCAGTCAGGCCGCGATGGCAGGGGCTTCTTCGCCGCTCCAACCCTCCCTGTCCCCGGCCTAACCTGCTTGCCAACGTCTGCGAAAGAGAATGTGGAGTTGCGGGTGCCCTTTCGGGTTTTTGGCCTCCACCACCAGTGCCCTTGCGGGCGACCGCAGGTTTTGATGTAGCGTCCTCAGAGGACGCCGATCCTTCACCCTATGGCAATCCCGAACTTCGCCACCCCCTCCGACTGGTCCTCCCACGAGTTCTACCGCCGCAGTCTCGTCCTCGGAATCGACATCGGATTGTCCTACATCGGCATCTACCTGCGGCTCGGCGACCAGCCGCTCGTCGGTGAAACCGTCGTCTATTCCTCACGCGACTCCCTCGTCCAGCGGCGGCAACTGCGTCACCTCCGGCGCAACCGGCGGAGCCTCCGCCAGCGCGTTTTCCGGCTCCGCCAATGGTGCGCCCGCTTCGGGCTGCCGTGGGCCCCCAGAGCCGATTGGCAGCCAGCGATGGAACGCGCCTTCCTCCTCCGCCACCGCGGTGAAGCGGAGCCCGGCTCGCTCTCCCCCGGGGAACTCGTCGTCTGCCTTCGCCACATCCTCGGGCTGCGGGGTTACGACTGGCACCGCTCCGGTGAATCCGAGGGAACCTATCCCTGGGGCGAAAAGGAACCGCTCTCCCGTGAGTGCCTCGAATGGCTTGGGCGGGAACACATCACCGCAGCTTCCGCGCAGACCGTGCGGGCCCTCTTGCCACCGGACCTTTCGGAGGAGGACGCGGCCCGGATGGAAAGCCTCCTCACCGCGGCCATCGAACGCTCGGATCGCGATGGGATGATGACGCACCTTCGTGCCCACGCGGCCTCCCCGCTGACTCACCGGGGTCGCGACCGCAACTTTCCCCGCGAGGTGCTCGAGGAGCACGCGGCGAATCTGATCCGCAATCACGCCGCCCACTTCGGTGCGACCGGCACGGATACCCCGCTCCAATCCTACCTCGAAATCCTTAACTACCACCGGAAGGATGCGGCGGCGCAGGAGCGGCACTGGGAGTCGAAAGCTGGCGAATGTCCTTTCAACGGCGGGCCAAGGGCCCCCGCCTCCGATCCCGATGCCCGCCGGTTCAAGCTGCTGGAGTTCCTCGCGACCCGCCGCGTGGCAGTTATGCCCCGCGCCCGTTCCTCGGCGATGTCCACGCTGCGTACCCCTTCCGCCGCGGTGGTGGCGTGGCTGCTGCGCCTGCCCGCAGACACGGCCGAACCGCTGCCCGCGTCACGCGACTTCCGCGGCGAGTTTGAGCGCAGGGTGTGCGGTGCCGACGAGAAACTCGCGCCTGACGCAAAGTCGCTGAACGGGGATTACTTTTCCCAACTGCGCGATCTCATTTATCCGCGGGGTGCAGGTAAATCGGAGCGGGCCGCGCTGTCCGCCTCCGCCGCCCGCCTCTGGTTCGACCTCGCCACGCGGGGTGGGAAAACCTTCGAGCCTGCGGAGATCGTACGATCCCTTCGGGAGAGGCCGGATCCTGCTTCCAAGAGTTTTTACGAGAAGCGGCGCGAGGCGCAGCTGTCCGAATGGTTCCATCCGCACGTCGAGTTCCTGCTTGGACCCCGCGCCTACCTGCTGGACGGCAAGAGCGTGCCAGCCGGGCAGGTTCACGGCTGGATCAACCGCATGCTGGCCCGCCCCTCGGTCGCCAGCCGCCTCGCGGCGGCCGGACACGGACCGCGCCCGGACTACGTGGTGATCGAGGTGGCCGGAGACATGCCGCGTACCGCTGAGGGACGGATGAGGATCGAGCAGGACCAGAAGGAGCGGCGGCAGCGGCGTGATGATCGCGTGGAGCGGTACGGACTCGCCAAGGCGTCCGAGGCCCAGCTTCTGCGACTCGAGCTCTGGGAGCAGCAGGGGGGCACGGATCGCCTGCCCGCCCGGTGCCCGATGACCGGCGCCGAGCTTTCCGGCGGGCCACTGTCCAACGACCTCGAGGTGGCGCACATCTATCCGGCGACTTGGGGCGGGCCGTACCTCCGCGACAATCTCTTCCTCACGACCCGCGAGGTGAACGCCGCGATGCTCAACCAGCCTCCCGCCCAATGCCGCGGCTTCTCGCCGACGCATCTGGCCGGGATGCGCTGGTCCGAACGGAAACGCGCCCTCTTCGTCACCCCCTGGCAACGTCCCCCGCTTGGGGAACTTCCCGACTGGGGCTTTGACACCCGCGTCGCGCAGCTCGCCCGCCAACTGCGGGACGCGATGCGCGTCTGGCTGGGTCTCCGGGATGAGAATGAGGTAGCACGGCGCGTGGGCACGGTCAGTGGCTACTTCACCGCGCAGTGCCGCAAGGCGTGGCTGGAGGATTACCGGAAGGACCGGAGTGATCTGCGCAACCACCTCTACGACGCAATGGTGCTCGCGCACATCCCTCCCGGGTCCGGACTGAACACGGTCGCCCTGGGCGGCATCTTCGAGACGGTCCTCCTGAAGCAGCAGGGCGGCGGACTGGCTCCGGCGTACCGTCCCCTGCGCGCACTGGGGCCCGACTGGCGGGCCTTCGATGCCGCGCACAAGGACTCCTGCCTCGTCCAGTATCCCCGGTCCAGCGCGCCCAAGAAGGCTCGTTTCGACACCACGGTCTACGGTGTTGAGGCCAGCCCGCGCACCTTGCCCGACGGGACCTCGGAGCGGGCCCCCCGGCTGAGGGTTCGGGAGGTGATCACCTCCGGGGGTTGGCCGGTGAAGGACGCGGAGAAGTGGTTCGCCGAGTGCTCCGCCCGGTCGCCGGCGTTTGCCGCCGCGTTTCCTGAGAGAAAGTGGCGAGCGTGGATCGAGGAGAACACCCGGCGCAATAAAGAGAAGCGGGAACCGTTGCCGCTGGATAATCCCGGAGGTGGAACCGTGCGGGCGGTGAGCGTGGATGCCAGCAAACCCAGCTTCTTCGCGCCCGATGCAGTTGCGCTTCACGACCCAGCTGGCGTTAAGAACCCGATCGAAAAAAATTTGGCGGTTGAACTTTTCGAAACTACCCGGGCCAGCGGGCTCAAGCAGATCAAGTCCCGGATCATTTCCCACCCCCGCTTCGCGTTGTTACGACGGACTTGGGAGAAGAAAGGCATCGCGACGAGCCCTGACGATCCGCTGCCGCCCGGCCTAAAGCCTCTGGCGCGACTGAAGAAGGGCGATCTCCTGAGGGTGCCCCTGCTTCGTGACGGCGAAATCGCGGAGTCAGACGGGGAAAGTTACGTGAAACTTTGGGTACGGGTGACTTCGATCAAGTCTAACGGGACCGTCGAAGCGAAACCGTGCGAGTACCTTCTCGAACAGATGGAGCTTGATGCCGGGGGCAGTGTTAACCGTGAGGGAGCGCGGCTCTTTGGTGCTCGTATTAAGAAGGTCTATCCCTTCCAAAATGCCTCGCTGCTCCACGTCATCCGCTGCACGCCCGCTGCGCCCGCGTGATCCACCATCTGGTGCTCCGCTCCGAGGAGGGGGACTTTCGGCTCGAGTCCGGTCTGCTGGTATCCGGTGCCCGTAAGGTTGCCGTTGCGAGCCTCGGCTCCGTGCAGTGCCTCGCCGACCGGTCCCGATGGAGCCAGAGCGCGCTGGAGGTCTTGGCGACCCAG
>VHCY01000185.1 GCA_016871595.1 Verrucomicrobiota bacterium
CGAGGGCCGCAAGGGTCGCGCGGGGCGGGAGGAGGCGGAGGTGCATCGGGTCGTGAGGGATCGCGTCAGCCGGGCCGTGGGGGGGCGCGATGGCAAAGGAAATGTGCGGCGCCCGGGTCGTGGCGCCCGGCCGAGGCCTGCCGCCAAGTTGCCTGAGCCGGCACGATGCAATTGGAGGCGGAGCAGCGGGGTGAGATGGCGAGCGCATTTCAGGGGCGAGCGACCGAGGAATACCCGGAGGGTATGGCGACGGGAGAGAGCCACTGAAAGGTGCCGGCAGGTCACCGCGGGGCGACCCGATCAATTGAATCGTTCCGGCTTAGCGCTTGCCAAAGCGGGTTTTCCGGTAGGGTACGGCGATGACCACCTACCCAACCAGCCCGGGGGGCCCGGCGCGCCCCCTCGCCGTGCTCGCCGCGGCCTCGCTGCTGCCCCTCCTTGTCCCCGCCTTCGCCGCGCAACCCGCCGCCACGCCCGCCGCCCCCGCGCGGGAGGGCGCCGAGGTGGTGCGGATGGAGGCCGTCGTCGCCACCGGCACCCGCTTCGCCCCGCGCACCGCGACCGAGTCGCTCGTGCCGATCGACGTCCTGAGCAACCTCGACCTCAACGTGGGCGGCTACACCGAGCCGGCCCAGATGCTCCAGGCGCTGGTGCCCTCGTTCAACTTCCCGCGGGCGACCATCGGGGACGGCACCGACCACATCCGCCCCGCCACGCTGCGCGGCCTCGCGCCCGACCAGACGCTCCTCCTGGTCAACGGCAAGCGCCGCCACACCAGCGCGCTGGTGAACGTCAACGGTTTCGTCGGCCGCGGTTCGGTCTCCATCGACCTCAACGCGATCCCCGGCTCCGCCATCGGGCGCATCGAGGTCCTCCGCGACGGCGCCGCCGCCCAGTACGGTTCCGACGCCATCGCGGGCGTGCTGAACGTGGTGCTCGACCGCACCCCGGGCACGGTGCTCAACGCGACCTACGGCTTCACCAAGGAGGGGGACGGCATCGTCCGCGAGGCCTCCGTCGCCCACGGCACGCCCCTCGGCGGCCAGGGCTTCCTGAACGTGTCGCTCTTCTCCCGGGAACGCGGCGGCACGAACCGCTCGCGCCCCGACACCCGGCAGCAGTACTTCGGCCGGGTCACGGCCACCGGCGCGCTCAACACGCTGAACGCCAACTTCAACTCGGGCCTCACGCCCACGACCGGCACGGGCACGGGGGCCGCGGCCACGCCGGCCACGACCTTCACCCTCGACCCCCGCGAGGCCTCCATCCCGCGCGTGAACCACTGGCAGGGCGACTCGGACACCCGCGACCAGGGCGTCTTCCTCAACGCCGAGCTGCCCCTCGACACCGGCACCACGGGCTACCTCTTCGGCGGCTCCACGCGCCGGGACGGCAAGTCCGCCGGCTTCTTCCGCCGGCCCGGTGACGACCGGACGGTGCGCGCGATCTACCCGAACGGCTTCCTCCCGAAGATCAATTCCGACATCACCGACAACTCGGTCGGCGGCGGCGTCCGCGGCCGCGCCGGCACTTGGAACTGGGACGCGAGCTCGGTCTGGGGCGCGAACGGCTTCGCGTTCACCATCACCGACACCGCCAACGCCACCCTCGGCGCCAACAGCCCGACCCGCTTCCGCGCCGGCAAGCTCAACTTCGGGCAGCTGGTGAACAACCTCGACTTCTCCGGCAAGGTCGACGCCGGCCTGCGCTCCCCGCTCCAGGTCGCCGTCGGCGCGGAATTCCGCCGCGACCGCTACGAGATCGAGGCCGGCGAGCCGGACTCCTACCGCGACGGCGGCGTGCGCGTGCTCGATGGCCCGAACGCCGGCGCCCTCGCCGCGCCCGGCGCCCAAGTCTTCCCCGGCTTCCGCCCGACCGACGCCACCAAGCAGAAGCGGAGCAACTGGGCCGCCTACGCCGAGCTCGAGGGCAAGCTGACCGAGACCTTCACCGGCACCCTCGCGGCGCGCCACGAGGACTTCACCGACTTCGGCGCCAAGACCACCTTCAAGGCCGCCGGCCGGCTCGCGCTCTCCAGCGCCGCCGCCCTCCGCGGCTCGGCCAGCACCGGCTTCCGCGCCCCCCACCTCGCCCAGCAGTGGTTCTCCTCCACCGCCACCAACTTCATCGGCGGCCTGCCCTTCGACAATAAGACTTTCCCCGTCGCCGACCCCGTCGCCCGCGTGATGGGCGCCAAGGCGCTCGAGGCCGAGTCCTCCGTCAACTACTCGCTCGGCGCGACCTACGCCGCGCGCGGGCTCTCGTTCGCCCTCGACTTCTACGAGGTCTCGATCGACGACCGCATCGTCCTCTCCTCGACCTTCATCGACCCGGCCGGGGTCACGCTGATCCGGGAGTTCCTCGCCCGCAACGGGCAGCCCCAGGCGATCGGCGGCCGGTTCTTCACCAACGCCGTCGACACCCGCACGCAGGGCGTCGACCTCGACCTGCACTACACCATCCGCCCGACCGGCCTCGGGAAGATGACGTTCAACCTCGGGGCGAACCACAACCGCACCAAGGTCACGCGCGCCTCCGCCACCCCGGCCGCCCTCCGGGCGCTCACGCTCATCCCGCTGTTCGACGTCACCGAGCGCACGCGGATGGAGAAGGGCCAGCCCCGGCAGAACCTGAACCTGGCGCTCCGCTGGGAGCCCTCCTCCGCGTGGTCGACCCACCTGCGCCTCGTCCGCTACGGCGAGGTGACCGCCTCCGCCACCGACAACAGCGGCTGGGCCCAGGCGCGCATCGACGCGCTCGCCGGCGGCTACCAGGTCGCGTTCGAGCCCGCGGTGCCCAGCATCAGCGCCACCGGCGCCCCCGTGCCGACCACGCAGCGCCAGGTGCTGCAGACCTTCGGCGCGAAGTGGGTGACGGACCTCGAGGTGACCTACCGGATGGGCCGCCGACTCACGGTGTCCGTCGGGGCGAACAACCTGCTCGACGTCTACCCGGAGACGAACATCCGCACGAACGCGGCGTTCCAGGGCAGCGACAACGCGGGCATCTTCCCGTACAACGGCATCTCGCCGTTCGGGTTCAACGGCGCCTTCTACTACACGAAGGTGGCGCTCCGCTTCTGAGCGGAGTCCCGGCGCGCGGGTGGGTTCCCGTGAACCGGCCCGCGCCTTCCGCCGGCGGCGCTCCCGCCGGACGGGTTCAGTCCGGCATCCGGACGCCGTCGTCCGGGCACGCGAGGCGTTCGATGTCCTCCCGCCGTGCCGGGTAGGCCGCGGTCAGCGCGGCCCGGGTGCCGCCCTCGAAGCAGTCGGGCGTGAAGCCCGGGGCGAGGGTGCAGCCGTACAGGGCGTACAGGCCCCCCGGCACAAGGTGCCCCGCCTGCCAGACGCCCGCCGGGATCAGGTACTGGCTGCGGTGGCCGCGGAGCGGATCGGGGCCCAAAATCACGTCCTCGGAGGAGCCGTCGGGGCGGAGCAAGATGAGCCGCAGCGGGTCGCCGGCGTAAAAGTGCCAGAGCTCGTCGCGGGTTAGGCGGTGGAAGAGCGAGCGGCTGGGCGGGTCCTCACAGTACAGGCCGATCATCGCCGTCCCCGCGGGCACGCCGGGCGCGAGCTCGTGCGTCGAGCGGTAGGTCTGGGCGAAGAGGGTGCCCTCGACCGGCAGGGGCGTCAGGCCGTGGAGCGCGATGAGGCGGCGGAGGGTCGGGTGCATCGCACACGGTGCGCCGCGCGCGCGCGGCGCGCGAGACGGATCGCCGGGGACGAGCCGGCGGCGGGCGGCGGGCGGATGACGGAGGGACGGCGGGGCGGAGTGAGGGAGAGAGTTAGAGGGGGAGGGACAGAGGGTGGTGGTTTGATGCAGCCGGAGCCCGGCCGATCGCCCGCGCCCCGGCCTTGCCCGCGGTCGGCACCCTGGCTTTGCTGCCGGTCCCTCTCTTGTGGCCTCCCTGACGCCAGCCGACGCCTCTCCGAAGCCCCTCGCTGCCGAGCCGCCGCGCGGGGCGGGGAAGGTCCTCTTCGCGCTCACCGCCCTGCAGTTCATCGCGGCCGTCGACTTTATGGTCGTGATGCCGCTCGGGCCCCACCTGCTTGCCTCCCTCCACCTCGACGCCCGGGACTTCGGCTGGCTCGTCGCCGGCTACACGCTCGCGGCGGGCCTCGCGGGCCTCCTCGTCAGCCCCTGGCTCGACCGCTGGCCCCGGAAACCCACTTACCTCGCGGTCTCGCTTGGCCTCGTCGCCGGCGCGGTGGCTTCCGCTTTCGCCCGCGACTACGCTTTCCTCCTGGGCGCGCGCTGCCTCGCGGGAGCCTGCGCCGGAATCCACGGGGGGCTCACCCTCGCGATGGTGGCGGATGTGTTCCCGCCCGCGTGGCGCGGCCGCGCGACTGGCCGGCTGATGCTGGCCTTCGCCGTCGCCTCCGTCGCCGGGGTGCCACTCAGCCTTGCCCTCGCCAACCACTCCGGCTGGCGCGCGCCCTTCCTCCTCCTCGCGGCGCTCGGCCTGCCCCTCATCCTTCTCGCCGCCCGGATTCTCCCGGCCCCCAACCGCCCGGCGCCCGGTCCGGCGCAATCCTGGTTCGCGCGGCTGTGCGGCACGCTCACCGTTCCCGTGCATCGGCGCGCCCTTGGGCTGACGGCCCTGCTGATGGCCGGCGCCTTTGCGGTGATCCCGTTCCTCGGCACCGCCCTGGTCGCGAATGCCGGCGTCGGGGTGGCGCAGCTGCCGGCCGTCTTCATCGTGGGGGGGCTCCTCACCCTCGGGGTCGCGCCGCTCACCGGCCGGTGCGTCGACCGCTTCGGCGCGGGCCGGGTGTTTCCGTTCGCGGCCGGGGGCGCGGCCCTGCTTCTGGTCGCGGTCACGCACTTGCCCGCCGTCGGCTTCGCGGTCGCCACGCCGGTCGCCGCCGCCCTGATGGCGGCCAACGCGGCTCGGATGGTGAGCGCGCTCTCGCTCATCACGGCGAGCGTCGAGCCGGCGCGCCGCGCCGGTTTCCTGGCGGCGAACGCCGCGGTGCAACACCTTGCGAGCGGGGCCGGCACCCTGCTGGCCGGACTGGTCCTTCAGGGCGGGTCCGGCGAGCCGCTGCGGTCGTTCGGGACCGTGGGAATCCTCGCCGCGGGCGCCACGTTGGCGAGCCTGGCGGTGGCCGCCCGGATCCGCCCGGTCGCCTGAAGCGGCGGAAACGGCTCAGCTCGGGCGCGCGCTGGCCGGCGCGTACGCTGCCGCCGCGGCCCGCAGGTAACGGTCGAAGTCGGGATGCGCCGCCGCGAGTTGTCGGACCGCGGCCCGGCCCAGCGCGTACACTTCCACTTCGGTCAACGTC
>VHCY01000186.1 GCA_016871595.1 Verrucomicrobiota bacterium
GCGCGAGGAGGGCCGCACCCGGGCGCGCGGACTGGTGACCGCGGCCAACCCCGGCACCGGCGCCTACCGCGAGCTGCGCGCGGCGGGCCGGGACCTGCACGAGTTGCACGCGCTGATGGCCCCGCGGCCGTTCCTCGTCTCCGGCGGTTCCGAGGATCCCCCCTCCCGCTGGGAGGCGCTTAATCACGCGGTCGCGGTCAACCGGCTCCTCGGCCACGAGGACCGGGTCGCGATGACCCACCGGCCCGCGCACTCTCCGACGGCGGAGTCCAACGCGCAGGCGTTCCGTTTCCTCGAGCATTTTCTCCAGCCATGACTCCCGACGACGGCGGACTTTTTGACCTGCAGGTGAACGGTTTCGCGGGCGTGGATTTCCAGCGTCCGCTCGCCGCCGCCGAACTCGCGCGCGCGGCGCGGGCCCTGCACGCCCACGGCACCCCGCGGATCCTGCTCACGCTCATCACCGACACCGTCGAGGCGCTGGCCCGCCAGCTTGAGGCGGTCGAGCGGCTGGCGGCCGCGGACCCGCTGGTGCGGGCGACGATCGCCGGCTACCATCTCGAGGGGCCGTACCTGCTGCCCGAGCCCGGCTACCACGGCGCGCACGATCCGCGGAAGATGAAGGCCCCGGATCTGGCGGAGTTCGACCTGCTCTGGCGCGCCGCCGGCGGGCGCATCCGCCTGATCACGCTCGCGCCCGAGTGGCCGGGGTCGCCCGCCTTCATCCGGCACGTCGTGGGCCACGGGGTGCGCGTCGCGGTGGGACACTCCAACGCGGATGACCGCGCCCTCGACGCGGCGACCGCCGCCGGCCTCACCCTCTGCACCCACGTCGGCAACGGCGTGCCGCAGCAACTGCACCGCCACGACAACATCATCCAGCGCCTGCTCGCGCGGGATGAGCTGACGGCGGTCTTCATCCCGGACGGTATCCACCTGCCGCCGGCGACCCTGCGGAATTTCGTCCGCGCCAAGCCGCGGGACCGCGTGCTGTTCACCACCGACTGCGTCGCCGCCGCCGGTGCGCCGCCGGGGCGCTACACGGTCGGTGCCATCGAGGTGGAATCGGGTGCGGATGGCGTGGTGCGCGAGCCGGGCAAGCCGAACTTCGCGGGCTCCTCTCTCACCCCGGACCGTGCGGTGGCGAACGTGTGCCGCTTCCTCGGCTGGTCGGAGGCGGAGGCGCGCCACGCCTGCGGCGCGGGCGTCGCCGCGGCGGTGGGCTGCTGAGTCATTCACCCCGGCCGGGCGCCTGATTTCGCGCTTGCCGCCGGCGGGCCCGACGGGCGTTTTTGGGTCTGTCCCGCTCCCGCGGGATGTCCGCTCTGCGGCGGACGCATCCTAACCCACCCCGACCCCTATGCTGCCCTCCCGTTTGTCTTCCGGCGCGCCGCTGCGCGTCCTCTGCGGCCTGTTCCTAGCCGCCCTCCTCGCCCCCGTCCTCGGGGCCCAGACCGGCACCGTCTCCGGCACGGTGAGCAATATCGCCACCGGCAACAACCTCGAGGGCGCGCGGGTGGAGATCGCCCGGCTCGGCCTCGTCGCCCTGTCCGACAACTCCGGCCGGTATGTGCTGGCCGGGGTGCCGGCCGGCGACCACGAGGTGCTGGCCACCTACATCGGCTTGGACCCCGTCCGGGTCGCGGTCTCAGTCGGCGCGGGCGCGGGCGTGGTCCGCAACTTCGAGATGACCACGGGCATCTACAAGCTGGAGGCCTTCAAGGTCACGGGTGAGCGCGAGGGCAACGCCGCGATGATCACGGAGAAGAAGAACGCGAGCAACGTGAAGGACATCATCGCGATGGATTCCTTCGGCTATCTGCCGAATATGAGCGCGGGCGAGGTCGTGATGCGCCTCCCCGGCGTCGCGGGCAGCCCCACCGACGAGGGCCTCGCGTACCGGTTCAATATGCGCGGGATGGATCCTGCCCTCAACAACGTGACCGTGGACGGCGCCTCGATGACGACCCTCGGCACGAACCGCAGTTTCGAGCTACAGAGCATCACCGGCGCGATGTTCGAGGCCCTCGAGCTGATCAAGGGCCACACGCCCGACAAGGGCGCGGACTCCCTCGGCGGCACGATCAACTTCAAGACGCGCTCCACTTTCTCGATGAAGGAGCGCCGCCGCACGACGTTCAACTTCAGCACCCGCTACGCGCCCCCCTTCCTCGAGCAGACCCCCCTCCGCTCCCAGCACCGCGCGCACCCGATTCTCAACGTCACCCATCAGGAGGTCCTCGACGTCTTCGGAGACACCCGGAATCTCGGCGTCTCGCTGAATCTCTTCTACAGCGAAAACGCAGTCGGCGGCTTCGAGACCATCTACGATTACACCAACATCCTGAATGGCCCCGCCCCGGTCTGGAACTACCAGACCTGGGACAACACGAACAACCGCAAGCAGATGAGCGTGAACTTCAAGGCGGACTACCGCTGGTCCCCGACCACCAAGTTCACCCTCGGCCTCGTCGAGAACGACAATTTCGAGCGCCACCGCCGCCGGGTGCGCGTCACCGCCAGCACCGGCAGCAACACGCAGGTGCCGGGCGCGGCCACCGCCCTCGTGCCCGGTGGCTTCACCGACAAGATCACCACCGTCCGCCCGGTCACCGGCACTTCCGCCAATGCCTCCAACATCGACGTCCAGATGGACGGCCCGCTGAACTACTACGTGCGGATGCACCGCGCCGATTTCAGCGCGGAGCACAATTACAAGACCTGGCTGATCGAGTACGGCGCGAGCGCCGCGCAGACCACGCTGAACAACGGCCAGGGCAAGGGCGGCCAGCTCAATATGCGGCTCAACGGCGTGGGCTGGATCCTCGACCGCACCCAGTCGGAGCTGCACCCGAAGTTCATCCAGAACGGCGGGCCGGACTTCACCAATCCGGCGAACTACCGGCCCCGCTCGACCACGCCGGGGATCGCCAACAACTCCGTGAACGACGGCCTCACCCAGCAGCGCAATGAGCAGGACCAGGTGCTGTACCAGGCGCGCCTCGACGTGCGGCACCAGCTGCCGTGGTCCGCGCCGAACTTCCTGAAGTTCGGCTGGGCGTGGCGGAGCCTCGATATGGAGCAGTGGGGCAAGGACCGCCACCGCTGGGGCTACGTCGGCACGGGGCCGCTGCCGGAGGACACCAATTACGTCAGCTACGACCGCGTGAAGACCGGCCGCGCGATCCCGATCTGGCAGTCGCATATGTTCACGACCGACGGCCGCCCGACCAACCCCGCGCTCTGGCAGGAGGACCTGTATTTCCACTTCCAGCAGCAGTACACGGGCACCAACGGCGTCAGCGAGGCGATCACCGCCTATTACCTGATGGCGCAGGGTCGCTTCGGCCGCTCGGGCTGGCTAGGGCGGACCGGTTACCTGGGCGGCGTCCGGTTTGAGCGCACTGACACCTCAAGCTGGGGCTGGGTCCGGGCGCGGCGTCCGAGCTCCGCGGCGGACCAGCTCGCGGACCCGAAGGGCGCGGCGGACCGCGACTACGCCAACACCCGGCGCGACATCGAGGGCAGCTACCGCAAGCGCTTCCCGAGCCTGCACGCGTTCCACGACATTACCCCGAACCTGAAGGCGCGTCTCAGCTGGTCGACCAGCTACGGCCGTCCCGCCCTCGGCAACCTCCTGCCGGGCGAGTCGATCGACGAGAATAACCGCCGCCTGACCGTGAATAACCCGGGTCTCCGGCCCCAGACCTCGACCAACTGGGACGCCACCCTCGAATACTACTTTGAGCCCGTCGGCAGCCTGACGGTCGGTTGGTTCCACAAGGAGATCCGCGACTTCATCATCGCGAACCAGGATGTCCGCACCATCACCGGCGGGCTGAACAATGGCTACGACGGCGAGTACGAGGGTTGGACGGAGCGCACCTCGCTCAACGGCGGCACCGCGGTCGCGCAGGGCTGGGAGTTCGCCTACTCGCAGCAGTTCACCTTCCTGCCCGGGGCGCTGAAGGGGCTCGCCGCGTCGTTCAATTACACTTATATTGACGCCCACGGGCTGTATACGGGTAGCCGTTACCTGACCCGTCGCGAGGTGGCCGGGTTCATCCCGTATGCCGCCAATGCCTCACTCACGTGGCGCTATGGTAAGGTGAACGCCCGCGTCCTCTACAACTTCACCGGCGAGCACATCACGGCGTTCAACGCCACCAATGCGGGACTGAGCCAGTTCCGTTTGTCCGCCAAGACCGTGAACCTCGGCTTCGGCTACCAGGCCCGGCCCTCGCTCGGCTTCACCCTCGACATCGCTAACGCGTTCAACGAGCCGCAGGTCTTCTACATCGGCTACAAAGACCGGATGCGCCGCCAGATCATCAACTTCGTCACCGTCACCGCCGGGGTGAACGGCCGCTTCTGACCCGGGCGCGCCCCGTCGCGTCCGCCGCCGGTCCGCGGCCGGGGTCCCCGCACCCCGGCCGCGCCCTTTTTCACCTCCCGCTTCCGCTATGTCCTCCCTGCTCCGCCCCCTTCCCCGTCCGATCATCCTCCGCGCCCTTTTGGCCTGGCTCGCGTTGTCTGCCGCCCTGCCGGCGTTGCGCTCGGCCGAATCGGGCGGCGCCACCCTCACCGGCACCGTCAGCAACGCCGCCTCGGGCAAGCTGCTCGAGGGCGCGCGGGTCGCGGTGCCGGCGCTCGGGCTGGTCGCGCTCACCGATGCGACGGGGCTCTTCACCCTGCCCGCGCTGCCCGCCGGGACGCACGACGTCGTCGTCACCTACGTGGGGCTGGATGCCGCGCGGGCGAGCGTGACCGTGGCCGCGGGCCAGCGCGTGACGCGCGCGTTCGACCTCAGCTCCGCCGTCTACCAACTGCAGGAGTTCCGCGTCACCGGCGAGCGCGAGGGCGGCGCGGCGGCGATCACCGCGCAGCGCAACGCGGACAACGTGAAGAACATCGTGGCGATGGATTCCTACGGTAACCTCCCGAATATGAACGCCGGCGAGGTGGCCATCCGGCTCCCGGGCGTGGCCGGCTCCTTCAGCGACGAGAACGAGATCAGCGGCTTCACCGTCCGCGGCATCGGCCCCGGGCTCAACACCATCACCCTCGACGGCTCGCCGCTCACCAGCCAGGGCGCCTTCGCGCGCAGCACGATGATCAACAACATCACCGGCACGATGTTCGACCAGCTCGAGCTGGTGAAGGGGCACACGCCAGACAAGGGCGCGGACTCCCTCGGGGGCACGATCA
>VHCY01000187.1 GCA_016871595.1 Verrucomicrobiota bacterium
AGTTGGGCGTGCGGGCCTGCGGGTGGCCGCCGAGGAAGCCGACCCAGTCGCGGAGGTCGTCGATCGCGATGAAGAGGACGTTCGGGCGGGCGGGGAGGGCGGGCGTGGCCGCGGTGGCGGGTGGCGCGGCGGCGAGGAGGAGGGCGAACAGGGCCGCGAACGGGAACCGGGTGGGGTGCATCGGGGGGAAAGACGGTCGCCGCGGGCTAGGGTTGCCCGAAGCGGGCGCGGAGCGCGGCGGGGGAAACCTCCGCGAGCGAGGGGACAAGCCAGTCGGCGTGCGAGAAGTCGTGGTGCGCGGTGGAGGCGTTGGGCACGGCGACCGTCCAGACCCGGGCGCGGCGGGCGGCGAGCGTGCCGGTGTGCGAATCCTCGCAGGCCACGGCCTCGGACGCGCGGACGCCGAGCTGGTTGAGGGCGAGCCGGTACAGGTCTGGCTCGGGTTTGGGGGCGGGCGCGTCGCCCCGGCAGACCGTGTGGCGGAAGTGCCCGCGGAGGCCGAGGCGATCGAGGTGCGGGTCGACCCACTCGCGCGGCGAGTTGGAGACGACCGCCATCGACCAGCCGGCGGCGGCGGCGGCGGTGAGGAGGGCCTCCACGCCGGGCAAGATCGGCTGGGCGAGGATGATCCCGGCCTTGGCGGCCCGGCATTCCTCCTCGAGCACGGCGCGGTCGGCGTGGGGGCTGAAGCCGTGCCAGGGATCGAAGGCGTACTCCGCGTGGCCGACCCCGTGCAGGAAGCGCGTGCGATCAAAGGGCACGCCGTGGTCCGCGTGGACCCGGGCGTAGGCGTCGATGAGGGGCGTCTCGGTGTCGAGGATGAGCCCGTCGAAGTCGAGGAGGAGGGCGCGGAGCATCGGGGTTCAGGCGGGGGCGGCGGGCCGGGCGGCGGCGCGGGTGCGCAGCGCCCCGGCGAGGGCGAGGAGGAGGACGGCGGCGAGCAGGGCGAATCCCACGGGGGGACCGTGGGCGTCGATGATCCCCATGGCGAGCACGAGCGCCGTGCGCAGCACGCGGTCGAGCACCTAGTAGAAGCCGCCGACCCGGCCCATCACCGCGTTGGGCACCAGGTGCAGCAGCAGCGCGCTGCGGGCGACGCGGCACCCCGCGTTGCCGAACCCGAGGAGCGCGCCCGCGCAGAGGTAGGGCAGGGGCAGGTGGACGGCCGCGAGCAGGAGCAGCCCGGCGAGGAAGACGAGCATCGTGACGGGGACCGTCGCGGCGGCGCTGTGGCGGCTGATGAGGCGGGGCAGCAGCAGCCCGGCGAGGATGGCGCCCGCGGCGAACGTGATCTCGCCCCCGGCGAACCATTCCGGGCCCGCGGCGAGGGTCTGGCTGACGTAGACGGGGAAGAGGTAGTTCGCGGCCATCACGACGACGAACGGCAGCAGCGTGCAGGTGAAGAACACCGCGAGCCGCGGGCGGGCGAGCAGCCACCGGCCCCCCTCCGCCACGCCGTGCCAGACCGAGGCGGGCGCCGGCGCGGTGGTGGGGCCGAGGTGGGTCGCCGTGTAAGGCAGCCCGCGTAGGAGGAGGTAGCTGGCGATGCCGGCGGCGGCGTTCACCGCGAGAATGAGGCTGAGTGGCACCCGGCCGAGCAGGAGCCCCGCGAGGGCCCCGGCGAGCATCATCGCGGCCTGGCCCTGGATCTCGAGGAGCCCGATCAGGGACTGGTAGTGGGACCGGTCGAACGTCTGCTGGATGAGCGCGAACTTCGCCGGGTAGTGCAGCGTGTAGTAGAGCATCCCGGCAAAGTACGCGGCCACCAGCGGGCCGGTGCCGAAGCCGTCGAGGGCGAACCCGAGCCCCGCGAGGATCACCGACGAGGCGGCGGACCAGAGCTCGCTCAGCAGCAGCGCGGACTTGCGCGAATGAGCGTCGACCCAGGCGCCATAGTACGGGGCGGCGACGAAGAGCGCGAGCGTCGTGGCGACCGTGGCCCAGCGGTAGGCGGTGCTGCCCCCCGGCTGCTGCACGAGCAGCCAGGGCACGGCGAACACCGTGATGCCCGTGCCGACCGCGCTGCAGGTGTTCGCCAGGAGGAGGCGCCGGATGCGGGCGTCGCGCAGGAGTTCTTGCATGGGCGCGGGGAGAGGAAATCGCCCCCCGCCGGAAAACGGAAGCGAAGACTCGCCGCGCCGCGGCATTGACGCCCCCGCGCGCATCCGGTGCGGTGGCGCCGCGATGTCCGCCCCCGCCCCCTCCGCCCCCGCGAGCCATCTCTCCCTCGGCGACGCCGTTTCCGTGATCATCGGGATCGTCGTCGGCGCGGGCATCTACGAGACGGCCCCGTTCATCCTCAGCTGCGTCGCGAGCCCGGCGGAGGCGATGCTGGTTTGGGCCCTCGGCGGCGCGCTGTCCGTGGTGGGGGCCCTGTGCTACGCGGAACTCGCGACGACCTACCCGCGCGAGGGGGGCGATTACTTTTTCCTCCGGCGCGCCTTCGGCCCCGGGATGGGGTTCCTGTTCAGCTGGTCGCAACTCGTCGTGCTGATGAGCGGCAGCATCGGGCTGATGGGCTTCGTGTTCGCGGACTACGCGGCGCGGCTCTGGGGCCTCGGGCCGGCCGCCGCCCCGTGGCTGGCGGCCGCCGCCGTCACCGGCCTGACCCTGCTCAACCTCGCGGGGCTGCAGTCCGGCCGGCGCACGCAGAACGTGCTGACCGCGCTCAAGGTCGTGGGCCTCGCGGCCATCGTGGTCGCGGGGCTCGGCTGGCCGCAGGCGCCCGCGGAGCCGGCGGCGGCCCCCGCGGCCGGGGCGGGGATCGGCTTGGCGCTCATCCTCGTACTCTACACCTACGGTGGCTGGAACGATGCGGCCTTCATCGTGGCGGAGATGCGGGACAAGCGCCGCGACATCCCGCGCGCGCTGCTGCTCGGCACCGCCGGGGTGGCCCTGGTTTACCTGCTGGTCAATGCGGCCTACCTCCACGGCCTCGGGTTCGCCCGGGCGCGCGAGGCGAAGGCGATCGCGGCCGACGTGCTGCAGGGCCCGCTCGGGCCGGCGGGCGCGGCGGTGATGTCGGTGCTCGTGATGATCTCCGCGCTCGGGGCGGTGAACGGCCTGACCCTCACTGGCGCCCGGATCTACTCGGGGGCGGGGGCGGATTTCCCGGCACTCCGGTTTCTGGCGCGCCGCGACTCCGGGCGCGGGGTGCCCGCCGCCGCGCTGCTCGCCCAGCTCGGCTGCACGCTCGCGCTGGTGTTCCTTCTCGGTCACCCGGCCGGCCGCGCGCTCGTCGGGGGCGCCCTCGCCGGGGTCGGGCTCGGGCCCGTCACTTGGCAGGGGCACGGCGGCTTCGACACCCTGCTCAAGTGCACGGCGCCCGTATTCTGGGCCTTCTTTTTGCTCACCGGGATCTCCCTGTTCGTGCTCCGGTCGCGCGACCAGGGCATCGAACGCCCCTTCCCGGTCCCGTTCTATCCGGTGCTGCCGCTGCTTTTCTGCCTCACCTGCGCGTGGATGCTGCAGGCGGCGATCGATTACGCGGGCGTGCTCAGCCTGGTCGGGCTGGTCCCCGTGGTGGCGGGCTGGCCGCTCTACCGCTGGCTCGGCCGGAGCGCCCCGGCGGCGGGCTGAGCCCGCCGGTTTTCGGCCTTGTCAAACCTCCGTCGTGCCCCGGTCTTGAGGACGATGCCCCGCGTTCCCCTCCTTTCCCTCGTGGCCCTTGCCGTGGCCCTGCTGGCGGCGGTCCCGGCGCACGCCCAGCTCGGGGCCCGGTCCACCGACGAGTGGCTTAAGACCCTCGATAGCCAGAACCGGGTGACGCGCCTGAAGGTCGACGAGGTGGTCGCCCGGCTCGGGCTCGCGCCGGGAGCGGTGGTGGCGGACATCGGCGCCGGTTCCGGCGTGTTCACCCTGCCGCTGGCCCGCGCGGTGCCGCAGGGCCGAGTCTACGCGGTGGACATCGACCAGGGCCTGGTGGACCACATCGCCCGGAAGGCGGAGGAGGCGCGCGCGGCCAACGTGCGCCCGGTGCTCGGTCAGTTCACGGACCCGCGGCTTCCCGCCAAGGATGTCGACGTGGCGTTCATTTTTGACGTCCTGCACCACATCGAGGATCGCGCGACCTACCTACGCAGCCTCGCCGGCTACCTGCGGCCCGGCGGCCGGATCGCGGTGATCGACTTCCACCCCGAGCTAGGCCCGCACAAGAACGATCCCAAGCTCCAGGTGACCCGCGACCAAACGCGGGAATGGATGGCGGCCGCCGGCCTCCGTCCACTCGCGGAGCATCCGCTCTACGACGACAAGTGGTATGTGGTCTACGGCCGCTGAGCGCCGCGCCCGAGGATGAGCGGCCCGCCTGACCCCGCCCGGATCCGCGCCGAACTCGCGGCTTTGCTCGGTCCCGGGAGCCTGCTGGCCGACGAGGCGCCGCTGGCGGCCTACGAGAGCGACGGGCTGACCGCCTTCGCCGCCCGCCCGGCGGCCGTGATCGCGCCGCGCACCGCCGACGAGGTCATCGCCGCCGTGCGCTGGTGCCACCGGCACGGCGTGCCCTTCGTGGCGCGGGGCAGCGGCACGAGCCTCTCCGGCGGCGCGCTGCCAGTGCCGGGCGGCATCGTCATCACCCTCAACCGCCTGAACCGGATCCTGCGCCTCGATCCGGCGGAGCGGATCGCCGTGGTCGAGCCGGGGGTGGTGAACCTCGCCGTCACCCAGGCGGCGCAGCCCCACGGCCTCTACTACGCGCCCGACCCCTCGAGCCAGCCGGTGTGCACGATCGGCGGGAACGTGGCCTTCAACGCGGGCGGGGCCCATTGCCTCAAGTACGGGATGACCTCCAACCACGTGCTTGGCCTGAAGGCCGTGCTCGCGACCGGCGAGGTGGTCGAGTTCGGGGGCGCCAGCCGGGAACAGGCGGGGCCGGACTGGACGGGCCTGTTCGTGGGCAACGAGGGCCTCTTCGGCATCGCGCTGGAGGTGACGCTGCAGTTGCTGCCGCGGGCGGAGTGCTTCCACACCGTGCTGGCGGGGTACGCCACGCTGGAGCAGGCCGGCGATGCGGTCGCCGCGGTGATCGCGAGCGGCCTGTTGCCCGGGGCGATCGAGATTATGGAGCAGTTGGCGCTGCAGGCGGCGACCGCGGCGGTCCACGCCGAATACCCGCCGGGCTGCGAGGCCGTGCTGATCGTGGAACTCGAGGGTCCCCGCGAGGTGGTCGCGGCGGACCGCTTGCGGCTC
>VHCY01000188.1 GCA_016871595.1 Verrucomicrobiota bacterium
CGCCGGTTGCGACCGCTTCGACCTCTTCCTGCTGATCGGTCAGTCCAATATGAAGGGCCGCGGCGTGATGCCGGCGGAACCGCTGCGCGATGAGCGGATCGTGATGCTCCACCTGCGCGACGACGCCTGGTACCTCGCGCGCCACCCGCTGCACTTGGTCGGCGACGCCCGGACCTTCGCCGGCCACGACAACGCGGGCGTCGGCCCCGGTCTCGCCTTCGCCACCACCGTCGCCGCCCGCACGCCGCGGGCCCGCCTTGGCCTGGTCCCCTGCGCGGTCGGCGGCTCCTCCATCGCCCTCTGGCAGCGCGGCGCGCGGCTCTACGACCAAGCGATCCGCCGCGCGCGCCTCGCCCTCGCGTCGCCGGGCACCGTCCGCCCCCGCCTGCGGGGCGCCCTCTGGCTGCAGGGCGAGGCCGACGCCACCGACGCGCGCTTCCCCGGCCACGAGGAACGCCTGCTGCGGCTGGTCGACGACCTCCGCGCGGACCTGGGTGAACCCGCGCTGCCGTTCCTCGCCTGCACCATCGGCGAGCTGCGGCCCGAAGCCGAGGGCCGGCGCGTGGCGGAGATGAACCGCCTGCTGCTCTCCTTGCCGCAAAAGCGGGCGGGCACCGGGTGCGTCGACGCGCGGGACCTGCGGACGCACCTTGGTGACGCGGTGCACTTCGACACCGCGGCGCAGGAGGAGATCGGCCGCCGTTACGCCGCCCAGTACCTGGCCCTCGCCGGCACGGGCTGAGGCGACCGCCCGGCGCGATTTCCCCCACGCCTCCCTCAATCACCTCCGCGCCCCGCCCCGATGCCTAGCCGCCGCCACTTCCTCCGCGCCGCCGCCACCGGCGCCGTCGCCGGTCCCGTCGCCCTCGCCCTCCCCGGCCGCGCCGCGCCCGCCGCCCCGGCCACACCCTTCCCCGCCTTCGCCCGCGGGGAGGTGCTCCGCACCGCCGCCGAGGCCACCGCGCCGGACCGCCTCCGCGAGGCCGCCCGCGATGTCCCCGTCGCCGGCCGCAGCGATGTCCTCGTGGTGGGCGCCGGCCCCGCCGGCATCGGGGCCGCGCTCGCCGCCGCCCGCGCCGGCGCCTCCGTCCGGCTGCTCGAATCCGCCGGCTGCCTCGGCGGCGTCTGGACCGCGGGGATGCTCACCAAGATCATCGACGGCGGGCGCAAGGAGGGCGTGATGCGGGAGATCCTCGCGCTGATGGCCGCCCGCGGCAGCGACGTTGCCCGCCAGACCAAGGGCGAGATCTACGATCCCGAGCTGATGAAGCTCGTGCTGGAGGAGCTGTGCGTCGCGGCCGGCATCGCGGTGCAACTCCACACCCGCCTCACCGGCGCGGTGGTGGACCCGCGGAACCGCCTGACCGCCGTCCTCACGGAATCGAAGTCGGGCCGCCAGGCGTGGCTCGCGGAACGGTTCATCGACTGCTCGGGCGACGGCGATCTCGCGGCCCACGCGGGCTGCCGGTTCGACGTCGGCATCAACGCCCAGTGCGAGTGCCAGCCGATGTCGCTGATGGCCCTCCTCACCGGCCTCGATCCGGCCGCCGTCCCGGACTACATCCGCGAGGTCGCCGGGGAGAAGGCCAAACCCAACCTCCTCCGCCTGATGCACGACGCCGGGATCCGGCCCTCCTACAGCGGGCCGACGCTCCGGCTCCTGCACCCGGGCATCTTCTCGCTGATGACCAACCACGAGTACGGCGTGCCCGCCTACGACGCGGCTGCGATCACCGCCGCCACCCTCCGCGCCCGCCGCGAGATCCACGACATCGTGCGTGACCTGCGCCGGATCGGCGGCCCCTGGCGCCACGTGGCCGTCGTCGCCACCGCCGAGCAGATCGGCGTGCGCGAGGGCCGGCGCATCCGCGGCCGCGCGACGGTCACCGCCGCCGACATCAGCGCCGGCCGGAAGCACGACGACGCCGTGTGCCGGGTGAACTTCGGCTTCGACGTCCACAACGTCCGCCCGGGGGTGATGTTCGACGGCCCCGACGAGATCGCGCAGGAGGTCCGCCGCCGGCGGGCCGCCGGCGCCAAGCCCTACGACATCCCGCTCGGCGCGCTGATCGCGGCCGACGTCGACGGGCTGATGATGGCCGGCCGCTGCATCAGCGGGGACTTCATCGCGCACTCGAGCTACCGGGTGACCGGCAACGCCGTGCCGATGGGCGAGGCCGCCGGGCTCGCGTCCGCCGTCTCGCTGCGCCGGGGACGGCTGCCCCACGAGCTCGCCTGGTCCGAGATCAAACCCGCCTGAACCGATGCCCGCGCCCCGCCTGCTCCCCGCCCTGCTCCTCGCCCTCGCCCTCCCGCTCGCCGCCGCCGGGCCCGTCGACGTGGTCGTCTACGGCGCCACCCCCGGCGGGATCGCCGCCGCCATCGCCGCGGCCAAGGGCGGCCGCTCCGTCCTCCTCGCCGAGCCGACGATCCGGATCGGCGGGATGGCCACCAACGGGCTCCAGCACCCGGACTTCCGCGCCTTCGAGGCGCTCACCGGCACCTTCCGCGAGTTCAACCGCCGCACGCTCGAGCACTACACCCGCACCTACGGCCCCGACTCCCCACAGGTGCGCGACTCGTTCCGCGGGACGCACGCCGAGCCCAAGGTCAGCCTGCTCGTGTTCCAACGGATGCTGGCGGAACACCCGCGGATCACGGTGCGCACCGAATGGACCCTCGTCGACGCCCTCACGCGCGGCCCGGCCGGCGACCGGACGGTGCGCGCCGCCCGCTTCCGCGACGCCGCGGGCGCCGAGCACACGGTCGAGGGTCGCGTCTTCATCGACGGCTCCTACGAGGGCGACCTGATCGCCGCCGCCCGGACCCCGTACCGGATCGGCGTTGAGGGCCGGGAGGAATACGGCGAGTCGGCCGCGCCCGCCGACGGCAGCGGGGACCTGCAGGGCTACAACTTCCGCTTCGTGATGACCAACGTCCCCGCGAACCGCCTCCCCGTCACCGCGCCCCCGGGTTACCGGCGGGAGGACTTCCTCGGGATCGCGCAGCTGGTGGCCGAGGGGAAGATCAAGCGCGCGTTCGGGGGCTACCGCGACACCGACAACCTCGTGAAGGCGCAGATCCCGGTGCTGCCCAACGGCAAGCGCGACATCAACGACGTCTCCCGCGGCCACGTCCGCCTGTCCCTTCCCGGGGAGCAGCTGCTCTGGCCGGAGGGCGACCCGGCCACGCGGCGGGCGATCCACGCCGAGCACCTGCGCTGGAACGCGGGGATCATCCACTTCGCGCAGCAGGATGCCTCGTTGCCGGCGGAGTTCCGCGCCGAGGCGAGCCAGTGGGGCTGGTGCAAGGACGAGTTCACCGAGACCGGCGGCATCCCGCCTCAGCTCTACGTGCGCGAGGCGCGCCGGCTCCTCGGACTGCGGATCTTCACGCAAAACGACACCCGCCCCGCCGACGGCGACGCCCGGGCGGTGCTGCACCGCGACGCGATCGCGATCGGCGACTACGGCCACAGCAGCCACGGCGTCCGCCACGAGGGCTCGCGCTTCGGGGGCAAACGTTTCGGCGAGGGCCTCGGCGTGACCTACGCGCCCTACCAGATCCCCTACGGCACGATCGTGGCGCGGGACGTCCGCAACCTGCTCGCGCCGGTGCCGGCCAGCGCGACGCACATCGGTTTCTGCGCCCTGCGGCTGGAGCCGATCTGGAGCTCCCTCGGCCAGGCCGCGGGCCACGCGGCTCACCTCGCCCTCGCGCCCGCCGGGACCCCGGACGCGCGCGCGGTGCGCGTGCCGGAACTGCAGCGCCGCCTGCACGCGGACGCGTCGGCGACGGTCTACGTGGGCGATGTGCCGCCGGAGGCCCCGGACTTCGCCGCCGTGCAGTGGTGGGGCACCGCCGGGGGCCTGCACGGCCTCGCCCCGGCGCCCAAGGGTTCCCGGCTGGGCCGGCAGATCGAGGGCCAGCACAACGAGGGCTGGCTCAACCACGACGTGCAGCTCTCCGCCCCGCTCGACGCCGCCCTCGCCGCCCGCTGGGAGCCGATCGCGCGCGCCGCCGGCATCACCGCCGCGCTGCCCCCCGCCGACGGCCGCACGACCCGCGGCGACTTCATCCGGGCCGCCTGGCGCGCCGCCCCGCCCTGACCGCGGGCCCGGCCCCCGGGGGCACCCGCCGCCACCGCACCGCGCCGTAGCCATCCCACGACGCCGGCGGCAACTGCCGCAACACGGGCCACGCGGTCGAGTCCACGGGCGGCGCATCCAGCCCCGGGAAGAACCCGTACACCTGCTCGCTCAGGCCGTCGTTCCCCTCGGCCGCATCGGTCACGAACACCTCCGTGCCCAGCCGTGCCAGCTGGCGGCGCACCCACTCCGGCCCGGCCCGCCCGCCACCCAGCCCGTGCCCGTAACGCACCTGGACGACGTGGCTGATCCGCGCGCCGCCCGGCAGCAGGCAGCCCGCGCAAAAGGCCGCGTTCTCCCCGAAGGCGTAGACCACCGGCACCCGGAACTGCCCGAGGCGGTGCGACCACACCGACAGTTCCAGGAACACCACGCGGCCCGTCGCCGCATTCGCCGGAAACGCCACGAGCTCCGGATGGAACGGCACCCGTAGCCGGGGGAGTTCCTGGATCACCTCCACCTCGATCCGGCAATGCTCGTCCAGATGGAGCAACGGCTGGTCGAGGAAGTGCGGATCCCCCGCCACGCAGTAGTCCGTGTGCAGGAAGAAGTCCGGCGCCGCGGGCTCGTCCGGGGGGCCGGGCCGGTGCTCCCGGTAATCGCGGTGCAGGTAGAGCAGGTCGCGGAAGTCGGCGCCCGCGGACGGATACCACGCCAGCCGCGGCTCGCCGGGATGGGCGGCAAGCCACGCGTGCAGCGCGTTCCCGCGCGGGCCGGCAAGGGAGGTGAGGAAGGCTCGGTTGGACACGGTGGGCACTCCCGGCGGGTTCAGGCGGCGGCGCGGTCCCAGCGGCGGGGCTCGGACCAGGTCGAGGTGCGGTGGCGGGGGGAACCCGGACCCCAGTGGAGGCCGCCGGCGAAGCGCTGGTCGCGCACCTCGGCATAGCAGTGCAGGCAGCCCGGACTGACCTTGGTGCAGCCGATCCAGGGGTTGAAGGTGTGGGTGGTCCATTCGATGTGCGAGTGCTTCACGGGGGCGGAGGGCGGGAGGTTGGCGGTTGACCCCGGGGACGCCGGGGCGGTGGACAGGGG
>VHCY01000189.1 GCA_016871595.1 Verrucomicrobiota bacterium
CGGCCCCCACCACGACCACCGGCTGCCCGGCCGGCTCCTCGCCGCGCCCGCGCAGCGCCTCGCGCCAGCGCGTCACGGCGTGCACCGCGATCGACACCGGCTCGACCATCGCGGCCTCGGGATAGGGAAGTGAATCAGGCAGGCGGTAGAGGATGCGCGCGGGGAGCGCTAGGCGCTCGGCGAAGGCGCCGTGCTGGCGGTACTCCGCGGGCGCGACCCCCACCACGCGGCGGTTCGCGCAGAGGTTCACCTGGCCGGCCGCGCAGGACGGGCACGCGCCGCAGGAGATGGTGGAATCGAAGGTCACGCGGTCGCCCACGCGCCAGCCGGTCGCCCGGGGCCCCGTGGCGAGCACCTCGCCGGCGGCCTCGTGGCCCATAATCAGCGGCGGCCGGCGGCGCCCGGTGGAGCCGTCCCAGCCGTGGATGTCGCTCCCGCAGATGCCGCAGGCGTGGATGCGCAGCAGCACCTCGTCCTCGGCCGGGACGGGATCCGGCATCGGCCGGACTTCGAGCCGCGAAGGGGCGGTGAGGACCAGCGCCTGCATCGGGCGTCAGGCGCGGGCGGTCCGCTTCAGCACGAGGAGGTCCTTCATCACCCGCGAGAGGTCGGCCGACTTGTCGAGGCCGCCGAAGGCGTCGTGCGCCCGGCGGTAGAGGCGGTAGAGCTCGTCGTAGGTGCGCTGGTGCGCGGCGTGGGGGCGGTAGGCCTTGGGCAGTACGCTGGTCATCGCCTCTTGGGCGGAGGGGAAATCGGGGTGCGCCTCGGCGATGACCGCGGCGCCGACCGCCGCGCCGAGCGCGCAGGCCTGGGTGGAGCCGGCCACCTGCATCACGCAGCCGGTGACGTCCGCGTAGATCTGCATCAGCAGCGGGTTCTTCTCGGCGATGCCGCCCGCGCAGACGATGCGCTCGACCGGCACGTGGTGCTCTTTGAGCCGCTCGAGGATGACGCGCGCGCCGAAGGCCGTGGCCTCGATCAGCGCGCGGTAGATCTCCGCCCGGGTGGTGTGCAGCGTCTGGCCGACCAGCAGGCCGCTCAGCATCGGGTCGACGAGCACGGTGCGATTGCCGTTGTTCCAGTCGAGGGCAAGGAGCCCGGACTGGCCCGGCTTCAGCCGCGTGGCCTCCTTGGTCAGCGTGGCGTGCAGCTCCGTGTCGCCCTCGCAGACCACCTCGGTCCACCAGTTGAAGATGTCGCCCACGGCGGCCTGGCCGGCCTCGATGCCGCAGTAGCCGGGCAGGATCGCGCCCGGGACGATCCCGCAGATGCCGGGGATGTCGCGCGGCACGAGGTCCGGCGAGACCACGGCGCAGTCGCAGCTGGAGGTCCCGATGACCTTGACCAGCACACCCTCCTGGATGCCGCAGCCGATCGCGCCGTAGTGGACGTCCATCGCGCCGATCGCGATCGGGATGTTGGCCGGGAGCCCGAGGCGCTCGGCCCACTCGTAGCCCAGTTTCCCCGCGGGGGTGTGGGCGTCGTAGGCTTTCTCGTACAGCCGGTCGCGCAGTTCGGCCAGCTTCGGGTGCAACATCCCGAGGAACTCCTTGTCGGGCAGGCCGCCCCAGCTCTCGTGGTAGAGCGCCTTGTGGCCGGCGCAGCAGATGCCGCGGGTGATGCGCTCGGGCTTGGTGATTTCCGAGAGGACGGACGGGATCCAGTCCGCCAGCTCGACCCACGAGTGGGCGGCGTCAAAGACGTCCGGCGCGACGCGGAGGCAGTGAAGGATCTTGGCCCAGAACCACTCGGGCGAGTAGGTGTTGCCGCACTTCGCGATGTACTGCGGGCGGATGGAGGCGGGCAGCTCGGTGATTTGCGCGGCCTCGTCGATGCTGGTGTGGTCCTTCCAGAGCCAGCATTGGGCGTGGGGGTTTCGCTTCCACTTGGGGTTGAGCGCGAGGGCGCGGTTGTTGGCGTCGACGGGCAGCGGGCTCGACCCGGTGGTGTCGATGCCGATCCCGACGACCTGGTCCCGCGCGAAGCCTCGCTTCTTCGCGGCGGCCGCGAGGGCGGCTTTCACGCTCTTCTCGAGCCCCAGCAGATGGTCGCCGGGGTGTTGGCGGGCGAGGTGATGGTCCTTGGGGTCCAGGATCACGCCCTGGCGTCCGCCCGGATAAGGGAAGACGGCCGAGCCAAATTCCTCCCCGTCCGCGCAGCGGACCACGAGGGCGCGGACGGAACTGGTGCCGAAGTCGATGCCGACGGTGAACATAGGGGAGAGGTGCCGGGCGGGCGGTAGGGCGAAGCTGGCACAGGCGACGCGCGGAGGGCAAGCGCCGGGACGTTACAACCAGCGGTCGAGCCAAGCGAAGGCCTCCTCCTGGAGCGCGGGCGGGAATGAGTGGGGCAGGTCGTGGAAGGAGCCGCGGAAGCGCTCGGGCACGCCGGCCTGGGCATAGGCAGCCGCCAGCTTCGCGACCGCGGCCTCCATCCCGTCGAGGGGAAACAGGTGATCGCGCCGACACTGCTGCACCAGCAGCGCCCCCGGGGCGTGCAGCGCGGCCACGTCGGGGAGGTCGAGATCCCGGAGGAGGCCGGGGACGTAGACCATCCAGGTGTGGCGGAGGTGGCGGGGCAGCTGCCGGCCGAATTCGGTCATCCAGCCGGTGACACACGCCGCGCGGATCCGGGGGTCGCAGCCGATGGCCAGCGCGGTGCGGAACCCGCCGCCCGAAAGTCCGAGGCAGCCGATGCGCGCGGGGTCGACGTCAGGGCGGGTGACCAGATGGTCAACGGCGCGAAGGTCGTCCCAGGCGAGCAGCCCTGGCCAGGTGAAGCCGGTGGCGGCGATGCCCTTCGCCGTGAGATGTTCGTAGAAGGAGGCCATCCGGTCGACGGCGGTCGTCCACGCGGGGGAGCCGGGCGCGGCGGCGCGGGCGGCGGCGTGGGCCTCCCGCACCTCCGGTTGCACGCGGTCCGCCGGCAGTTCCTCGGCGCGGAGGCGGCGTTCGCCGAAGTAGAGCGCGTCGATCACGATCACCACGTAACCCCGGCGGGCGAGCGCCTCGGCCCAGGGCCGGCCGTAGGTGCCCTCGCGAAAACGGGTGAGGTGCTCGGGTTCACCGGGGTGCGAAAGGAGCTTCTCGTGGCCCCAGGTGTAGCGGCCGCTGTGGCAATGCAGCGCCAGCACGGCGGGGTGGCGCCGGGGCGGTCCGTCCGGCACCAGCACCCACGCGGGGATCGGCGGCGCCGGGTCCACGCGCAGGTGCAGCACCTCGAGCGCGAACCCCTCGCGCGCCTCGCGCCGCCGCACTTCCGCGTCGACCCGTGCGGGTGCCGGCGGGGCGCCCAGCCGCTCGAGGAGGACGGGCCGGGCGGCCGCCTGCCATTCGGCGAGGCTCCGCCACCGCGGATCGGGGAACGCCAGCCGGGGCGGATGCGCCCGCGCCAGGCCGGCGAGCAGCGGGTGCAGGTTGTGGAGGTCGGGGGCGTCGTTCATCGCGGGAGCAGGGGAGTCTGGGAAGGCGGGAGGGCCGGGCGGGGTGCCCGCGAAGCCGATTCGCGGGGTGAGCAGCCCGGCCGCGAGCGCGGCCAACAGGTCGCGGCGGGTGCAGCCGGTCGGGTCGTGGGCGCGCGCGGTCATCGCCGCAGGTTGCGCGCGGGACGGCGCGGCCCCAACGCCAAAAAGTCCGCGCGGTGCCGGACTGTCTGGCCGGTCCGGGATTGCCGCCCCCACGGCCCTGCGGCCAGCTGGCGCTCCGTCCTTCCCCGCAATGTCCGCCGTCCCCGTCCGTCCGCCCGCCCCCTCGCGCCGCCGCCACGCCCTAGTCGGCCTCGGTTCCCGGCGGGAGTTCTACCAAGATGGCATCGAGGTCACGCACGCCGCGGCCGCGGAGCTCGTCGCGGTGTGCGACGTGAACCCTGGACGCATCGAGCTGGCCCAGGCGCGCGCCGCGGCGCGCGGCGTGGCCGTGCCCCGGGGCTACTTGGCCGCGGAGTTCCCCCGCCTGCTGGCAGAGACGCGGCCGGACGTCGTGATCGTCACCACGCCGGATGCGGCCCACGCCGGCTATGTCGTCGCGGCGCTCGAGGCCGGTTGCGAGGTGATCACGGAGAAGCCGATGACGACCGACGCCGACGCGTGCCGGCGGATCCTCGAGGCGTGCCGGCGGACGGGGCGGCACTGCCGCGTGGCGTTCAATTACCGTTACTCGCCGGCGCGCACGCAGGTGAAGGACCTGCTGCTGCGCGGGACGGTCGGCGAGGTCCTCTCGGTGGATTTCCACTGGCTGCTCAACACCCACCACGGCGCGGACTACTTCCGGCGCTGGCACGCGCGCAAGGACACCTCGGGCGGCCTGTTCGTGCACAAGGCGACGCACCACTTCGACCTGGTGAACTGGTGGCTGGGCGCGGTGCCGGTGGCGGTGTCGGCCGCCGGGTCCCGGCGCTTCTACACGCCGGAGACCGCGCGCCGGCTCGGCCTCGGCGGCCCGCACGAGCGTTGCCTCACGTGCCCGGTCGCGGCGCGGTGCCCGTTCCGCCTCGACCTGGCGGCGGACCCGCGGCTGCGCGCCCTCTACCTCGGGAACGAGGCGCACGATGGCTACCTGCGGGACCGCTGCGTCTTCCGGGAGGACATCGACATCGAGGACACGATGAGCGCTGCGGTGAGCTACGACAGCGGGGCCCTCCTCACCTATTCGCTGAACGCCTACAACGCGTGGGAGGGCTACCAGGTCGCCTTCAACGGCACGGCGGGGCGGATCGAGCACACCCTGGTCGAGACCGTCTACCGCGAGGGCCGCGAGGCCGCGCCGACGCCGGACGGCCCCGAGGTGCGCACGCGCGTCATCCCGTTGCGCGGGGCCGCGGAGGAGTTGACGCCTTGGCGGGCCGACGGGGACCACGGCGGCGGTGACCGGCTGATGCTCGAGGAGATCCTCGCGCCCGGGGCGGTGGCGGACCCGTACCTGCGCCGGGCGGACGAGCGGGCGGGCGCCGCGTCGATTCTGGTGGGCGTGGCGGCGAACCGCAGCCTCGCGACGGGCGCGCGGGTGCGGCTCGCGGATCTGGTGGGGGACTTGCCGCGGCCGGAGTACCCGGTGGCCGCTCCCGGCGCGGCCTAGCGCAGCAGTCCGGCGAGGGGCGCCTTGAGGGCGGTGGCCCAGCGGGTGTAGCCGTCCTCGCGCGGGTGCAGGAAGTCGGGCATCACCGCGGCCGGCAGGGTGC
>VHCY01000190.1 GCA_016871595.1 Verrucomicrobiota bacterium
CCAACTCGAGTAGCGTCCTCGGGTAGTCCTCCGCCATGCCGAGGAACCCTACAGATTGGGGATGGTTGAGTCACGTAAATACCCCTATCAACCAATGACTGCCCAAACCATCCGTCCGACCCCGGGCCGACTCCTGCGGCAAGCTCTTCGGCTCCTGTCCTCGGAGTCGGCCAAGGCATGGCAAGCGCCTTGGTCTCTCTTAACTTAATTTACCCGATCCGCTGTCCAACCGACGGGGACCACCTTGCCCTCCCCGACCAAACTCAGACCAATCAACCCCACCACAACGAATCTCCGCCTGTGAAGAACCGTAATTTACTCTCTTTTCTTGCCGGCTGGCTCGCCGCCGGCTCCGCCGGCGACGGCCAGACGGCGAGCGCCGCCAGACCGGCGGCGACCGACGAGACGGTCCACCTCAACCCGTTCGTCGTCGAATCGGACCCCACGGACTCCTACAGCGCCCTCAATACCACCTCCATCACACGCTTCCGGACCGACCTGAAGATCATGCCGATCACGGCAGACGTTTTCACCGAGTCCTTCATGAAGGACATCGGCGCCACCGATGTGGAATCGATGCTGGCGGAATATAGTCCGGCGGGCTTTGGCGGTTCCAATCCCACCGCCTCAGGCCAGGGCCTCGGCCGGCCCGGCGATTACAACGGCCAATCCAGCCTGGTCCTGCGCGGCGTGGCCACGGGGGCCAGCATGATTCGCCGCAATGGCTTCCTGCCGCATTGGGGCGGCAGCGATAATTTCTTCATGGAACGGGTCGAAGTCATTCGCGGTCCGCAGTCGCTCCTCTTTGGCGACGGCGGCGCCGGTGGCGTCGTGAACAACGTGGCCAAACAGGCCCGGTTCGGCGCGGCCGTCGGGGAACTGCAACTACGGACCGACGAATTCGGATCGCTGCGTTCGACGGTGGACTACGGCCGGAGCTTCGGCCGGGTGGCCGTGCGCCTCGCCGCCGTGGCGGAGGACACAAACTATGCCCGGCTCTTTTCGGCAAAGAAGCAATTGGGTGCGTATGCCCAGCTGGCGTTCCGGCTCACGCCGCAACACACGCTGCGCCTCTCGGCCGACCGCTTGCGCACCCAAACCATCGGGTCACAACCGGCGCTGACGCTCCGGGCCACCGGGTCGCTCAACGGCCAGTTTGCGCGCCTGGCGCTGGCGCAGGGACAAAGCGGCGGTGTGGCCAACGGCAGCATCAACTGGGATAACGTCGACTCGTTTGCCGGCGAGTATTCCCAGCGCAAGGGGCAGAACGACCATGTGGAAGCCGTCTGGGATGCAAACTGGACCCGCTGGTTCTCCACCCAGGTTTCCTACGGCTATGATGCGGCGACGCTGCGACAGGTGACCACTCCCTCCGTGCTCACCGCACCCGGACTCAGCGGCAATCCGACCGGCGTGTGGGCGATTCAGTTCACCAATCTTCAGGACACGCGGTTCCTGCAGGACCACCAGGGCTTCCGCGCCGTCGCGACCGCGGAGTTCGACGGGCTGCGCGGGCATCACCAACTCATCGGCGGTGCGGAGAACAACCGCCCCCACAATGTGTTTGGGGTCTGGCGCTACTACGAACTCGATGCGAACGGCGCGACCATCGTGACTCCCGCCCAGGCAACCAACATCAACCTGGGGCGGAACCAGCTCTCCACCCTGCAGCTCGGCAATGCGGCATGGGCCCCGGTCGGGTCGGGCCCGGTCTTCGAACCACTCTCGGCCATCGGCATGCATGCCTATCAGGATCGGATCTCCGTCAACGGCAGGACGTATGAGCGCCAAGTCGCCGGGGGCGAGGGCAAGGTGGCCGCCACGCCGCAGAATCCGCGCGGGCTTGGCGGCACTGGATGGCAGGGAGGCAACGCGTCGCGTTACGCCGGTTTCATGGCCGGGACCAGCCGGTGGTTGGACCGGCGGCTGACCACCCTGTACGGCGTGCGGCGGGATCGGCAGAGTGAAATCGCCTGGAACAACAACGACCCGATGTATCGCTCGTCGGAAGCCAGCACCACCTCCTTCAATCTGGGTGCCAACTATCGGCTGCGCGACGGGCTGCACGCCTTCTACGGCCATTCGATCTCCTCCCGGCCCAACGGCACTTCGCCCGGCCCGGACGGCGTGCTCCTGCCGCCGCGCTCGAAGGGCAAAGGGCACGAGATCGGACTGAAGTTCGATCTCCTTCGCGAGCGAGTGTCGGGCTCGCTGGCCTACTACACGGTCAAGAGTCTCGGAGAGGCTTTCCTGCTCCAAGCCGATTACGGCACCGCGGTAAACCCCAATGGCATCAACGGACGCCGGACCCCGAGCAGCACCTGGATCGGGGTGGATCGCGACTCCGCCGGTGTGGAACTGCTGTTGACGGCCCAGCCCTTCAAGGGGTGGCGGAGCCGCCTCAATGCCGGCGTGATCGACGGCGTCATGGGTGAGAGTCGTTCGTATGCGATTTACTACAACGACCAGTTTCACACGGATGGCCGGGGCGGCGTGACCTTTGGCGATGGCACGCCCCTGTTGGTGAAGGTGAATCCCAACGACAACAGCCCGTCCGCGCCCACGACCCAGCTCACGATCGCGATGATGAACACCTCCTCGAGCCCCTACTTTGCCGATCTGGATCCCGACAACGGCCGCATCCGCAACGCCGCCTTCCTCGGCTTGACGCGGAGCAATTCCGCGGGCGCGTCGGTGGGCACCGGTGTGGTCGGGTTGCCGCTGGCCCGGCACCAGCTCAACTTCACCGATCCCAACGGCCTCAAGGGCTCCATTCCCGCCGTTGAAGCCGGTCTGCCCACGACCTCGTATGCGAAATACTCCCTGTCCTGGACAAACACCTACACGATTTCCGACGGTTCGCTCAAAGGGCTCATGCTCGGCGGAACGCTGCGCTACAAGGGCAAGGATCGCAGTTACTACTACAACAACGTGACGGTCGACGCCGCCGGGCGGCGGCAATCTCGGATGCGGGTCTTCGGGTTGCCTGATGCCGAATACGTCGATCTGATCGCCTCGTACGGCTTCCGCTTCGGCCCGAAAGCCCGGCTCACCTTGCAGCTGAACATCCAAAACGCGCTCGACAACTCTCCGGTGGTGATCCTGCCCAACAGCGCCTCCGGGGCCCCCCAGACCGCGCGGCTCATCGCCGAACCGCGGTTCGCGTTTATGACCGCCACCTTCAACTTCTGACCTGAGATGACACCACAAGCTCCCTCCCCGCCTTGCGGCGCCGGAAAGTTTTCGCGGCGTGATTTCGTCCGCTCCTCCGCCGTGGCTGGCGCCGCTCTCGCGACGGGCGCGACCCCGTGGAGCCGGGCGGGGGTGCCGTCCGCGGCACGACCGCCGAACATCATCCTCGTGCTGACCGACGACCAGGGTTACGGCGACCTCAGCCGGCACGGGAACCCAGCGCTGCAGACGCCCCACATGGACCGCGTGTTCGAAGAAAGCGTGCGCTTTTCCAATTTCGTCGTCAGCGCCACCTGCTCCCCTACGCGCGCCGCGCTGCTGACCGGCCGGCACGAGTTCAAGTCCGGCGTCACCCACACCCTCCCGGGCCGGTGCGATCTGAGCCTCGACGCGACGACGCTGGCCGATGTCCTGCAGTCCGCCGGTTACGCCACTGGCATCTTCGGGAAGTGGCATCTCGGCGATGAGGGTGAGCATCGGCCGGCAAAGCGCGGTTTTGATTTTGTGGTGCGGCCGAAATTTGATCGCGGGGATGCCCGCTTCGGCCAATCCTATTTCGATCCCCTGATGTTGATCAACGGGGTCGAACAACCGCGGAAGGGCTTCCGGGAGGACATCCTTTTCGACGAAGCGATCGAGTTCATCGCGGCCCATCGCGACCGCCCGTTCTTTTGCTATCTGCCGACGTATTCGCCGCACCAGCCGTGCCGCGCCCCGCCGGAGTACCTTGAACGCTGCAAGGGTAACGCGTTTCTCGCGATGGTCGCCAATATCGACGACAACGTTGGGAGGCTGATGAAAACGCTTGCGGCGACCGGTCTCGATACCAGCACGCTCGTCATTTTGATGAACGACAATGGCGGCACGGAGGGAGTCGATATCCACAATGCCGGCATGCGCGGTTGCAAGGCGACTGCCTGGTTCGGCGGCACGCGCGCTTTCTGCGCCTGGCGGTGGCTGGGTCGCTTTCCACCACGCACGCTCAACCAGCTTGCCGGCCATGTGGATGTGTTCCCCACGTTGGCGGAGTTGGCGGGCGCGCGTCTGTCCTCCGATCTGCGCGCGGGATTGGATGGTGTCAGCCTGTTGCCTTTGCTGAACGGCGTGCCGGACCGCCTGCCAGACCGCATGCTCATCTCCCACGTGGGACGCTGGCCGAACGGCGAAGCCGCTGCGCACAAGTACGCGTTCTGCAGCGTGCACTGGAACGGCTACCAACTCGTGCGCAGCGAGACGTGCGGCCAGCCGGCCTGCCAAGGCGAATGCCGGGTGTTCCGGAAGGTGACGGAGGGAGCGACGCAAACGATTTATACGAAGAATGCCGGCTTCCACTACGCGGTGAATCCCCGGCAGACCTGGTCCCTGTACGACACGGGCCAGGATCCGGCCCAAGAACACGATCTCGCCGCCGCGCGCCCGGAATTGGTCCGGCGAATGGCGGCCGCCTACGAACGCTGGTGGGCGGAGGTGTTACCGATCGTCCAAGCCAGCGGTTCCCGAAGATGAGCTTCACTTTCCACGTTCCACTCGACGGGAGCGGGCGGACTCCGCCGGAGAGCGTCGCCAGCCTGAGATTGCCTCGAATTGGTGGACAGACGGCCGGGTTATTCACGAAGCTCGCGGAGCCCACCGCCCTGAGCCCAACAGGGCGGCGGTGGGCGTGAGCGGACCGGCGCTGCAGACGCTCGCGGAGGCGGAAAAGGAGATCGGCCGGTTGCGGGCCGAACTGATCCGCATGCGCGAGCGGGAGATCGTGCTAAAAAAATCAGTCGGCATACTCTCCGAAACGCCCGAGAGCGGTATGCCGAGATTGAGGCGGCACCGACCGGGGTCAGGCCGTGAATCGTTAGTTTTCGGCCGACCCTGAATCCGGGTGCCCGCACCCTTCCAGCGATTCACGGCCTGCCCCCGTCGGTCCGTCCCCCGCCCTCCGGCCCTTGAA
>VHCY01000191.1 GCA_016871595.1 Verrucomicrobiota bacterium
CCTCAGCGACGATGGCCAGCGGATCGCGGAGAAGATCGGTTTCGTGCCCGTCCGCTAGCCGGCGTCACCGGATTGTAACCGAGCCCCCCTTGACCCTCGCGCGCCCCGTAGGCGTCCTTCTCCAGTCGTGACCGAGCCGTCGCCCGCCTCCCAGCCCCCCGCGCCCGCGGTCTTTCCGGTGCACAAACGGCGCCTGCGCCTCCTCGGCCTCACGGTGGAGGATTGCATCCGCGCGTTCTTCGGCGGCAACGCGCTGATCTCCGTGGTCGTGCTGGGGCTGATCACGTTCTTTCTGGTCCGTGAGGGGGCAGGATTCCTCGGGCAGAACCGGGGCAACCTGTCGATCTACCGCCTGGCGGGGCTCGAGTATGTCGATCACCTGCGCCGCCAGGCGGAGGACCACACGGCGCTGACGCGCTACCTCTCGGACCTGCGGCTGCGGAGCCTGAACGCGCTCACGGGGCCGGGAGGGATGGAACTGGAGGCCGCCAACGCGCGGCTCGCGGCCTTTGACGCGTTCGCCGCGGGCTTCGGGGATGCGGCCGACCCGCTGCGGGGACTCGTCTCGGAGCTTTCCGAGGTGGCGGCCGCGATCAAGACGCGACATCTGGTCAACGAGGACAAGAAGGAGGAGCGGCGGCAGTTGCTGGCGGAGCGGAAGCTGGAGGAGGCGGCCGCGGTGGTCATCACCGAGATGGATTTCGCGGCCGAATTGCGGCCGGTCCGGGACAGCCTGCCGGCCTACCGGGCCGTGAACCGGGACCTCGCGGCGCGGCTGGGCACGCTGCTGGCCGACCCGCCGCGCCTGGCCGCGCCGGAATTGCAGCCAAGGGTGGACCGGTTCACCGCGCTCGCCCGGGATTTTCTCGCGGGTTTCCCGGCGATCGAGCGTGACCTTGAGGCCTGGGATCACACCCGCCAGGTGTCCGCCGGCGAGGCCTTCTCCGCCTTCGTCTTCGGGCGCGAATGGCTGACGGCCAGCTTCTGGCAGGACTGGTACGGGATCGTGCCGCTCCTGACGGGCTCCTTCCTCGTCGCGCTGGTCGCCCTTGGCCTCGCGGTCCCCCTCGGGGTGGGTGCGGCGGTGTACGTGAACCAGATCGCCTCCGCCCGGGAGCAGCGCCTGATCAAGCCGGGTATCGAGTTCATCTCGGCGTTCCCCTCGGTGGTGCTGGGCTTCTTCGGCATCGCGGTCCTCGGCCAGGCGCTGCGCGCGCTTTCCCAGCAGCCGTGGCTGGCGTGGATGCCCGGGTTTCCCTACAGCGAACGGCTCAACATCCTCACCGCGGGCTGCCTGCTCGCGTTGATCGCCGTGCCCACGATCTTCACCCTCGCGGAGGACGCACTGAACAACGTCCCGCGCGCGCTCAAGGAGGCCTCGCTCGCCCTCGGCGCCTCGCGCCTGCAGACCACCGTCCGGATCATCGTCCCGGCGTCGCTCTCGGGCATCATCTCCGCGGTCCTGCTCGGGCTGGGACGCGTCATCGGCGAGACGATGGTCGTGCTGCTGTGCGCGGGGAACCGGATCGCGATCCCCGATTTCACGCCGGGCCTCGGGTTCATCGTGGAGCCCGTCCACACGATGACCGGGATCATCGCGCAGGAGATGGGCGAGGTCGTGCGCGGGAGCATCCATTACCGGGCTCTGTTTATGGTGGGCCTCGTGCTCTTCGTGCTCTCCCTCTCCATCAACTACGCGGCGCAGCACATCGTGCGGCGCTACCGGCTGCCCTCCTCCTGACCGATGCCCGCGCCCGCCCATCCCTTCGTCCGCCGGTCCGGCGGGGCCCGCCGCCTCGAGTCGGTGGTCTTCTGGATCTTCCGCGCCGCGGCGTACCTGATCCTCGTGTGCGGCGCGGCCGTGTTCCTCGACATCGTGGTCAAGGGCGGGGCCACCGTCTTCCAGACCCGGGCGCCGTTCGTGAACGTCGCCTTCCTGACGGAGGCGCCGGAATCCCTTTACGTGTTCGAGTGGGAGGGACGCCAAATGCGGCTCGGGGACCGCGAGTACCGCGCCTTCAAGGAGGCGCACCCCGCGGCGGCGGCAGTGCCGGCCGAAAGCTACGTCTATTCCTCCGGCGGGATTTTTCCCTGCATCGTGGGGACGCTTCTCCTCGTGGTCGGCTCGATGTCCATCGCGCTCTTCCTCGGGGTCTGCGCCGCGATCTACCTCAACGAGTACGCACGGGACGGCCGGTTCATCCGCTTCGTAAGGTTGGCAATCCTCAACCTCGCCGGCGTGCCCTCGATCGTCTTCGGTCTCTTCGGCTTCGGGATGTTCGTCATCTTCTTCGGGTGGAACGTGTCGCTGCTGGCCGGTTGGTTCACCCTCGCGTTTATGGTGCTTCCGGTGGTCATCACCGCCAGCGAGGAGGCGCTCAAGGCCGTCCCGATCGGATTCCGGGCCGGTTCGCTCGCGCTCGGGGCGACCAAATGGCAGACCATCTGGCGCAACGTCCTGCCCTACGCGCTGCCCGGGATCCTCACCTCCTCGATCCTGGGCATCGCGCGCGTCGCCGGCGAGACCGCGCCGATTATGTTCACGGCCGCCTACGTGGTGCGCGACCAGCTGCCCTGGCAGGTGGAGCGGGCGATGGACGTCCTTTTCCAGGGCGTGATGGCCTTGCCTTACCACATTTACGTCGTGAGCTCGAAGATCCCGCAGAACGAGTTCACCGAGCGCGTGCAGTACGGGACGGCCTTCGTGTTCCTCGCGCTCGTCGCGCTCATCGCGACCACCTCCATCGTCCTCCGCAACCGCCTCCGCGCCCGCTACAAATGGTGAATCTGCCCGTCCGCTTCGGTTCCCCCGCTGTTGCCGCCCCCGGGGGCGTCCCTCCGTCCCCCCCCAGCTGCCCGCTGGTGGAGATCGAGGATCTCGACTTCAGCTACGGCGCCACCCCCGCGCTCAAGGGCATCACGCTGGGCATAGAGCCCCGCAAAGTGACCGCCCTCATCGGCCCCTCGGGCTGCGGCAAATCCACGCTCCTGCGCTGCCTCAACCGGATGAACGACCTGATCGAGGGCGCGCGGATCACCGCGGGCTCGATCCGGATCCACGGGGTCGACATCAACCAGCGTGACGTCGACGTGATCGAGCTGCGCAAACGGGTCGGGATGGTCTTCCAGAAGTCCAACCCGTTCCCCAAGTCGATCCACGAGAACATCGCCTACGGCCTGCGCCTGCAGGGGCTGCGGGACCGGGCGCGGCTGGACGAAATCGTCGAACGCTCCCTCCGCGGCGCCGCCCTGTGGGACGAGGTGAAGGACCGCCTCGGAGAGAGCGCGCTCGGTCTCTCGGGCGGGCAGCAGCAGCGCCTCTGCATTGCGCGGGCGATCGCCGTCGAGCCGGAGATCATCTTGATGGACGAGCCGTGCTCGGCCCTGGACCCGGTGGCCACCGCCAAGGTCGAGGAGCTGATCCAGGAGCTGCGCGCCCGTTTCACCATCGTGATCGTAACCCATAATATGCAGCAGGCCGCCCGCTGCTCGGACCGCACCGCGTTCTTCTACCTCGGACGGCTGATCGAGTACGGCGAGACCCGCGACCTCTTCACCAACCCGGCCAACCCGCAGACGGAGGCCTACGTCTCCGGCCGCTTCGGCTGAGCCCGCCCTGCCGCCTATGACCCACTACGCCGAAGAACTCGCCAAGCTGAAGGACAGCCTGCTCGCGATGGCGAGCCACGCCGAGACGGCCGTGTCCCGCGCGATGCGCGCCTTGGTCGAGCGCGACGACGCCCTCGCCCAGGCGGTGATCGACGACGACAACATCCTGGACCAGTTCGAGATCGAGATCGACGACACCGCGATCCACCTCCTCGCCAAGGCCCCGCTCGCCACCGAGCTGCGGCTCATCACCGAGGGGATGAAGATCTCCCAGAATCTCGAGCGGGTCGGCGACGAGGCGGTGACGATCGCGCGCCGCGCGAAGGAGCTTAACAGTGAGCCCCAGCTCAAGCCGTACGTGGACCTGCCGCGGATGGCCGCGATGTCCCTCGAGATGCTCCGGGGGGCGATCAGCGCGTTTGTCCAGCGCGATGCCGCCGGCGCGCGCCAGGTCATCCCGCGCGACCAGGACGTCGACGACCTCAACCGCCAACTCCACCGCGAGCTCTCGAGCTTTATGGTTGAGCGCCCCCAGACGATCAGCCGCTGCCTCAAGCTGATGGTCATCTCCAAGTCCATCGAGCGCATCGCCGACCACGCCACCAACATCGCCGAGGAGGTGGTGTACCTCTACGAGGCCAAGGACATCCGCCATGCCGACCGCAAGCGCGACTAGGGCGAAGGTGCTGGTGGTCGACGATGAGCCGGACGCCCTGGAGGTCCTGGGCTTCAAGCTCAAGGAGGCCGGCTACCTGCCGCTGCTCGCGCGCGACGGCGCCCGGGCCCTCGCCCTCGCCCGGGAGGAGCTGCCGGCCGTAATTCTTCTCGACCTGATGCTGCCCGAGGTCGATGGCCTCGAGGTCTGCAAGCTGCTGCGCCGCGATCCGCGCACCGCCACGATCCCCGTCATTATGCTCACCGCCCGCGCCGCTGAGATGGACCGCGTGATCGGCCTCGAGCTGGGGGCGGACGACTACGTCACCAAGCCGTTCAGCCCCCGCGAGCTGATGCTGCGCGTCCGGCGTTTGCTGGAGCGCTCCCGCGCGGGCGCGACGGAGGCCGAACGGATGCGGTTCGGCCGGCTCGAGATCGATGTTCCCCGCCACGAGGTGCGCCTCTCCGGCCGCCTAGTGGAGCTGACCGCCACGGAGTTCCGGCTGCTCGAGGTGCTCGCCCAACGCCGGGGCCGCGTCCAGAGCCGGGAGCGTCTGCTGCAGGACGTCTGGGGCTACGAGAACCCGATCGATAGCCGCACCGTCGACACCCATATGCGGCGCCTGCGGGAGAAACTGGGCACGGAAGCCGAGCTGCTGGAGACCATCCGCGGGGTCGGCTACCGGTTCCGCGGCACCGAATGAGCCTCGTCGCGGTCCTGCTCGCGCTCGGCTGGCTCGGCACCGCCGCGGCCGCGTGGCACCTCCGGACCCGCGCGGTCCGCGCCGCGGAGGCCCACGCGCGGCAGCTGGAGGAGCAGCGCCGGCAACGCGAGGCGGAGTTCCGCGCGCAGGCGACCCGGACCGAGG
>VHCY01000192.1 GCA_016871595.1 Verrucomicrobiota bacterium
TGCGCCAGCCTGTCGGCTTCATGTCATCTACACCAGGCCGCCGTTTTATCCGCCGTCTTGTCCGCCGTAGGCTTGGCGGAGGTGGAAGGCTTGGCGGAGGTGGAAGGCTTGGCGGAGGTGGAAGGCTTGGCGAAGAAGGGTCCGCGGGGTGCGTCCTTTTGAGTCTTTTGAGGCCATCGGCGCTGTCGGTGTAGCGGCGCAATTGAAGTTGAAAAAAAGTACCAAGTATTTCAACATTAGTAAGTGGTAAAAAAGACGCAAAGTACAATCCGCAAGGTATGTTCCGTGATTTATGGTCACGGTAGGGGGTGGGTTTTTACGCCAGTGGATTTCTCGGGGATGAAGGAAGATCCCCGGGCGCTCGGCGTGGTGCTGGGGCGTCTGACCAAACAAGGCTTCATTCGCCGGTTGGCGCGGGGCCTCTATGATTATCCCCAGGATCATCCCCAACTGGGGTTGCTGACGCCGCCGCCGGACCGCATCGCGCGGGCCCTCGCGGGCAAGGGGAAGACCCGGCTCCAAGCGTCGGGAGCCTACGCGGCGAATATGCTGCGGTTGTCCGAGCAGGTGCCGGCCAAGGTGGTCTTTCTCACGGATGGGCCCGCGCGGTTGGTGAAAGTCGGCAATCTGGAGATACGGTTCCGTCACGCGGCCCCGCGGCACTTGGCGGCGGCCGATCGCGTCAGTGGGACGGTGATCCAAGCGCTGCGGCATCTCGGTCCGGAGCAGGTGAGCCCGGAGCGCATGGCGACGTTGCGGGAAGTGCTTCGGCCGGAGGACCGGGCGCGTCTGGCCAGGGATGTGGGCCTCGCGCCTGCCTGGATGCGGCCCTATTTGCGGGCGGTCGCGGAGGGGGTTGCCGATGCTTGATCTGGCCCGGGCGACTCCGGCCGAGCGGGCCGCGTACGTCAACGAGACTGCCGCCCGGCGCAACGTGCCGGCGTGGATGGTCGAGAAGGACTTCTGGGTGTGCTGGTTGCTGGGGCGGTTGTTCTCGCTCGAGGCGTTCCGGGGGCACCTAGTGTTCAAGGGAGGAACCTCGCTTGCCAAGGTCTTCGGGGTGATCCACCGGTTTTCGGAGGATATCGATCTGTCGATCAGTCCGGAGTGGTTGGGCGTGGACGAGGCGTGGCTGGAGCAGCCGGGGAGCAAATCCGCGCGGCAGCGGCGGATGAAGCAACTGGAGGAGCGCTGTGTTCAGGCAGTGCGGGAACGCTATGGTCCCTTGCTGGAGGCCGCGGTGCGTGCGGAGCTCGGCCTGCCGGACGGACGCTGGAAGCTCATCACCACGGTGGATCGAATCACGCATTCCCCCGTTGTCCTGTTCGAGTATCCGCGGGCCGCGAGTTACCGGAGTTATGTGCCGGCCGCGGTGAAAATTGAATTCGGTTCGTTGACGGACCAGCAGCCGGTCGGGGCGCATCTGGTGCGGTCGATGATCGAGGAGCAGTTTCCCGCGGCGTTGGCCGTCCCGCCGGTGGCGGTGGTGGCGATGGAGGCCGAGCGCACGTTTTGGGAGAAGGCGACCATTTTGCACGACGCCGGGCTGCGGCCCGCAGGCAAGCGCCTGCCGGAGCGCTACAGTCGCCACTATTACGACACGGTGCTGTTGGCCGAGGCCGCGGTGGGGGCCCGGGCTTTGACGCGGCTGGACCTGCTGGCCCGGGTGACGCGGTTCAAGAACCTGTTTTTCGTCAGTTCGTGGTCGGACTACGAGAGTGCGAGGCCGGGTGGCTTTCGGCTGGTGCCGTCGGAGGCGCGTCGGGCGGAGTTGGAGCCTGATTACGCGGAGATGCAGGAATTCTTCACGGTGCCGCCGCCCGCGGTTGATGTTTTGTGGGAGCGATTGCGGGTGGTCGAGGCGCGCATCAATGAGCTCAGGCCCTAGCCGCCTTGCCCCGCGAGGCCTGTATCCGCGAAGCCCGGCTGGATTCGATTCCGCCGGGCTTCGTTGCGTCTTGGGGCCGAGGAATTGGACCGGGGGAGGGCATCGCTCACAAGAGGCGCAAAGGGGTTGAGGGAGAGAGCGGAGCCGCGCGTGGCGTCTATGGACGCCAGTGGGAGCGTGGTCCGCGGGGTGGGTCCTTTTGAGTCTTTTGAGGCCATCGTCTGGTCCGGAGGTGGGCCTGCCCGCAGTTTTATCCGCCGAAGGCTTGGCGAAGGAGGAAGCCTCGGCGAAGGAGAGTTACCGCGGTCGCCAGAAGTAGCGGCGTTGGGGATCGCGGGGGTTTTTCCCGACGACCGTGACGAGGCCTTGCTCCACCAAGGTGGACATCCTGGTCCGCACCGCGCGGGAGGTGAGGTGGATCGCGGCGGCGATCCGTGCCGTCGACAGTCCGGACTCCGCCGCGGCTGCCGCGGTCAGGAGGTCACGGATGCGGGCGGTGGTCGGATCCAAGGGGGCGGTGGGGTTTGGTTCCAGCCGCAGGGTGACGCGGAAGCGGAAGCCCCGCTCCTCGAAATCCGGGGCGGGCAGGCCGGCGGCCGTGCATTCGGCCGTGGCCCGCTGGATTCCGCTGCCCCATTGCTCGATGTAGCCCATTTCCTTGAACACCCTGCCGATCACCCGATTGCGGAGCCTGGAGACGCCTTGCCGGATGTCATCCAGCGTGAGCCCGGCAAGGAGGATTCCGGGATTCTCAATCTCCAGCCGGTCGTCGAACAGGGAGACCCGGATGGGAGCGCCTTGCTGGGCGTAGTCGGCGTGGACCACCGCATTGACGAGCAATTCCCGTGCGGCGCGGAGGGGCAGGCTGGTCCGGGCGGCGTTTTTCAGTCCCGGGATCGCGATGCCGTGCAGGGTGTGCCGTTGGATGAAGGCGTAGGCGGCCTCCAGCGAGCGGGGCAGGCCGCCGCGGCACTCCGCGGTGTCCGCGAGTTCCGCCTTGGTGGTTCCGAGGAAGCGGCCGCATTGGATCCAGGCGTCCGGGAAGCGGCTTTCCGGCTGGCGCCCGAAGAGCAGTAGTCCGCCGGTGGTGGGCACCAGCCGGCGGCCGCAAGGGGCGAGCAGGCGCAGGGTTTGCCAATCGGCGCGGGAGGAGTGGCCTCGGCCGGGGAAGGACTCGGCAGCGGCTCGGAAGTCGAGTGCTTCCGAGTCGAGTTCGGGGAGCGGGGCCTCGTCGAAGGTCTCGTTGGCGGCCATTCGCCGCAGTTCCTGAATGAGCGCGGGGTCCGCCTTGCGGTTGGTGGATCCGAGACGGACGAAGACGCCGTCTTCCGGGCCGAGGTTCCGGAGGTGGTGAGGCCGGTTGGAGCTGGGGAAGACCTCGACGACGATCAGTTGGGTCGAGCGCCAGGCGATCACGTCGATCGTGGGGATGAGGCGGGGGGCGATCCGGTCGTTGATCAGGTTGGCGAGTCGTTCCTCCTCCTGCAGGGGATCGGGTAATCCGCGGACGTGTTTGGTGCCGTTGTCGATGCCGAGGACCAGCAGCCCGCCGGCCGTGTTGGCGAAGGCGATGAGGGTGTGCAGCACCTTATCCGGCGACGAGAGGTCCCGCTTGAACTCGAGGGTCTTGCCCTCTGGCCGTTGCAGCAATCCGGCGATGTCCATACTCGGAAACGAGCTAGGAAGAAGCGGTGGCGTCAATGCTTCCTAGTCGGTGGGGTACCCGGGAAAACCGTGCCGCCGGCCGCCCCGTGGGGTTAGAGGGCGAGGCCTGTATCCGCGAAGCCCGGCTGGATTCGATTCCGCCGGGCTTCGTGGCGTCTTGGGGCCGAGGAATTGGTCCGGGGGAGGGCATCGCTCACAAGAGGCGCAAAGGGGTTGAGGGAGAGAGCGGAGCCGTGCGTGGCGTCTATAGACGCCGCGGGGAGCGTGGTCCGCGGGGTGGGTCCTTTTGAGGCCATCGTCTGGCCCGGAGCAGAGTCTGCCCGCGGTCTTGTCCGCCGTTTTATCCGTCGAAGGCTTGGCGGAGGTGGAAGGCTTGGCGGAGGTGGAAGGCTTGGCGAAGGAGAGCTTGACGGGTCCGGTGGCGCGGGGATGGTGAAGCGATGGAAGCCGCACCGGCCCGGGTCGTAGGCGTCTTGCGCAAGTCTGCGTGGCAGCGCTTTGACCGCCTGCAGCGCACGCTGGGGCGGTTGCGGCCGGCGTCCGCGGGCCAGCCCAAGGGCGTGTTCCGGTTCCGGCGGCACGAGGACCTTGACCTATGGACGGCGAACCTCCGCCGCGTGAGTTGACGCGGGTGCCCGACGGGGCCGATCTGGTGGTCCTCGCCCGGGAGCTGAACCGGCTCGGCGTGGCTTATGTGGTGATCGGGGGATTTGCGATCAACCGGCTCGGCTTGGTCCGGGCGACGGAGGATATCGACCTGTTGATTGCCCGGGATCGGGCCAACCAGGCGCTGGTCAAGCGGGCGCTTGAAATCCTGCCGGATCGAGCGATCCGGGAGTTGGGGGAGGAGGATATCGCAGAATGGGTGGTGGTGCGGGTGAATGACGATATCACCGTCGACCTGATGACGGAGGCCTGCGGAGTTCGTTTCGAGGATGCGATGGGTGGGATTGAGACGGAGGTCGTGGATGGGGTGCCGATCCCGTTTGCCGGTCCCGGGCTGCTGCTCCGGATGAAACAGGGAATGCGGGAGAAGGATCGGGCGGACCGGAGTTTTCTGGAGAACCTGATGCGGCGGCAGTCGTCCGGCGGGTGATGCCCCGGGGGAGATGGGCGCGGGGTGGGTCCTTTTGAGTCTTTTGAGGCGATCGTCTGGTCCGCCGGAAGCCTTGGCGAAGGAGGGCCACAAAAGGCGCAAAGGGTCGAGGGTGAGGAGGAGCCGTGCGTGGCGTCTATAGACGCCGCGAGGGGTGGGTTGGGGGGAGATGAGGGAGCGGCGGGATGGGGTCCGGTCTGCGATTACCGGGGCGGCCCACCTTCGCCAAGGCTTCGGCGGGCAGGCGCGCCCCAGCTGCTATGAAGCCGGCTTGGTCAAGGCCGAAGGGGGATTGGTTGGTTTCTTTTTAAAGCAATGTCTGGGTGAGTAGGGTGCGCGCGAGGGCGCGGGTTGGGAAGCCCCTGGCGGGGTGCGGGTGCGGCGGCACCGGCGGGAGAGGGGATGATTGCGACCTTGGCTTGGGCCCGTGGCCCGCCTGATGCACG
>VHCY01000193.1 GCA_016871595.1 Verrucomicrobiota bacterium
GGTAGGCGGCGGGCGGGTCGCCGTCGACGGAGCCGAAGTTGCCCTGCGGGTCGATCAGCGGGTAGCGCATCACCCAGGGCTGGGCGAGGCGGACAAGGGTGTCGTAGACGGAGGAGTCGCCGTGGGGGTGGTAGTTCTTGAGCACCTCGCCGACGACGCCGGCGCACTTGTCGAAGGCGCGGTTGTGGAGGAGCCCCTCGCGGAGCATCGCGTAGAGGATGCGCCGCTGCACCGGCTTGAGGCCGTCGCGGGCGTCGGGGAGCGCGCGCGAGATGATGACCGACATCGAGTAATCGATGTAGGCCGTCTGCATGATGTCGGTGATGTTCGCGGCGGAGAGCTTTTCAGGGACGGTGGACACGGAAAAGGAGCGAGGAGTGAGGAGCGGGGAGCGAGAAGCTGGCGGAAGCGGTTAGCCGGTGGCGAAGGACACGGGGCGGTGGTTCACGCGCCGCCGCGATCCATCCCATTGATGTAGCCCTGCAGGAGGCGGGAGACCTCCTCGACGTCGTCCTGAAGCGTCGTCGTGTCGGCGTAGCGCAGGTCGTGGGCGAGGATCAGCTGGTACAGGCACTCGTCGGCGGAGCCTTGGGCGATGTTGAAGAAGCGGAGCTTGTCCGGCCTGGTCCGTTTCCGGAAGCCCTCGACGAAATTCGAGGCGACGCTGACCGCCGCCCGCCGCAGCTGCGCGGTGAGGGCGAACACCTCGTGCTGGGGAAACCGGTCCGTGCAGCGGTAGGTCGCCAAGGCGAAGGCGTGGGCCTTCTGCCAGACGATCACGTCCCTGAACGATTGGGCTTTTCCAGGCATCAGTGGTTTTGGTGGTTTCCGGCGCTACTCACTCCTCGCTTCTCGCTACTCAGTGCCCGCTTGGCGCTGCGCTCAGACGTCCAGGTACTGGACGTTCAGGGCGTTGTCCTCGATGAACTGGCGGCGGGGGGGCACCTCGTCGCCCATCAGCAGGGTGAACAGGGCGTCGGCCTTGGCCGCGTCCGCGATGTCCACCTTCAGGAGGCGGCGCTTCTCCGGGTCCATCGTGGTCTCGAAGAGCTGTTTCGGGTTCATTTCGCCGAGACCCTTGTAGCGCTGGATGCTGAGGCCCTTGCGGCCGAGGGCGCGGATCTGGGCCACGATCTCGAGGGGGCCGCGCAGGGGCGTGTGCGCCTCGGACTTCTGGCCGGCGTTCTCGGTCAGCTGGTAGGCCGGGTTGGCGTCCGCCGTGAACCGGGTGGCGCCCAGCCCCGCCTCGTCCAGCGCGCGCAGGAGCTTCGCCATCTCGGTGCTCTCGTAGACCTCGTGCAGGGTGACGCGGCGGGCCGGACCGGCCGGGCGCGGCCCGGCACCGAACGGCGGGGTGGACCCGCCGACGTTCTGCTCGGTCAGGTCGGCGTTCAGGTTGTGCGCGGCGAGGAACGCCGCCCGGGCGTGCTCGTCGGCCAGGAACTGGTGGGACTCGCGGTTACCCTCGCGGATGCGCGCCATATAGCGGGGCAGGGCGTGGGTCGCGGGATCGCGGGCGTCGAGGTACTCGCCCACGGGGGCGCCGTGGCGGGTGACGCCGCCGCCCAGCTTCTCAAGGGCGGCCAGCACCTCCACGATCCGGTCGACGGCGGCCGGGGTGAAGACGTGGCCGTCGCCGAGGCGGGTGAGGAGCACGTCCTCCGAGCCGAGCTCCAGCAAAATGCGGTTCAGCTGCTCGTCGTTGTCGACGTACTGCTCCCGCTTCTTGCGCTTGATCTTATAGAGGGGCGGCTGGGCGATGTAGACGTAGCCGCGGTCGATCAGCCCCTTCATCTGCCGGTAGAGGAAGGTCAGCAGCAGGGTGCGGATGTGGGAGCCGTCCACGTCGGCGTCGGTCATAATGATGACCTTGTGGTAGCGGGCCTTGTCCGGGTTGAAGCCGCCGACCGAATCATCGCCCTCGCCGATGCCGGTGCCGACGGCGGTGATGAGGGTCCGGATCTCCTCGTTGGAGAGCACCTTGTCGAGGCGGGCCTTCTCCGTGTTGATGAGCTTGCCGCGCAGGGGCAAGATGGCCTGGAAGCGGCGGTCGCGGCCCTGCTTGGCGGAACCGCCGGCGGAGTCGCCCTCGACGATGTACAGCTCGGTCACCGCGGGGTCCCGCTCGGAGCAGTCGGCGAGCTTGCCGGGGAGGCCACCGCCGGAGAGGGCGCCCTTGCGGACGGTCTCGCGGGCCTTGCGCGCGGCCTCGCGGGCGCGGGCGGCGTTGAGCGCCTTGTCGATGATCCGCTTGGCCATCGAGGGGTTGGTCTCGAACCCCATCATCAGGCCCTCGTAGCAGGCCGAGCCGACGATGCTCTCCACCTCCGGCGAGAGCAGCTTCACCTTGGTCTGGGACTCGAACTTCGGGTCGCTGTGCTTGATCGAGATCACCGCCGCCAGCCCCTCGCGGACGTCGTCGCCCGTGATCTGCGGGTCCTTGTCCTTCAGCAGGTTATTGGATTTCGCGAACTGGTTGATCGCGCGGGTCAGGGCGCTGCGGAAACCCGAGAGGTGCGTGCCGCCATCCGGGTTGTGGATCGTGTTGGTGTAGCAGAGGACCTGGTCGCTGTAGGTGTCGTTGTACTGGAAGACCACCTCGACGTGGATCTCGGCGTCCTTCTCGTCGAGGCGCACGCGCTGCTCCCGGCGGATCGCGAAGGGTTTCGGGTGGAGGGGGGCCTTGCCCTGGTTGAGCTGGCGCACGAACTCCTCGACGCCCTCCTTGTAGAGGTAGGTCTCGGGCTTGGGGTCGGCCGGCCGCTCGTCGGTGAAGACGATTTCGAGGCCGGAGTTGAGGAACGCCAGCTCGCGCAGGCGCTGGGCGATCCGCGGGGTCTGGAAGACCGTGGTGTCCCGGAAGATCTCCGGGTCGGGCTTAAAGGTGATCAGCGTGCCCGTGCCCTTCGCTTTCCCGATGACGTCCAGCTTCTTCACCGTGCGCCCGCGCTCGAACTTCATATGGTGGACCTGCCCGCCGCGCGAGACCTCCACCTCGAACCATTCGGAGACGGCGTTCACGCACTTGGCGCCGACGCCGTGGGTACCGCCCGAGAACTTGTAGCCGCCCTGCCCGTACTTGCCGCCGGAGTGCAGCGTCGTGAGCACCATCTCGACGCCCGGGATCTTGTACTGCGGGTGGATATCCACCGGGATGCCGCGGCCGTTGTCGCGGATGCTGATCGAGCCGTCGACGTGGATCGCCACCTCGATGCGGGTGCAATGGCCGGCCAGGTGCTCGTCCACCGAGTTGTCGAGCACCTCGGAGACGCAGTGGTGCAGCGCGCGCTCGTCGGTGCCGCCGATGTACATCCCGGGCTTCTTGCGGACGGCTTCCAGACCCTCGAGTTTGCCGAGTTTGGAGGCGTCGTAGGCATCGCCGGCGGGGGAGTCCGGAGCGGGGCTGGCGGCGGGCAGGTCGGTCATCGTGGGTGGCGCAAAGGGTTAATGGGAAACTCTCGGCGCGGGCGCTCCGGGAGGCGAGGGTTTTCTCGGGGAAAAACGGGGCTGGAAAGGCCTTTTCCGCCGCTTTTACGGGGTTCGGGTAGCCGGGTCGCACCCGGGGTAGCCACCCGCGGCCGGCCGCGCCCCGAAATTACCCGTCGCCGGGCCCGTTTTCCGGCCCCGCGGGAGACTAGCGTTGACCCGCCCCGGCGGCGCGCCCACGGTCCGGGCCAATGCTTACCCCCGTGATGCAGGCCCTGCTGGTGCTCCAGGATCGCGACCTGCACCAGCGGTCGCTCGCCTCCCAGCTCCGGGCCGTGCCCGAGGACCAGGCCCGGGTCGAGCGCCAGGTCGCGGCGGAGAAGGCGGCGATCGAGGCGGCCCGCGGGGAGCTGAGGGAGCTGGAATCGCGCAAGAAGTTGCTGGAGATAGAGATCAGCACGGCGGAGGGCAAGGTGGCGCAGTATCGGACCCAGCAGCTTTCGATCCGGAAGAACGACGAATACCAAGCGATGGGCCAGCAGATCGCGGCCACGCAGGAGGCGATCGGGCGGCTGGAAGAGCAGGAACTGGGGGTGATGTTCGCGATCGACGAGGCCCGGAAGCGGTTCGAGACGGCGGCCGGGGTGCTCCAGGCCAACATCGCCGGCCACGAGGCCCGCCTGGCGGTGCTCCGGCAGCGGGCGGCGGCGCTCACCGCGGAGCTGCGCGGCGCCGAGGAGGCAGTCGCGGTCGCCCGCACCGGCGTGGAACCCCTGCGATTGCGGGCCTACGACCGGGTGGCGGCGCGCCAGATGCCCGTGGTGGTGCCCATCCACGGCGGCAAATGCGGGGGCTGCCACTTGAAGGTTTCCAGCGAGGTCGAGTCCGCCGCGCGCGCCAAGACGCCCGACCCGATCGCCCCGCTTCCGACCTGCGACCAGTGCGGGCGGATCGTCCACTGGGAAAGCTGAGCCCCTCGCCACCGGCGCGCGGGACGTTTTTGGGCGTGCCTCCCCGGCCGCGCCCGGGCCAGATGACGGGATGTTGCCCCGCCCCTCGCTCCCGCGCCGCCGTTCCGTCCTGCGGCTGGCCTGCGTGCTGCTCACCGTCCTGCCGCTCCTGCCCGCCGCCGCGCCGGAAGGCCCGCGCCGGGTGCTGGTTGTGACCGTGACCACGGGTTTCCGCCACTCCTGCATTCCGCTCTCGGAGCAGATCCTCGAGCGGATGGCCCGGGAGGACGGACGGTTCGCGGTCGACTTCGTGCGCCAGCCGGAGGGAATGCCGCGCCCGCCCTCCCGGCCGCGTCCCGGCCCGGCGGGCGAGGCGGATCCCGCGCACCAGGTGGCGCTGCGCCGCTTCGCCGACGAGGAACGCCGGTACCGCGAGACCTGGATGCCGCGCGTCGAGGAGGCCCTCCGCCCGCTGCACCCCGCGAACCTCGCGCGCTACGACGCGGTGCTTTTTGCCAGCACCACCGGGGATCTGCCCTTGCCGGACAAGCAGGGCTTCATCGACTGGATCGCGTCCGGGCGCGCGTTCATCGGCGTGCACGCCGCGACCGACACCTTCCACGGTTTCCGGCCCTTC
>VHCY01000194.1 GCA_016871595.1 Verrucomicrobiota bacterium
CCAGGCCCCGTCCTGGCTGGCGCTGACGAGGGCGTAGGCGGGCCGGCCGGTGCGGAAGCGGCGGACGATCTCGGCGGCGAGGAAGAGCCGGTTGTGCCACAGCACGATGGCGACCGGTTCGTCGCGCTTGGTGTAGCGGGCGAAGTCCTCGGGCGTGACCTCGAACCGCAGGGAGCGGCCCCAGAGCCGCAGCAGCAGGCCGGCGGGCCAGAGGACGGCGCGGCGCCAGCCGGCGACCTCGTGCACCAGGGGCGGCGAGGGCGGGGTGGCGGGAGCGGTGGACGGAGCGTTCAGCGCCGGGGTTTTCGGGGAAACCCGGGCGGGCGCCAAGCCAAACCCTTGGCCGCGCCCGCGGCGGGATTGACGCCCCGGCGCGCCGGGACCAACTGGCGGGATGGTTCCCGCGCTGCCCTCCTGTCCCCACTTGCCCGCCGCCCGGCCGGAACTGGATTGGCGGAGCCTGCACCGGCACCGGGAAGCCGGGCGCGGGGAGGAATTTTACCGGGACTGCCTCGAGTACGGCCAGTTCCTCTGGGAACGCGGCTTCGCGGCGCGGGCGTTGCTGTGCCTCGACCGCGCGTTCGGCGCGGACCTGCGGGGGGATGAAGCGGTGCTGCGGGACCATCCGCTCCCGTACGCGGCGACGGCGTGGATGGTGGGCCGGGTGCCGCCGGGGGTGTTCATCGGCAACCCCCGCGTGCACTTCCAGCATTACGCGGACCGGATGAACGAGCCCCGGCGCGAGCAGCGCCGCTGGCGGGCTTGGGCGTGCTGGGCGCTGGTGCGCCGGGTGCGGCCTGAGTGGCCGGGTGATCCGCGGCACCTCGTCGAGGAGCCGGCCGAGGCCGCCATTGCCGCGGGGCTGCGGGCGGCGGGTCACCCCGGCGAGGAAGCCCTGTGGCAATGCTGCCTCGCTGGTGCGGGGCCGCGTCCGGCCTAGCGGCTGAGCAGGCCCTCGAGTCCGGCGCGGGCGGCGGAGCCGGCCAGCACCTTCCAGAGCGAGTTGTTCACGCCCGCGAGGGTGCCGTTCACCGTGAAGGGCACGGCCATCGGGAAGTAGCCCTGATCATCTTGCTCACCCGATAGCACCCGCGCCTCGTTCAGCAACCGGGCCATATAGTCCTTGCCGGCGAGGCGGAACTCCAGCGCCAGCGGCCAGGCGTCGAAGGGGGCGCCCTCCCGGTAGGTCATCGCGCCGCGGCCGGTGAGGCGCTTGGAGGGCGAGAGGAACTCGATCGTGGTCGCGCGGAAGTTCAGCGCGGCGTCCCGCTCCACCTTCAGGGTGAAGCGGTCGAATTTCATTTCCTCCAATTCCCGGCCGAGCTGACCGAGCGCGAGGGTGTTGCCGGACCCGGCGAGGGCGCCGGCCACGCCCAGCAGGGTCGAGGCGGCGCCGACCGTCTGGCCTTTCTTGCCGAGGGCGCGCAGGACTCCCGGGCCGCCGGTGACCTCGAATTGCCCGAAGGCGCGCGTCACGGTGTCGGGGACCGTCGCGCCGCGCCCGGAGAGCTTGGCGGCGACCTTCACCGTGCTTTCGAGCAGCGGCTTTTCCCCCGGATTGGCGGCTCGCAGCACCTCGCCGACGGCGAGCCCGGTGATGTCGACCTGGCCGGTCAGCGCGTAGGGTTGCGCCTGGCCCGGGGTGAAGGTGAGGGCGGCCCCCAGGTTAAACGGCTGGTCCCGGAAGCTTCCCTGCAACGAATCCAGGGCGAAGCGCGAGGGCGTGAGGGTCGCGGTCCCGCGGAGCCCGCGGCCGGTGTAGTCGCGGCCGTAGAGGACCCGCTTCAGGTCGACTTCGAGCCGCCCCTGCAGGCCGCGCCAAGGCGGGGCGCGGTCGGGCGTGACGGCCGCCGGTGTGGGGGCCTTCGCGGGCGTGGCGGACGGGGCCCGGGCGCTGGAGGCGGCCGGGGCCGCGGGGCGGTTGGCCGTGGCCTTCGCCGCGGCGGGAGCGGACGTGGCGGAGCCCGCGGCGGGTGCGGCGGGAGCGAGGGCGGCGAAGGCCTGCAGGTCGTCGATCACCAGATTGGTGCTCGTCGCCCGGAGGTTGAAGGTGCGGGGCTGATCCTTGGCCGCCGCGCCGATGGAGCCCTCCAAGGCGAGGTCGGACTGGCGGCCGCCGGCGGTGACGGTCAGCGGGAGCGAGAACGTGGCGGAGCCATCCGCCTTCGCCTGCGCGGTCAGCGCGAGCGAGGCATCGCCCAGGGCGGGCTGGCCGCGGACGCCGAGGCCCTTGGTCGTGAGCGAGAGCTTGGCCGCCAGGGCGTCGCCGACCTTGAACGTGGTGTCGAAGGTGGTGCGGATGCGGCCCTGCGCGACGGGCACGAGGGCGGTGAGGGCCGGTTGGCGGAACAGGAGCGCCTCGGCCTGCACGGATCCCTTGACCTTGCCCGCCGGCTTGGGCCCCGGGGTGAGTTCCCCCTCGGCCTCGACCAGCAGCAGGGCCTCCTCGCCCTGGCGCGCCTCGAACCGGCGCACCGTGAACCCGAGCGTCTGCCCACGCCGCACGGCGGTGGCATCGAGGCTGAGGTCCAGGTTGCTCACCTGCGGTTTCCCGCCGAGGGCGAGGCTGACCCCGCGGAGGCCGAGCGGGGAGGCGGTGTGCAGGGTGGCGGCCCCATCGGACGCCCAAGCCAGCGTGAGGGCGGCGCCGCTGAGGTTGCCGGTAAGCTGGCGGTCGGGAACGTAGGCCCCGGCCCACGCGAGGGGGATCTCGCCCAATTCGACCCGCAGGGCGGGGCTGGCGGCGTTGTCCGCGGCGAACTTGCCCGCCCGGAGATCGCCCCGCACGGGTTGCAGCAGCGCCAGCCGGGCCAGCGGGGCGCCACCGGCACGCGTCACCCCGGCCTCCGCCCGGGACACGGTCAAGGCATCCCCCTCGTGGCGGCCCTCGAGGTTCACCTTGGCCTCGAGGGCGCCCGGATCAAAGGTAAGGAAGGGACGCAGCAGCGTCGCCACCTTGGCGTCGAGGTTGGCCTGGAACGTCGTCGCGGGCTTGCCGGTCAGGGGGCGCGTCTCCGCCCGGAGTTCCCCTTTCACGGCATCGCCGGCGGGCAGGCGGGCGCTGAATTCCGCGAGCGAGGCGCGCAGTTGCTCCCGGGTGTAGTCGACGGTGGGACGCGCGGAGACCGTCAGGCCCTCGACCAGCGGGCGTCCGCCGGCCTCGCGGAGGATCAGGTTTCCGAGTACGAGCGGGGCGGGGCTCTGCAGGCGGATCCGGCTGCCGTCGGGCTCGGCCACGGCGGCAAGTTCGAGCGAGAGGGTGCCTTGCGCGATCTGCAGCGGTTGGACCAGCGGTTGCGCCCAGGCGAGCGGGACCGCGTCCAGCACGAGCCGGGCAGCCTCCGCCTGCGGGTGGGCGAGGGACAGTTGGCGCTCCGCGAGGCGGTAGGTGGCGGGCTGGGTGAGCTGCAACCGGGCGAAACGGCGGCCGCCGGCCTCGCTGACGTCCACGTCGAAGGCCTTCAGCTGCGCCGCGTGATCCTGCAGCCCCACGTCGAAGTTGGCGGCCACCTGAATCGAACCGATGGCGGCGAGGGTGGGGGAGATCTGACCGAGCCGCGAGACCGTGGCCTGGAGGCGTCCGGTCGTGGCGCCGGCCGTGCTGTCGGGGCGCACGGAGAATTTCCCGTCGCCGGTGGCGGCGACCTCGGGGAGCCCGAAGCCCGCGAGGAGGGCAGCCAGTTGCTCGCTGCGCAGGGCCACCTCCCAGGTGCCGCTGAGGTCGGCTTGGGCCGGGGCGAAGCCGCCCTTGGCCTGCAGGAGGGTTTCCGCCTGTCCGCGGCGGAGGAGGCCCAGCCGGATGGCGTAGGCTTCCTTGCCCTGGGGATCGCGGTTGGCCTGCGCGTGGAGCGTGACTTGGTCCGGCGGCAGCGCGGGACCGACGGCGGCGAGGATCGTCTCCAAACCGACCGCGGTCAGCGCCCGGTCGGCGGCGAGCGTCAGGGTGGCGGTGCCGGTGGATCGGAGGCCGCGGAGGGCGGCGGCTGGGGTGGCGTCCGCGAAATCGAGGGTCCACTCGAGTTTGCCGGCGCCGCCGGTGGCGAGATTGGTGCCCTTCAGGTCGAGCGTGGCCGTCTGGCCGTTCCCGAGGCGGGCCCGTCCCTCCACGCTCAGGCGGCCAACCCGCAGGTCAAACGGGAGACGGGCCGGGTCGAGCAGGCCGGTGAAGGCCTTGGGGGGCGCCTCGGCCTTGCCGGCGGCGGGCGGGGTCGCGGCACCGGGCGCCGGGGCCGCTGGGCCGGGCTGGTTGGGGAGGGTGGTTGCTTCCGCAGGCGCGGGAGTGCGTTCCACCACCACGTCGCGGAGGGTGATTTCCTCGACGTCCAGGCGGCGGGAGCCGAGCCACGCGCCGAGCGAATGCGTGGTCTCGAGCGCACCGACCCGGACGACGAGGCCGGGTTGGCGGAAGGTGATGCCCTCCAGCCGCGCCGCGCCGGGACTGGCGGCGACGCGTTCGACCGCCACGGGGGAGCCCTCCAGGGCCCGCCGGGCCGCCCAGGTCTGGACGGACGGCAGCAGCGCGAGGGCGACGAGTCCGGCGGCGAGCAGGATTCCGACACCGAGGATGAGGAGGACGAGCTTGAGCGGCTTCATCGGCAATCGGACACGGGTTCCCCAATCCGGTGGCGGCGACAAGTGAAATTCCGGCGATTTCGGCATTGAGCCCCGGGCGGGGGTGGCGGGAAATGCCCGTGCCTGTCGCCCTTTCCGGGCGCCGGCCTTCCTTGCCCATATGTCTCCCGTCCGCGTCCGCTTCGCGCCCAGTCCGACCGGCTTCTTCCACATCGGGAGCGCCCGCACCGCCCTGTTCAACTGGCTCTACGCCCGCCACACCGGCGGGACGTTCATCCTGCGCATCGAGGACACGGACAAGGAGCGGAACAGCGACGAGTACCTGCGGTTGATCTACGAGAGCCTGACCTGGCTGGGCTTGAACTGGGACGAGGGCCCGCGTTTCGGGGCCAGCGGCGGCGGGGACTGCGGCCCGTACCGGCAGAGCGAGCGCGCGG
>VHCY01000195.1 GCA_016871595.1 Verrucomicrobiota bacterium
GGACGTACCGTCCGCGCTTCCGTGGTTGGTCCCCATCGTCTAGCCTGGCCTAGGACACCACCCTTTCACGGTGAGAACCGGGGTTCGAATCCCCGTGGGGACGCCACCGCTCGGTGGAGAGCACGGATGCCGTGCCGCATCGCGATGGCGCCGGCGGCGATCACGCCGGCCGGGGTGGGCGCGCTGGCCCCGCCGACGAGCGGCACCTTTCCGCCCGCCTCCTCCGCGACCAGCGCCAGCAGCTCCTCCCGCTCGGGGAGGGACAGGTGGCTGTACTCGCTGGCGACACCCGGGAACACGATGCCCTGCGCGCCCGCCCCGAGGGCGAAGCGGACCACGCGCCGCTGCGCGGCGAGATCGAGCTCGTCGCGCGCGGTGAAGAGCGTCGGCAGGACGGGAAAGATGCCCTGGAGCACGAGGGGAAGCGCGGGCCGTCCCGGGTCAGAACGTCACGCTCGTGGTGAGCGCGGACTTCCGGGGGGAGTACTGGTACTGGAAGTAGCGGATGGTGCCGTTGGTGCTGCGCGGGAGGGCGAGCACGCGCTGGCGGTCCAGGACGTTGTCGATGTTCAGCTGGACGGTCATCTGGGAGCGGGCGAAGCCCTTGAAGCGGTAGACGAGGAAGACGTTGTGCTGCACCTTGTCGGGATAGTAAAACAGCTTCCGTTTGTTCCCGTCGGCGGCGTCGGTGTACATATAGCCGCGGAAGTTCCGGGCGTAGGTGCTGGCGAGGCCGCCGACGAGGCCGCGGAGGCGGCCCTCGCTGACCTGGAGGCGGTTGATCATACTGAACGAGTTTTCCGAATAGCCGGAGGTGGCCTCGCCGGACTTGCGCACGATGAGCTCCGGCAGCGGCGGCACGAACCCGAGCTGGTGCGCGCTGATGGGCAGGCCCGTTTTGGTCGTGCCGACGCCGGTCGTGCGCAGCCCGAGCGCCTGCGAGTTGAGGATGGCGCCGGAGTCGGGATCGAGGTTGGCGAAATAGGGGCTCGCGCGGTCCTTCATCATCGCCACGGACAGGGCGGTCGTGGCCCCGCCGGGCTGGGCCGGGTCCACGGGCACAAGGAGGGGCGTGAGCGCGTTGCTCGCCGAGTTCCGGATGGCGACGACCTGCTGGCCGCCGACGGTCGTGGTGTTGAACTCGTCGTTGTACAGGACCGGCAGCGTGACGTCGCTGCGCTCGGAGCCGTTGGCCTGCGCCCAGCTGAAGGTGATCTGCCAGGGCTTGAGTGGGCGCGAGCTGAGGCTGGCGCTGAGGCCGTCGGAGACGCGGCTGAAGACGTAGCCCGGGCCGCCGTTGCGGCCATTGATGCCGTTGGGATCGACGTCGTCGCGGATGCCGCCGAGCGTGGCGGCGAAGTTGAAGCCCGTGGTCCGGTAGTAGGTGACGTTGCCGGAGAGCCGGTGGTCCCAGAGCGAGAGCTTCAGGCCGGCCTCGCGGGTCTCGCCCTGGCCGATCGGGAGCAGGTTATTGAACACGTCGCGGTCGGTGGCGAAGTTGATCTTGGCGTTCCGCGAGAGGTTCACGTAGCCGCGGACGCCCGGGAGCGGGGTGTCGAACACCACCCCGTACGTCCGGCTGGCGTAGTCGATCGGGCCGCGGGCGACGGTGGTCGTCGTGCGCACGGTCGACGCGGTCTCGAAACGGAGCCCGATGAGGGTGTCGATGCGGCCCTTCCAGAACGAGCTCGTGAAGCCGGTGCCCCAGCCCTTCTCGGTGGTGTCGTCGTTGGAGAAAGCGGTGCTGGTGGGCTGGCCGAGCGCGTTGAGCGGCCCGCCGAGGCCCTCGGGGTTCATCGGGGTCGCGGGCACCGTGCGGGGCGCCACCGAGGTGTCCCAGGCGTAGCGTTTCCCGTTGGGGTGCGTGATGATGTCCTGCGGCCACTTCAGGCTCCCCGGCATCGCGGTGGAGAAGATGGGGCGCCAGATCGCGGGCATCAGGGTCCGGCCGGAGTCGGCGTTGCGGATGTTCGCCTCGTTGCGGACCCACGAGCCGTCGGCATTGATTTCATAGAAGCGCGCGCTGCGGCTGACGGTCCACGAGTCGAGGCGGGAATGGAACACGCTGAGGCGGTGGTCGCCCCAGCGCCCGAGATCGCGGCGGGCGACCGCGGTGAACTTGTAGCCGTGCGCGCCGGTGGAGAACGGCGAGCCGCCGAGCGAGGTGAAGGCGGCCCACTGGCGCAGCGGCGCGCCGGTGGCGTCGGTCGCGAGGTTGGTCGGCAGGTCCGGGTGGAGGAACTGCGTGCTGAGTGCCGAGAGCGCCCGGTTGATGCGGTCGTCGTGGCTGTAGCGGAACTGGAACGCGAAGTCCGGGTGCGGCGTGAGGTCGACGGTGACCCCCTTGGCCTCGTTGATCCAATGCTGCCGCGGCACGACGCCGGAGAGCGAATCCTGGTTCCGCAGCGTGATCAGGTTGTTCAGCAACGCGGAGCCGCCGAAGCCGGTGATGTAGGCGGGCGACTGGTTGTCCAGCGGGACGCCATTGCTGAGGAGGAGCCCCGCCGGCGCGCGGAGGCTGGCGCCGCTCGCGATGATCGCGGCACGCTCGTAGCGGCGGTAGTCGGCGAAGATGCCGATCCAGCGCCAGGGCCGCAGCGTGACCGCCGCCTGCAGCCCCGTCTGATCGAGCCCGAGGATCGGGCGGTAATAGCGGTCCGCGTTCTCCAGCAGGTTGAGGCGGACGGCGAACCGGCGGGAGCCGACGTTGAAGTCGCCCGTGTAGGTGTGCGAACCCTCGGAATCGAACTTCGTGCTGAGGGTGGCGGAGCGCTGGTTGACGCGGGCGCGCTTGGTGTTGATGACGACGATGCCGCCCGGATCGCCGGACCCGTAGAGGAGGTTGTTGGAGCCGTTGACGGCCTCGGCGCTCTCGACGTCGAAGCCGTTGAACCCGGCGGTGGAGGAGCGGAGAAAGCCATCGCGCCGCGGCTCGCCGATCGAGAAGCCGCGGGCGTTGTAGGCGCCGGGCTGGGCGGCGTCGCCCTCCTGCATCCCGCGCTGGTCCTCGCTGCCGCCGCCGAAGAGCATCGCGCCCAGCCCGCCGTAGTCGGAGAGCAGGCGGAAGACGTCGCCGCCGCCCAGCTCATCCATCATCGTGCGCGTGAGCACGCGGGCGTCGAGGGGGGCCTTGTTCAGGGGCGTGCTGATGCCGGTGAGGGAGTTGGTGTTGGTGGCCTCGTAGGAGTCATTGGGGTTGCCGCTGACCTCGAAGGGCGAGAGCACGACGGCGTCGGGGGCGGCCGCGGTGGCGGCGGGCTTGGGGGGCAGCGACTGGGCGCCCACCGCCAACGGCAGGAGAAGAAGGGTGGCGAAACGGCGGGACCGGGGGGTGTTCATCGTAGGGTCGGAAAAATTCAGGGTGCGGGGAGTGGGGCGCGCGGGGTGGCGCGTGGAGCAAGGGCGGTGCGGCCAGACCACGCGGTCGGGGGTTGCGTGGCAATCGCGGTCGCGGTGAACTCGTTCACCGTGCCGACGTCCACCCAGCCGGTTGTCACCCTCAAGGCGATCGCCCGTCACGCGGGCCTGTCGCTGGCGACGGTGTCGTACGCGCTCCGGGGTCACCCCAAGATCCCGCCGGAGACCCGGGACCGCGTCGCCGCCGCGGCCCGCGCGCTGGGGTACCGGCCCGATCCGCGGGTGGCGGGCCTGATGGCGCACATCCGGGGCGCGCGCGCGCGGCCGGCGGCGGAACGCCTGGCGTTCGTGTGGGTGCACACCCCGCGGCGCGCCTCGGCGGAGCATCCCTACCTGCGGGCGGTGTTCCGGGGCGCCGCGACCCGGGCGGAACGGCTCGGCTTCGCGCTGGAGGAATTCTGGACCGATGACCCCGGGATGTCGGAGCGGCGGCTGCAGGAGATCATCGTCGCCCGCGGCATCACGGGCGTGCTGCTGTCCCCGGTGCTCACCCCGGAGACTTCCCTTGCGCTCGACTGGGATTGGGGCCGGTTTGCCGCCGTGGTGATCGGAAACGTGACCTGGGTGCCCGAGCTGCACCACGTCGGCCACCACCACTTTCTCGCGATGCGGATGGTCCTGCTGGAATTGGCCAAGCTCGGCTGCCGGCGGCCCGCGGCGGTGGTCGACGCGGTCATCGATGACCGGGCGAAGCACGCCTGGACGGGGGCGTTTTTCGCCAACCACCCGGAACCGGACCGGGCCCGGCAACTGCTGCATTTGCACGACCCGGCGCGCCCGCGCGGGCTGGCCGCCTGGCTGCGCCGGAGCGGGGCGGACGGGCTGATCGTGAGCACGGTCGCGCAGTTGTCCGCTCCGGGGGTGCGGGCGTTCTGCCGCGAGGCGCGTCTGCCCGTCGCCACGCTGCGATGGCCCGGCAGGAGCCAGGCCGTGATCGGGGGCATCGACCAAGCGGACGAGTTGCTCGGGGCGCAGGCCGTCGATCTGCTGATCGCGCAGCTGAACCACAACGAGCGCGGGGCGCCTCGCCAGCCCGGGATGATGCTGTTTCCCGGGCAGTGGGTGCCCGCGAGGAGCGCGAAGCTCACCCGCGGCCGGGGGAATGCGGGCGGCGCCGGAACGGGGAGCTGAAGCGTTCGTCCCGCCCCCGGCCTCAGTAATCCCGGAACGGGCCGCGGGGCTCGGCGGCGTCCATCCGCGCCTTCCACGCGGCGAACGCGCCCGCCAGCCGCTGCGCCACCTCCGGGTGCTGCGCCGACACATCCTCCTTCTCCCCCAGATCCCGGCTCAGGTCGAACAACCCGCCGCCCTTCGGCGTCGACACCCACTTCCACTGGCCCACGCGCGCCGCCCGGTCGTTCCGGCGCTCCCAGAACATCTCCACGCGCGGGGACTTGCGCTCGCCCCGCAGCACCGGCAGCAGGTCGAACCCGTCCAACTCCACCCCCGCCGGCGGCCGCGCGCCCGCCAGCGCCGCCAGGGTCGGGAAGATCTCCAGCGAGGTCAGGAACTCGTCGGTGACGACCCCCGCCGGCAGGCGGCCCGGCCACCACGC
>VHCY01000196.1 GCA_016871595.1 Verrucomicrobiota bacterium
ACGCGCCCTTAGGCGAGCAGCGGCACGCCTACGAGAAGGCCGGCCGCGCCCCGAACAACTTCTCGGAGGAGGTCACCGCGCGCGTCGCCCGGGGCCAGCCCCTCGCCGCCGCCCGGGAGGAGCTTTTCGCCCAGGTGCGGGGCAACTTCGACGCTTTCCTCGCCGACCGGAAGCCCGGCCAACCCTGGCACTACTTCTTCGGCACCACCACCACCCACCGCAAATGGGTCCGCGGCTCCGGCCTCGCCCTCTGGGGCATCGATCCGGAGCGCCTCCGCGGCCGCCTGCCCGCCTTCCTCCCCGACGTCCCCGAGGTGCGCGAGGACGTCGCCGACTACCTCGGCGAGTGCCAGGCGGTCGACGCCTACCTCGGGGTGCTGCGCGAACGCCTCGAGGCCGCCGGCGAGCTGGAACGCACGCTCATCATCGTCAGCGGCGACCACGGGATGCCCGGCGTCCCCTCCGGCAAGTGCAACCTGTACGACCACGGCACCGCGGTGTCGCTCGTCGCCCGGGTGCCCGGCGCCCGCCCCGGCCGGGTGGTGGACGACTTCGTCTGCCTGCCCGACCTCGCCCCCACGTTTATGGAGATCGGCGGCGTCACCCCGCCCGCCGGCCTCTACGGCCGCTCGCTCCTCGGCGTCATCCGCTCCGACCGCGAGGGCCAGGTGGATCCGACCCGCACCTGGGTGATCACCGGCCGGGAGCGGCACGTGGAGAACGCGCGCGAGGGCTACCTGCCCTACCCGATGCGCGCGCTCCGCACCAGGGACTACGTCTACATCCGCAACTTCGCCGCCGACCGGATGCCGATGGGGGACGCGAAGGACGCCTTGAAGCCGGAGGTGCTCGCCGCCGAGACCCTCGTCGAGGAGACCCGGGTGGGCTACGCGGATATGGACAGCAGCCCGACCAAGGCGTGGCTGATCCGGAACCGCGAGGACCCGCGCTGGAAGTGGCACTTCGACCACGCCTTCGGCCCGCGCCCGGCGGAGGAGCTTTACGACCTGCGCCGCGACCCGGACCAAACCCGCAACGTCGCGGCGGACCCCGCGCACGCCGCCGCCAAGGCCGAGCTGGCCGCCCGGCTGATGCGGGAGCTGACCGCCGCGGGGGATCCGCGCGTGACCGGCGACGGCCTCACCTTCGAGCGCCCGCCGTTCTCCGGGCCGCTGCCGGGGGACGCCGGCAAGGGCAAGCGCAAGGCCAAGGCCGGCGACTGAGCCGGCGGGCGGGACGGCGCCGCCCCGCCCGGCCAGCAAAAAGGCCCGGCCCCCGGAAGGGGGCACGGGCCTCGTGTGGCCGGCGAAGCGGCTCAGGCCTTGAACACCGGGATGGCGAAGGCGCCGCGGCCGGCGCGCTTCAGCAGCGGGTTCTTGTTGGCCGCCGCCGCCACGGTGGCGTTCGGGCCGGTGAACTGCTCGGTCTTCCCGTCGAGGACCAGCTTCGGGCCGACCACGGTCTTGGTGCCCGCGGTGTCCACGTTGTTGGCCTTCAGGTGCTCGAGCATCCGGTTGAAGGAGTCCTGCGTGTCCTTGTCGCTCTTGATGGCCTCGGCCAGCTCGGCGTTGGTCTTCTCGGCGCCGAGCATATACGAGACGTTGCCCAGGTGGCAGAGCGCGGAGGAGTAGTGGCACTCCTCGACGGTGGAGCGGACGACCTTGCGGGTCTGGGCGGCCGTGACGAAGGCCGCGCGGTGCTGGCCGAGGGTGTTCTTGGCGAACTTCTGGAGCACCTTCTTGTCGTTGCCGTAGATCAGCGCTCCGCCGTTGGAGCCGATGGTCACGTAGCCCTTCTCGCACTGCACCACCACGCCGACGTCCGTGCCGAGGTACTTGTCCATCGCGCGCATCCCGGCCTTCATCGGGAGCCCGCGGACCTCGAAAATCAGCGGGGCCTTGGCGTAACCGAAGACGGAGATGAGCGTGTTGGGCGTCTCGGCGTCGTCGCGGTAGCCGAAGCGGCCGCCGAAGCTCATCACGGTCGGGGGCAGGCCGGGCTCGCCGAGGAACCAGCGGGCGACGTCCATCTGGTGGATGCCCTGGTTGGTGATGTCGCCGCCGCCGTAGTTCCAGAACCAGTGCCAGTCATAGTGCACGGTGCCGTTGGACTTGGAGTTGCGGCGGGGCGGGGTCAGGTCGGCGGGACCGGTCCAGAGGTCGTAGTTGATCGAGTCCGGCACCTTCTGGGCGCCCTGGGTCTGCCCGATGCTGTCGCGGGTCTTGTAGCAGAGGCCGCGGGCCCAGAGGATGCGGCCGATCTGGCCGGACTTCACGAAGTCGATGGCGTCGTAGATGTCCTCCGAGGACCGGTTCTGCGTGCCCGCGAAGACGATGTTCTTCGTGTGCTTGCGGGCGGCCTCGACCGCCTGGCGGCCTTCCCAGACGTTGTGGGAGAGCGGCTTCTCGACGTACACGTCCTTGCCGGCCTGCAGGGCCCAGATCGTCTGCAACGAGTGCAGGTGGTTGGGCGAGGCGAGCACCACGGCGTCGATGTCCTTGCTCTCGAGCAGCTTCCGGTAGTCGCCGTAGGTGGCGGGCTTCACCCCGGCCTTCTCGCAATCCTCCTTGCGGCGGGCGAGCACCTCGGAGTCGACGTCGCAGATGGCGACCAGCCGGGAGCCCTTCAGCTTGGTGGCGTGGTCCATCATATGGCCGCGGCCCTGGGAGCGGAGGCCGACGACGGCGACCCGGAGGTCACCGTTGGCGCTGCCGGCGGCGGGGGCGGCCTGGCCGTAGAGGCGGGTGCCGGCGAGCGCGGCACCGCCGGCGAGGGAGGTCTTGAGGAATTCCTTGCGGGTCCAGTGGTTCATAGGGGAGGAACGGTTGAGGGTTGGGGGGAAAGGGCGGCTGGGCGACACCCCGGCACCGGGCCGGAGCGGGCTTCCGCGGGGGAAACGTCGCGACTCCGGCACACGCGTCAAGGGAGGTCAACCTTCGCTTGCGCTGGACGGTCCGACGACGGGAAGGATGCGCGGGGAAGCGCGCAGACCCCGGTTGCCAAGCCGGCGGCGACCGCGCTGACTCCGCCGTGATGACCGCTCCCGAACTGCCCGTCGCCATCCTCGCCGGCGGCCTCGCGACCCGCCTCCGGCCGATCACCGAGAAGGTGCCCAAGCTGCTGGTCGAGGTCGCGGGCGAGCCGTTCTTCTCCCACCAGCTGCGGCTGCTGCGGGCGGCCGGGCTGCGGCGGCTGGTCCTTTGCGTGGGCCACCTCGGCGAGCGGATCGTCGAACGCTACGGGGACGGACGCGACTGGGGCGTGCGCATCGATTACGCGTTCGATGGCCCCCGGCTCCTCGGCACCGGCGGCGCGCTGATCGCGGCCCTGCCGCTCCTCGGTGAGGCGTTCTACGTCCTCTACGGCGACAGCTACCTGCCGGTCGACTACGCCGGCGTGGGCGCGGCGTTCCGGCAGTCGGGGCGCCTCGGGCTGATGACCGTCTACGAGAACCGCGGCCGCTACGACACGAGCAACGTGTGGTACGAGGACGGCCGCATCCGCGTGTACGACAAGCGCCAGCGCCGTCCCGAGATGCACCACATCGACTACGGCCTGGGGGTGTTCCGCGCCGCGGCCTTCGCCGGCCAGCCGCGCGATGCCGTGGTGGACCTCGCCGCCGTGCAGACGGACCTGTGCGCCCGCGGCGAGCTGGCCGGCTACGAGATGAAGCAACGTTTCTACGAGATCGGCTCCCACGAGGGCCTCGCCGAGCTCGACGCCCTCCTGCGGCAACACCCCGCCGGAACCTGACGACCCCTCGCTTGCAACCGGCGGTCACCTCCGCCCCCGCCATCGATTCTCATTCGATTCTCCTTCGATTGTCCTTCGATTGTCCTTCGATTCCCGAACGTCCCCTCCGCGGTCGCCGGGCCCTCCCGAAATCGTTCCCGGGCAAGTTTGCGGAAACATCCACCGTCACTCCGGTGTCGCAGCGCCTGATGAACCCTTCCGCCGCCCCCGCCCGCCCCCGCCGGATTGCCCCCCTGCTACTGGCCGCGCTGCTCGCCTCGCTCGCGCCCGCCGGTGAACCGGCCGCGGCGGAACGCGACCTGATTCTCGCCCCGGCGCCGATGACCCTCGAGGTCGAGGGCTCCGGGGCCCACGGGCAACTCGGGGTGGCGCCGGAGCTGGTCGGCCCCGATGCCGGGGCGGAACTCGTCTACACGATCGTCGCAGCGCCCCTGCACGGGCGCGTGGGCCTGGCCGGCGGGGACGACGGCGACCTTTTCCGGACCCAGACCTCGCGCCTCGGCTACTTCGCCTACCGCCCGCGCGAGGGCTTCGCCGGCGAGGATTCGTTCACCTACACCGTGCGCAACGCCGCCACCGGGCTCACCTTCCGGAACACGGTCGTGCTCACGGTCCTCCCGCCGCCACCCGTGGTGCTGGAGAAGTTCGAGGTCGGCGCCGCCCGCGCCCGCCCGCCGCAGGTCCGCGCGGTCGCCCTCGTCACCCGCCCCAACACCCCCGTGTCGTCGCCGTTGCCCAGCCACGAGGACGCGATGGCGCCGGCTGACCGGGCCCTCATCCCCGCCCCGAAGGTGGCCTGGGTGCTGGACGCGAAGACCGGTCCGCGGAACGGGGTCGCACGCCTCGACCGGGCCACCGGCCAGCTGACCTACGCGCCCCACCCCGGCTTCATCGGCGAGGAGCGCTTCGGCTACTACACGGTCGACGAGCACAACCCGCACCTCGGGGCGGAGAACGTCGTCGTCGTCAGCGTCGAGCCCATCCGCCTCGCGCGGGAGCTCTCGGTCGACCGTTCCCGCGGCCGCCAGGTCGACCTCGTGCTCGTGATCAACAACTCGCCCTCGATGGGCCAGCACCAGGAACGCCTCGTCGCCACCCTCGCCCGGTTCCGCCAGCTCTTCCACGCGCGGGACCTCGATTACCGCATCGGGGTGCTGACGACCGACTTCGTCAACGCCGACCCCTCCCGCGGACCGGGGCAGCAGCGCT
>VHCY01000197.1 GCA_016871595.1 Verrucomicrobiota bacterium
GCGGCGGGCCATATTGGCGCCCATCCGGCCGGTGCCCACGAAGGCGATGCGTGCGGGGTGCATCCCGGGCTTGTAGGCGCCCCCCACCCGGCCGGTCAAAGCATTAGCCGGCCGGAGGCGGCGGTTCCTCCGCGCCGCGCGTGGCGGGCGAGGAAAGCAGCGTTGAACCCGCGGCCGTGAAATTTCGCTGGCTAGCGACGGATTTTCATCGCGTTTCGCACCTCATTGTTCGACAGGTTGTTCCGAACCTGATTCACCGAACCTGGCCCAGCTGCAGCTCGAAAGCCTCACCGTGGTCTGCCCCGGCGACGCCCGTTACCCGCTGGAAGAGCGGATCCACGTCCGCGGCCTCCAGCACTTCACCGCCTCGCCGGCCCCGTGACCCGGGCCCAGCCGCTCAGCCGATGATCCCGCGGATCACGTGGCCGTGCACGTCGGTGAGGCGGCGGTTGATGCCGTTGTGGTAGAACGAGAGCTTCCCGTGATCCAGGCCGAGCAGGTGCAGGGCGGTCGCGTGCAGGTCGTAGCTGTAGGCGGGATCGACCACGGCCTTGAAGCCGAGCTCGTCGGTGGCTCCGTGGGCCGTGCCGCCCCGGATGCCGCCGCCCGCCATCCACGCGGTGAACGCCGCGGGATTATGGTCGCGGCCCTTGCCGCCCCCGCCTTGCGCGCCGGGTTGCCGCCCGAACTCCGTCGTGCAGATCACGAGCGTGCTCTCCAGGAGGCCGCGGGATTTCAGATCGGTGAGCAGCGCCGCCGCCCCGGTGTCGAGGATCGGCCCCCAGTAGCCGTGGTCGCGCACGACGTCCTCGTGGCTGTCCCAGTTGGGCCGGATCTTCTTCGTGGCGGTGTTCTCCGCCCCACAGAAGATCTGGACGAAGCGCACCCCGCGCTCGACGAGGCGGCGGGCGAGCAGGCACTGCCGGCCGAACGGGCCGATGTCCTCGTGCTCCAGCTGGTAGAGGCGCCGCGTCGCCTCGCTCTCCCCGCGCAGCTCCGTCGCCTCGGGCGCGCTCAGTTGCAGCCGCGCCGCGAGCTCGTAGGCCGAGATCCGGGCGTCGAGCTCCGTCTGGCCCGGGCGCTCCGCGCGGTGCGCCCGGTTCAGCGCCTGCAGGAAATCGCGCCCCGCCCGTTCCGGCTCGCCGCGCAGGCCGGCGAATTCCCCCTCGGGGAAAAGGTCGGCGAGCGGTGCCCGGTCGCCCCCGGCGGCGATCGTCGTGCCCTGGTGCACCGCCGGCAGGAACCCCGCGCCCCAGTTGACCACGCCCCCGGGAGGCAGCCCGCGCGGGTCAGGCAGCACCACGAACGCCGGCAGGTTCTCGTTCTCGCTCCCGAGGCCGTAGGTGACCCACGCCCCCATCGCGGGGAAACCCGGCAGGATGAACCCGCTGTTGGCCATGAACATCGCCGGCCCGTGCAGCGCGCTCTTGCTCTGCATCGAGTGGATGAACGCGAGGTTGCTGAGTCCCAGATCGCGCAGGAAGGTCTCGGTGAAGGCCGAAGTCGGGGAGGCGACGTCCTTGAGGTTCGAGTTCAACCGGCTGCCCGCGAGCGTCGTCTGCGCTTGGTAACCGCGGTCCTGGGTGGTCTCGACCGTGAACGGGGAGAGCACGATGGCCGCCGGATCCGCGCTCCCCGCGGCGGGCGCCCGGGCCGGTGCGGCCGCGGCGGCCGGCGCGGGGCCGGAGGGGCTGGCGGCCGCGGCGGACCGCTCAGCCCCGCCGCTGGCGCACGTCACCCACCGGTTCGCCTCGTCGAAATCCAGGTTGTCTTTCCCCGCCAGAGCCACCTCCGGCTTCGCCAGATTGGGGGCGCTTTCGTTCTGAGCGGAGGCGGACAGCGGCACGAGCAGCAGGAAAGTGAGGAGGGCTGTAAGGGTGGGTCGCATAGTCGCCCGGAAATTCATCCTCTCGGTCTCGGCATGTTCGCCCCGGTTTCCCTGCGCCAGGCGTCGAGGCGGGCGCGGAGGTCTTTCACGCGCTCGGGATGCCGCGCAGCGAGGTCATTCTTCTCCGACAAATCGTCCGCGAGATTGAACAGTTCCACGCCGTCGTCCTCGAGCCAGTGGATCAGTTTCCAGTCGCCGACGCGCACGCTGCCGCACGGGCCGCTGCCGTGATTGCCGTAGTGCGGGAAGTGCCAGAAGAGAGCGCGTTGCACCGGCTTGGTGCCACCACGGAGCAGCGGGGCGAAGCTGATGCCGTCTTTGTGCAGGTCCGGCCTTGTCGGCAGCCCACAGGCCTCAAGCACCGTCGGCAGGATGTCGGTGTTCATCACCGGCACATCGCAGACGCTGCCAGGCTTGGTCACGCCGGGCCAGCGCACGATCCACGGCTCGCGCACGCCGCCTTCGTAGAGCCAGCCCTTGCAGCCGCGCAGGGGGCGGTTGCTGGTGACGGCGTTGCCGTTGCCGACGCGGTTGTGGCCGCCGTTGTCGCTGGTGAAGAGGATCATCGTGTGGTTGGCGAGGCCGAGTTCGTCGAGTTTCGCCAGGAGACGTCCGACGTTGGTGTCCATCGTCTCGATCATCGCCGCGTAAGTGGGATTCACCTGCCGCTCCGGCATCTGCGGCGCGCCGCCGCCGTGGGCGCGGTTGTCCTCGGTGTAGCCCGGCGCGTCCTTGGGCGAGGGCAGGCCGAGCCGCGCGGCCTTGGCTTCGTATTTCCTCACCAGCTCCGGTTTCGCCATCAGGGGCGTGTGCACACTGTAGAAAGGCAGATAGAGAAGGAACGGCCGACGCGTGTCGCGCTTCTCGATCAACTTCAGCGCTTCGCTGGTGAGCCGATCGCAGAGCTGCTCGCCCTCCCTGCCGCCGGCACGAAGTCCCGGCACCGCCGTGCCATGGTAACCTTTCGTCTGGTCTCTCGCGGCGGGGCGCACGATGCTTGCGCCTTCCTCGTCGCCGTAGGGCCAGAAAAAGCTCTTCGGCGCGCCGCTGTGATTGCCCGCCACGTTGACCTGAAAACCTTGATCTTCGGGGTAGAAACCCAGGTCGCCGAGGTGCCACTTGCCCACATGCCACGTCGCGTAGCCCGCCTCGCGCAGCACCTCGGCGATGGTCACTTCCGCCAGCGGCAGCTCCATCTTCATCTCCGCCGGCAGCAGCTCGCCGCTCTTGCCGTTGCTCGGGATGTAGTCGGTGATTTTCAGCCGGGCCGGATGGCGCCCCGTCATGATCGCCGCGCGCGAAGGCGAGCAATACGGACTGCTCGAATACGCCTGCGTGAAGCGCATGCCCTGGGCGGCGAGCTTGTCGAGATTCGGCGATTCGTGAAACGTGCTGCCGTAGCAACTCAAGTCCGCCCAACCCAGGTCGTCGGCGAGGATGACGATGACGTTGGTCCTCTGGTTCGGCCCATCGGCAGCCGCGGCGAACCGACCAAGACCCGAAAGAAGAAGCAGGAGAATGATGTTTCGCTTCATAAGAAATTGGATCAATCCTGCGGCGACACCGTGGCTTTGGTTTTCTTTCCAGCGGCCTGATCTTTGGTGATCCACCAACGCGCTTCCTCGAAGCCGGGATTCTTCGTGGGGAATCCGGCGCCGGTGTCCCGCCACCAGGCCTCGAGCGCGGCGCGAAGTTCCCGGGTCTTCTCGGGTCGGGCGTTCGCGAGGTCGCGGGTCTCGCTGAGGTCGTCGGCGAGGTGGTAGAGTTCGGTGCGCGGGCCAAGGACGAGCTTGCCGTAGGGCGTCTGGTCCGGCGTGAAGCCGCGCGGGTCCAGGTAGTCGCCGAACCAGTGGATGAGTTTCCAGTCGCCCTTCCGGAGGACGGCGCAGGGCGTCCGGCCGTACATCGCGGTGTAGGTCGGCATATGCCACGCCAGCGTGTCGCGGGCGAGGCCGCCCGCGCCCGTGAGCACGGGCAGCAGGCTGAGGCCGTCGAGCCGGTGGCCCGCGGGCGGGGTCGCGCCGGCGAGCGCGGCGTAGGTCGGATAGAAGTCGATCACGTGCACAGGCACGTCGGTGCGGGACCCGGCAGGCACGCGGCCCGGCCAGCGCACGAGGAGCGGGACGCGGATGCCGCCCTCGTAGGGCGAACCCTTGCCCTCGCGCAGCGGCGCGCAGCTCGCCATCCGGGAGAGGCCGCCGTTGTCGCTGGTGAAGACGACGACCGTGCGGTCGGTGAGCCGGAGCGCGTCGAGCCGGGCCAGCAGGCGGCCGACCTCATTGTCGAGGTGCTCCAGCATCGCGAGGTACTCGGCCGTGGGGCGCTCGCTGAACTTGGCGGCCGGGGCGGTGGTGCGCCGGTAACCGCGCGCGGCGTGCTTCTCGATCAGGGCCGCGGGCGCCCGGAGCCGCGTGTGTGTGGTGAAATGCGCCGCGTAGGCGAACCACGGCCGGTCCCGGTGGCGCTCGATGAAGCCGATGATCTCGTCCGTGATGGCGGTCACGGCCTTGTCCTCCGGGTGGTCGGGCTCGTGCGCCGCGCCGCAGAAGTCGAAGCCGTAGCGGTCGAAGTACTTCCCGCCGTCACGGGCCCGCAGCGTCGCCGCCGGGTAGTCGTCGGCGATGTGCCACTTGCCGCTCAGGCCCGTGGCGTAGCCGGCGCGGCGGAGGGTGGTGGCGAGCGTGGCGACGTCGGGGGACATCGCCACGTTGGGCTCCGGGATGCGCAGCGCGGCCCGCGGCGGCTCCTGCTCGTGGATGACCTTGAAGACGCCGCTGCGCGCGCCGTACTGCCCGGAGAGGAACGCCGCGCGCGTCGGCGAGCACTGCGCGTCGGCGTAGGCGTTGGTGAACCGCATCCCCTGCGCGGCGAGACGGTCGAGGTTGGGCGTGGGGACGTCCGTGTTCCCGTAGCAGCCGAGGGCGGTCCAGCCCATATCGTCGGTCAGGATATGCAGGATGTTGGGCTGGGCCGTGGACGGCGCGGGCCCGGCGGCGGCCCACTCGCCGGCAGCCGCGAGCGGCAGCAGGAGGGAGTGGAGGATGGAACGGGGATTCATCGGGG
>VHCY01000198.1 GCA_016871595.1 Verrucomicrobiota bacterium
CACCCACCAGGAGGGCACCAGCGGCCGCGACCACAACCCGGACGCCTTCACCACCTGGCTGATGGGCGCGGGCGTGAAGGGCGGCGTCTCCCACGGCGCGACCGATGACTTCGGCCGCCGCGCCGCGGTCGACGTGGCCACGGTGCACGACTTCCACGCCACGGTGCTCCACCTCCTCGGCTTCGACCACGAGCGCCTCACGTATTACCACAACGGCGCCAACCGCCGCCTCACCGACGTCCACGGGCACGTGATCCGCCCGGTCCTCGCGTGAACCCCGCCGCCCCCGCGTTCCCGCGCCGCCGCTCCCGGGCCGCGCTGCTGCTCCTGGCGCTCGCCTCCCCGGCCGCCGCCGACGAGGGCATCGCGTTCTTCGAGCAGAGGATCCGGCCCGTGCTGGTCGCGCATTGCCACGAGTGCCACAGCGCCGAATCCGCCAAGCTCAAGGGCGGCCTCCGCCTCGACACCCGGGCCGGCTGGCAGCGCGGCGGCGACAGCGGCCTCCCGGCCATCGTGCCGGGCCAGCCCGACGAGAGCCCGCTCATCCAGGCGGTCCGCCACACCGATCCCGACTTCGCGATGCCGCCGCGGAAGCCCCGCCTGCCCGACGCCGTGATCGCCGACCTCGTCACCTGGGTCCGCCTCGGCGCCCCGGACCCGCGCACCGGCGACGCCGGCCCCGCGCGCCGCGCCGACCGGAGCTGGTGGTCGCTCCAGCCACTCGCGCGCGAGTTCGCCCACGACTCGATCGACGGCTTCATCGCCGCCCGCCTCGCCGAGCGGAACCTCCGGCCCGCCCCGCCCGCCGGGCCCCACGCCCTCATCCGCCGGATGAGTTACGACGTCACCGGCCTGCCGCCCACGGCGGAGGAGGTCGCCGCGTTCACCACCGCCTTCGCTGCGGATCCCGCCGCCGCCACCGCCGCGCTCGCCGACCGCCTGCTCGCCTCCCCGCGCTACGGCGAGCGCTGGGGCCGGCACTGGCTCGACGTCGTCCGCTTCGGCGAGAGCAATGGCTTCGAACGCAACTTCATCATCGATGACCTCTGGCCGTTCCGCGACTGGGTCATCCGCTCCCTCAACGCGGACCGGCCCTTCGACCGCTTCATCACCGAGCACCTCGCGGGCGACGTCCTCGGCCGCGACCAGCCGGACACCGAGGTGGGCAGCGCGTTCCTGGTCGCGGGCCCCTACGACGACGTGGGCAACCAGGACCCCGCGGCGAAGGCCGCGATCCGGGCGGCGACGCTCGACGATGTCGTGAGCACCACCGCAGGCGCGTTCCTCGGCCTGACGGTCGGCTGCGCCCGCTGCCACCACCACAAGTTCGACCCGATCCCGACCGAGGACTACTACCGCGTCCGGGCCGCGTTCGAGGGCGTGGAGCACGGCCGCCGCGTGATCGCCACCGCGGAGCAGCGGGCGGAATTCGCGGCCGCCACGCGCGAGCTCAACGCCGAGCTCGCGGGCCTGAACCGCGAGATCGACGCCCTGGACCGCGCGATCGACCTGCGCGCCAAGGCGTCGCTCGCGGAGCGCACGTTCCCGCGCCCGAAGATGGACCCGGTGGGCACCGAGGAGCCGTTCGCCGAGGTCGAGGCGCGCCACGTGCGCTTCATCATCCGCAACAACACGGAGGTGCCGGGGCGGGCGACGCCGCGGCCGCGCGGCCGGCTCGCGACTCGCGGGGGAGGGCGCTTGACCGAGTTCGAGGTCTGGAGCGTGGACGGGCGCAACGTGGCGCTCGCGGCTCACGGCGGCCGCGCGGAGGGCGCGAGGGGGGCGGTTGCGGAGGATTTCCCGGAGGCCTACGGGCCGCAGCTCTGCATCGACGGCGCGCACGGGGAGCAGTGGTTCATCGGCCAGCCGGCCGAGCTCACGCTCACCTTCGCCCGTCCCGAGCGGATCCACCGCATCGCCTTCCGCAACAGCAAGGACCGCGGCCGCCCCGAGGGCCAGGCGCAGGGCGCGACCCCCTGCGAGTACGAGGTGCAGGTGTCGCTCGACGGGCAGGACTGGCGCACCGTCGCCTCCTCGGCGGACCGCGAACCGTGGAGCGAGCGCGTCGGCCTTGAGCGCCTGCGGCCGGAGGTCATCACGCCCGCCGAGGAGGAGCAGCTTGCCGGTTTGGAGCGCCAGCGCGCGCGCGTGCAGGCGCGGCTCAACCAGGTGCCGAAGCTCCCGCAGGTCTGGGCGGGCAAGTTCTCCCAGCCCGCGGAGCCCACGCGCGTCCACAAGGGCGGGGACCCCGCCCGGCCCGGCGACCCCGTCGCACCCTCCAGCCTCGAGGTCCTCGCCGGCGTCCTGCCCGGCTACGCGCTGCCGCCCGACGCCCCCGAGGGTGAGCGCCGCCTCGCGCTCGCCCGCTGGATCACCGCCGAGGGCAACCCGCTCACCCCGCGGGTGCTCGCCAACCGCGTGTGGCAGCACCACTTCGGGACGGGCATCGTCGACACCCCGAGCGACTTCGGCTTCCTCGGCGGCGCGCCCTCGCACCCCGAGCTGCTCGACTTCCTCGCCCGCCGCCTGCTGCACCACGGCTGGCGGCTCAAGCCCCTGCACCGCGAGATCCTTCTCTCGCGCACCTACCGCCAGAGTGCCGCCCACCGGCCGGAGGCGGCTGCCCTCGACCGCGACAGCCGGCTGCTCTGGCGCTACCCGCCGCGCCGCCTCGGCGCCGAGGAACTCCGCGACACCCTCCTCGCCGTGACCGGCCAGCTCCGCCTCGAGCCGATGGGCGGGCCCGGCTTCCGCCTCTACCGCTACACCCAGAACAACGTCTCGACCTACTTCCCCCTGGACGCGCCCGGCCCCGAGACCTACCGCCGCGCCGTGTACCACCAGAACGCGCGCGCGAGCGTAGTCGACGTGCTCAGCGACTTCGATCTGCCCGACATCGCCTTCGCCGCGCCGCGCCGCGCCAGCACCACCACCCCGCTGCAGGCGCTCACGCTGCTCAACCACCGCTTCACCCTCGACCTCGCCGCCGCGTTCGCCGCCCGCCTCACCGGGCCCGATCCGGTGGGTGACGCCTACGCCGTGGCGCTGCAGCGTCCGCCCTCGGCCGCCGAACGCGCGGGCGCGCAACGCCTCGTCGCCGACCACGGGCTGGCCGCGTTCGCCCGCGCCTTGCTCAACGCGAGCGAGCTGCTGTACCTCGACTGACCCGGCGCGAAAGGGCTGGTCTCGCCGCGCCCCGCGGGCTTCGGTGACGGCGTGCGTCGGTTTCCCGCATTCCTCGGTTCCGGGCGTTGGCGGCTGCCGGGCCTGCTGGCGGGCGGGGCTCTGCTCGCGGCTTGGCTGACCCTCCGGCCCGCTCCGCCCCAAGCGACCCGCCCCGCGCGGGTCGCCGCCGAGCCGTCGTTGGCGCCGCCGCCGCTCCTGCCGGGGCCGAGCGAGGCCGTTCCGGTAAGGGACCCGCGCACGGAGACCCCGGTCCCGGCCGCCTTTGTCTTCGCGGATCCGCCCGAAGCGGCCGCGCTCACCGCCGCGCTGCCCGCGCCGTCCCGCGCCGTGCGTTACGCGCGCGTCGACGCCGCGTGGCTCGGCGGCAAGCAGTCCCCCTTCTGGCGCTCCCCGGGTCCCGGCCGCCTCCGCTTCCCGCTGCCGTCCGGCGGCGAACTCGAGGTGGTGCTCACCGGCGCGGAACTGCTCGGCCCGGACCGCTGGGTCGCGACGGGACAACTCGCCGGTCGCGCGGGCGGGCGGGCCCGGTTCGCGTGGCACGCCGGGTTCCTCCACGCGGAGATCGATGACCCCTTGCTGGGCCGCTTCGTGCTCCGGCCCGCCACCGCCGCGCTCGCGCAGGTGTACCGCGTCGATCCCGCGCTCGTGCCCCCGTGCGGCGGCCAGCGACGCCCGGAGCGGACCGGCCTCGCGGCCTTTCCGGCGGCGCCCGCGCGGGCCGCCGCTTTGCCCGAGAACCCCCAGCGCGCCGAGGTGCACGTGCTGATGGTGCACACGGCGGCCGTTCTGCCGACGCTCTCCGGCGCCGCGCGCACCGCCGCCTTGCAGGGCGCGTTCGACCTCGCGATCAGCCGCGTCAACGCGACCCTCGAGGCGAGCCGCGTCACCGCGCGCGTGCGCCTGGTCGGCGTCCACGAGACCGCCTTCGATGAGCAGGCGCCGGCCGCGAACCGCCTCCAGGACACCGCGCTGACGGCCCTCTACCAGCGGACCGACGGGCAGATGGACGACATCCACGCGGCGCGCGACGCGGCGGGCGCGGACGTCGTGTGCCTGGCGCTCGCGCGCAGCGACACCTCGAGCAGCGGCCTGAGTTTCCTGCTCGATGACCCCGAGGATCCGGGCAACGCGGACTTCGCGTTCTCGGTCGTCTGGTACGGCGCCGTCGCGGGCACGACCGTGGTGGCGCACGAGCTGGGCCACGTCCTCGGGTGCGCGCACGACCGGGCCAACGCGCTGAGCGGCGGGGGGGCGTTCCCGTACAGTTACGGGCACCGTTTCACCGGGGTGGACGGGCGGCAGTACCGCGACCTGATGTCGTACCCGCCGGGCGTGGAGCTCGATTACTACTCGAACCCGGAGGTGACCGCGCCGGCCCCGGCTTCGGCGCCCCTCGGCGTGGCCGTGGGGCAGCCGGGTGAGGCGGACAACGCGCGCACCATCGAGCAGACGGCGTTCTTCACCTCGACCTACCGGCTGCAGCGTGTGGCGCCGCCCGCGGGGCGCCTGATCAACGTGGCGACGCGCGCGTTCGTCGGCACCGGGGACCAGGTGCTGATCGGCGGCTTCGTCGTCGCGGGGCCGCGGCCGCGGACGCTGCTCGTGCGCGCGGCGGGCCCGGCGCTCGGAAGGCTCGGCGTCGAGAGGGTGCTAGCGGATCCGCAGGTGCGGGTGTTCGCCGCGGGGGAGGAGGTGGCGTTCAACGACGACTGGGGCGTGCCGGCGGGCGCCGGGGCTTCGCCGGGCGCGGCGCTG
>VHCY01000199.1 GCA_016871595.1 Verrucomicrobiota bacterium
TGGCCAAGGTAGTCCTGCATCAAGTCCACGAAGATGCCAGAATAGTTCTGAAACGGGACGTAGGCGCTGCGCCGGTATTCCTGCCGGTCGTAGGCGAGCTCGAGCCCGGCCTGGCCGTCGAGGAGGGTCTGTTCGAACACCACATTCTGGTGCGTCCACTTATCGTGCTGAAACGCCGCCCCACCCGAGAGCATGTTCCGGGTGAAATCGAGCATCGCGAGGTTGGTGAGCGAAACCGGGATCTGGACCGGGTTGGTGCGCCAAGGCTGCTCGGGCACGAGGTAGTTGTAGGCCGGGGCCGCGCCGATGCCATCGGGGTTCATCGCGGGGAGCGGGTTGTTGATGGCGGCGATATTGGACTCGATCGCACCCCCGCCACCCACCGCACCCCCAGGCGCCACGGACCCGGGCAGGTAGACGGCGGCGATCTGCCGCGACATGTTCGGATGGAAAAGCCTCCGCGGGTTCGTGGCGTTGTTGTCGTGGTAGATCACCGCGTTGCGCAGGATCGCCAACTTCGCATCGTTCGGGATGGAGGCGGTCGTCAGGTAGGCGTTGGTGGTCCCGGTCGGGCGCCACGACTGAGCGACCGGGCTGTAGATCAGCGGGTAATCGTCGGGCACGCTGAGGTTGGCCCCGGGCGTGGCGGCGATGATGGCGCGCATCCGCTGGACCATCAGGGGCTGGTTCGCGAGCCAGCTCGCGATGGTGCTGGCGGGCGGAATCGTGTTGGGCCGGTTCGCGCGGCGGCCGCCGCTCTCGACGAAGCCCCGCACGGTCGCGCCCGCCCAGGGGCGCCAGGTGACGGTGCCGGACTGCCGGTGGTCGTCATCGAACGCGGGCCGCTGGTAGAAGCGCCGGTCATCGCGCACCGCAGATACGCGCACCGCGAGGCGCCGCGGGATCAGCACGCGGTTGAGGTCGGCCTCCGAACGGACGGAGCCCTCGCTATCCACCTCGACCCGGGCTGCATGGGCGTCGCGGAACCGCGCCGTGGCCAGCTGCGTGTTGATGATGCCGGCGGGGCTCCCGAGCCCAAAGAGAATCGCGTTCGCGCCGCGATTGATCTCGGTGAGCTCGGTGTTGAAGCGGTCGGGCGGGATCAGGCTGAGGAAGTAGTTGCGGGTGAGGTCCGCGCCGGCGATGCCCCGCACCCGCTGCGAGCCCTGCGGATTGACCCGCGAGGACTGGTCGCCGGTCGAGGTCGTGCCGACGTTGAAGTCGCTAAAGTTCCCGTTGATGCCGCTCGCCTCGGTCGAGGTCGTGAAAAGAAGCAGCTGGTTCAGATTCGACGCCCCCACGTCCCGCATGAACTCGGGAGTGACGATCTGTACCGACGAGGCGATCTCGTCCACGTTCATCCGGAGGCGCGATCCGGCGAGGGTCTGGGAAGCGTAGTAGCCCTGGAAGGCCTCGGCGGACACTTGGAAGGGCGACAGTTCCACGACCTCGTCGCGGGCGGGCGGCGCCGCGGCGGCGGGAACGAGGCTCTGGGCCGGGAGCGGCGAAGCGGCCAGGAGGGTCAGGGCAAGGACGGGGCGGAGGTGCATCGGGAGGAATCGGGCACCATGGGGTGGACCGACGAACGCGCTGGACGGAAGGCAAACCCCGGGTGCGTGGCAACCCCGGAGCACGGACCTGGCGCCCGCCCCCCGTCGTTTCGATTCCGCCAGGCCGCGGAGCCTACAGCGTCAGGTGCTCGACGATCGAGAGGCCGTGGCCCTCGATCGCGATCGGCTTCCGCCCGGAGGCCGCCAGCAGCCGGATCTCCCGCAGCCCCAGCCCGTGGAGGATCTGCGCGCCGATGCCGTACTCGCGCAGCATCGTGCGGGCGGAGGGCGGGGCCGCCTCACCCCGGATCGTCTCGCACAGCTGCGCGCCCTCGTTGGCCCGCGAGAGGATGAGCAGCACTCCGGACCCGTGACGCGCGATGCGCTCCAGCGCCGCAGGAATACCAGCCCGGCCCGGCTCCGCCTCCCCCTGCAACAGATCCTGCAGCACGTTTTCCCGGTGCACCCGCACCAGCGTCGGCCCGGGCCCGAGCGCGCCCTTCACCAGCGCGAAGTGATGCCGGCCGTCGAGCTCGCTGCGGAAGACGTGCACCGCGAAGGGTCCGAACCGCGTCGCGATCTCGTGGCGCCCGATCTCCTGCACGTGCTTTTCGCGGGCCGTGCGGTACTCGATCAACTGCTCGATCGAGGTCATCTTCAGCCCGTACCGGCGCTTGAACTCGATCAGCTGCGGCAGCCGCTGCACCGTGCCGTCATCGTTGACCAGCTCGCACAGCACGCCCGCCGGCGGCAGCCCGGCCAGCACCGCGAGGTCCACCGCCGCCTCGGTGTGACCGGCGCGCTGCAGCACCCCGCCCGGCCGCGCCCGCAGGGGGAAAACGTGCCCCGGTTGCACCAGCTGCTCCGGCGTGGTCGCCGGGTCCGCGAGGAGGCGGATCGTCGTTGTCCGGTCGGCGGCGCTGATCCCCGTCCCGATGCCCTGCGCGGCGTCGACGCTCACCGTGAAATCGGTGCGCTGCACCTCCCGGTTGCGCGCGACCATCGGGCCCAGGCCGAGCCGGCGCAGCTGCGGCTCGAGCATCGGCACGCAGATGATGCCGCTGCAGTGGCGGATCATCATCGTGATGGTCTCGGGCGTGGCCTTGGCCGCCGCCATAATGAGGTCGCCCTCGTTCTCCCGGTCCTCGTCGTCCGTGACGATGACCAAGCGGCCCGCCGCGATCTCGGCGATCACCTCCTCGATGGGATCAAAAGCGGAATCCGGCGCGTGGGACATCGGGCCAGACTCGCTTCCGCCCCGCTCCGGGTCAACCGCGGGCCCGCGGCGGCCCGGGGATGGTGGCTTCGCGCTGGCTTGGCGGCCCCGGCCCGGCTACTTCCGGGGCCGGCTCGCCGCCATTCCCCAATGCACCTGCCCCGCCTTGCCTGCCTCGCCCTCGCCGCCGCCCTCGGCGCCACCGCACCCGCGACCCTCGCCGCCCCGGCTCCGCTCTTCGCGCGCGAGAACCTCGTCGCGTGGTGCATCGTGCCCTTCGACGCGGTCAAACGCGGCCCGGACGCGCGCGCCGCGATGGTCCGCGGGCTCGGGCTCACCCGGGTCGCGTACGACTGGCGCGCCGAGCACGTGCCGCAGTTCGAGGAGGAGATCCTCGCGTACCGGAAGCACGGCCTCGAATTCCTCGCCTTCTGGGGTGTCCACGAGGAGGCCTTCCGGCTCTTCGCGAAACACCAGCTGCGGCCGCAGATCTGGCTGACCGCGCCCAGCCCCGCCGGGAACCTCCCCCGCGAGGAGCAGATCCGGCAGGCCGTCGCGCGGCTGTTGCCGGTGGTGGAGCGCACGCGTGAGGCCGGCTGCCCGCTGGGGCTCTACAACCACGGCGGCTGGGGCGGCGAGCCGGAGAACCTCGTCGCCGTGTGCGACTATCTCCGCCGGCATCACGACGCCCGCCACGTGGGGATCGTGTACAACCAGCACCACGGGCACGCGCACGTCGACCGCTTCGCCGCCGCCCTCGCGGCGATGCAGCCCTACCTCCTCTGCCTGAACCTCAACGGCCTCACCCGCGAGGGCGACCAGCGCGGGCTGAAGATCCAGCCTCTCGGCCAGGGGGAACTCGACCTGCCCCTGCTCCGGATCATCGCCGCCTCCGGGTACCGCGGCCCGATCGGCATCATCGGCCACACCCAGGACGACGTGGAGCTGCGCCTGCGCGACAACCTCGACGGCCTCGACTGGCTCGTGCCTCAGCTCACCGGGGCGCCCGCGGGTCCCCGGCCCGCGCCCCGCGTGCCGCTGCCCCCCACCCCCGTCGCCCGGAAGAAGGCCGCCGCCAAGTGAGGGGCCCACCCGCACCAGCTCGACCGCCCTCTCCGGCGGACGCCTCCGCGCTTGCCTCGCCCCACCTGCGCCCGAGGTTGGAGCCCGTGGATTCCCCGGCCTCCAAGGACCCGTTGCACGGCGTGACCCTCAAGCAGCTCCTGACCGAGCTCGTCGCGGAGCACGGCTGGGCCGGGCTGGCCGAGCGGGTGGACATCCGCTGCTTCCGCTTCGACCCGAGCCTCAATTCCAGCCTCGTCTTCCTCCGCAAGACCCCGTGGGCGCGCGCCAAGGTGGAGGCGCTCTACGTGCAGGGGAAAACGCGCCGCTGAGCCGCGCCCAAGGCCTGCCCAGAGTGGACGAATCCGCCGCCCCCTGCCCACCCTAGACGGGAGGGCGCCAGTCTCTTACGGATCCTATTTCCAGGGCACCAGTTGGGCTCGGACCAGACTGGGTGAGTACCGGATCGCACAGACTTTGGCGGACACGACGGCGGGACCCTCCTTCGCCAGCGGCTGCAGAGGGTTGGGTCCACGCCGCGGCGGCGGAGTGGACCAAAAAAAGCCGCGACCCTAGGGTCGCGGCTCGAAACCATTCCGGCGGCCGAGATCAGGCCGAAGGCGGGGTCGCGGGAGCCTCGGCCGCCGGGGCCGCCGGCTTCTGCGCCTCCATCTCCTTCATCGCCGCCTTGCGCGACAGACGCACCTTGCCCGAACGCTCGTCAATGCCCACGCACTTGACCCAGATCGAGTCGCCCATCTTCACCACGTCCTCGGTCCGACGAACCCGGAAGTCCGCCAACTCGCTGATGTGGACGAGGCCTTCCTTGCCCGGGGTGCACTCGACGAAGCAGCCGAAGTCCTTGATGCCCGTCACGCGGCCCTGGTACAGCTTGCCGATCTCGATCGGCGCGCCGCCGCCACCGGAACCGCCGCCGCAGAGGCCGTCGATCTCGGCGATCGCGCGGTTCATCGCGTCGGCATTGTTCGAATAGACGAACACCTTGCCCGAGTCGTCCTCGGCGATGTCGATCTGCGCACCCGTGGTCTCGGTGATGCGCCGGATCGTCTTGCCGCCCGGCCCGATGAGCAGGCCG
>VHCY01000200.1 GCA_016871595.1 Verrucomicrobiota bacterium
CTTGCCGCAACAGAGTACGAGCTTGGTTGAATCGTCACGGTCCGCGGGCGCCAACTGCAGTTCGCAGCGGACCCGAGAGTACAGGGCCTTGCTCCCCCGGCCGAAGTTACCGGAAGCGTAATTATCGCCGGCCTGAGCCACGTTGGAGACCCCGGTGCGGGCGTGATGCAGAACGACGACGGCGGTTCGCGGAGAGGAGCTGCGCTGAATGCGCCTGAGCATCCGGAGTGTAAGAACAACATCAACGGCCGCGTTCTCGTCACCCGCGACAACATCGGCGAAAGGATCGATCACGACCACCGTGGGCTGATGGGCTAGCAATGTGGCCTCGAGGCGCGCGGCGCTAACCGGATCGCCAAGGTTGATGACGCCGTCCTCTTCCGGCACGACGGCGAGCATTCGGAGGTTGGCCTCCAAGGTACATCGCTGATCCGCGGTAAAACCGGCGAACATTCGCGCCAAATCCCTTTTCCACCGCTCCAAGCTGTTCTCGGTCGAAAGGATCAGCCACTTTGCCGGCCCCCCATTGGTCGGAAGGCCGCACCACTCCATCCCGAGGATGTGGCACACCGCCCACCAGAGCGTGAGACGGGTTTTCCCGAGCCCACCCGCCCCCACCAAGGAGGTGATCTCCCCCCGCTGCAGGAATCCATCGCCGAGCAGGTGATGGTCCTCCTCAGGTTGGTAACGCTCGAACTCGATCGGTGACCAGATTGGGAACGGCGTGACCCCAGCAGGAGGTTCCGTCTTACGAAGGGACCTGCGGTCGAATCCGTTGTCCCGCGCGTACTTTATCAGCGTGCCCACCCTAATCTCCTTCAGCCGGTGCCTGTATTTGTCCATGTACTCCCCCTTTTCCTCTTCAGGGCTCCACTCGTTCAGCACGTCAAGGCCCTCGTTGGCAGGCAGCACTGAGAAAACGGCCGACAGGATTTTGAGCCAGTCTTCGTAATCGGGTCTGGTCCGGATGTGCGCCAAAATGCGGCGAACTTCATCCTTGTTGTAGGTGCCAAAATCCGCGGGCATTTCCTCCGGAGCGCACGGCGCTGCACTTAATGAGGTCAGGTTTGATGCTAAACGTGAGGTCCGATCCTCCTCGGTGTAGGTCACGAGCGGCGCGTCATCCCGCTGGAATAAATCGGGATCGAACGACACGAAGCACCGCCGGCAGACATCGGAACACGCCTTATCCGCCGTTAGCGCGAACCGCTCGCGGAATAGCCGCTGGGCGGCGCTGAACGACTCAGCGTGTGGTCGCTGGGGATCGCAGCGCAGGAGGACCTTTAGCCCAGTGCCGCTCGGCGAGAGGAACAGGGCAAGAGTGTGCGGATCGCTCTCGATGAGCGCCCGGACCTTGGGCAAGTCCGTCTCGAGAATTGGATTTTCCGCCAGATCAACATCGACGGAGACGATGCCCGAGTGCGTGATCAGTGAGTCGGCGGTGCAGTCGAAAAAAACCCCCGAGAACAGTGCCGCCGGCAGTTCTTTTTTTATTTTTTTGGCCGCCTCTTTGCCCCCCGTGCAGTGGGCGTCCCGGACCCTCTGGATTTCCTTCTTCCATCTACCTGTCTTGATGGGCGCCAGAACTAAACGGAGCTTGCGTGTCGAGGGCTTGTACTTGCGGGTTACTCGAGCGACGACGCTGATTTCTGGATCGAAGACTCCGGCAGTGGTCGCCGATGGCGTCTTGACCGGTCGCAACGACGTGTCACCTTCTGAGCTCGTAATCTTGAGGCTAGTCTGAACTCCCCCGGCGTTGGCGCGCGCGGGGGATTTTTTTTCGGCGGAGAGGATCATGGGATTGGGTTTCCGGTTAGCGGTTGCTCTCCAGCTTGTTGAGAGCTTCAAGAACCGCGGTACGAGTGTAACGCACCGATCTTCCGAGGTGGGTTGCGCGCAGGAGGCGGCGGCGTGTGAGGTTGTCGATGTGTCGAGGGCTCACGTTCAGCACTTCCGCGAGTTCCTGCTTGGTGCACACGAACGGGAGGTCATGCTTAGGTTCGGGTCGATTGCCGAAAGTCCGAGCCGTGCTTCGGTTCTTGGAGTTACGCGATGATTCGATGTAGATCGTTTTCACGCCGTCGTGATCCGGCTCCCTACCGCTGCGGGCAATTGCTCGTGAGTGAATGAACCACGAATTTTGGCGTTTTGCCTCGGAGGCTAATTTCAGGAATGAACGATCATGAGTGGCCGCTCCTGATGCGTGTGGTTGAGTTCGGGTTTAAGTGCACGCGAGAGCCTCAATCTATCGCCGCGGCGGCCCGTCCTCGCGCGCCGGGATAACTTGACCTTCGGTCTAGGGCAGTGCGTTACCCTGCACTCCGTGGCTGTAGCGGTGGGCTCGCAGTCGGCGTTGCAGACCAATGTGCGACTGAACCACAGAGGGTTTGGGACTCCGCCGGAGAATCTCGCCCCAATAATCGGCTCCCACACTGCTCACGCTGTCGCGCCAAGCACTACTACACCTACTGGGGCTTTCGAATTACTAGCCTCTAGCAGGGGGCAGCATAGCAGCTCTCGGTTGGCTGTTGACGCCGCTAGTGCGATTTCAGGGAGCGGTACTTCTCGACAACGAGTTGGAGCTTTCCGAGGCGATCAGGATCAGCGTTCAGTAGTTGATCACTGCCGAGGAGGGAGGCCGCAAACGCGCGGGCCTTCGCCGCGCTCACGGTTTTTAGCCGGTCAGTCAAGAGCTTGAGAGCGACTTTGAACTGAATGTGCTTTACCTTGCGTTGGGTAAGCTTGGGACCGTGCTTCGCGAGCAGCCCACTGAATCGCGCCTTCTTGATACCCAACGCCATCATTAGATGATTCTTCGAGTGCTGGTCGGTTGTCCACGGATAGTGGGGGTCTAAGCAACCGGTTGGCTGTCGGCGTAATTGGTTTTCGAGTACCTTGGCGATCTGTCGGCTCGTTTTATCGTATCTCTGAAACACCGGGGCGGAAGTATCGACTTCCCGCTTTTGGTCGTAGGCTACCAAGAGCTCCTCGACAATCAACGGCGACTGGCGGTCGCGCTCGAAAAGCGATGCGCCGAGCGCATCGAGCTCATCCGGCAGCGGCCTTAGTCCTACTCGGCGATCCTGCCATCCGTTGCGAAGCAACTCCCGGGTCACATGGGAGTGTAGTTTCCAGTAGCAAGCTTGCGCGAAGATCGTGCGAAAAAGGTGCTGGTGGGTGACATCTTTGGCCCCCCTGCGGAGAACCTCCTCCAAGTCTAGGGATAGGGGGTATTTTTTCGCAAGGCGCCCGACGGCCTCCGCTAGTTGGGGTCCGTTTCCGTGGTCCCGGAGCTTTGCAATGAGCCCCTTGCGCGGATCAAGGGCCAATAGTTCGAGCAGAGCCAATTCTGCGGGCCCTCGCGTGGAGGCGGGCTCATCGGTAGGAGCGGGTCTGGGCATGGGTCAGGCGCTCCTTGCGATGTCGATCACGTCCGCGACCCCACCGAGGTTGGCCGGGGAGATTTCAAAGTACTCCTTCGCCTCCTCGGGCGTGATCTTCGCGTGCCGGTAGAACTTCAGGAACGTGGGCCGCGTGTTGTGCCCCATCTGCTCCTGCACCCACGCGGCGCCGTGCAGCTTGCAGCCGTAGCTGCCGAAGGAGTGCCGCTTGGCGTTCTTGTGGGTCGCGTCGTAATCGGAGAAGCCCGCCGCCTTGTGGAGGGCGGTCATCCGGTCCTTGTACCGGGCAGGGGTGACGTCGCCGCGGCGCGGCTGGTGCGTCAGCAGGAAGGCGGCGGCGTTCTCCGGGATCGTGGCGATCCGCCAGTCGCCATCCCGGCGGTTCTTCCCGACCGCGGGGTCGATGTCAACCGTCCGGGCGGTGAGGTTGATGCTCGACCACTTGAGCCGGTTGGTCTCCTCGGTCCGCAGCCCGCCCACGAAGAGCTGCAGCACCAAGGCAGGCAGCAGGTCCCGGAACTCCTCCAGCATCGCGGTGCGCAGCAGGCGCCGGGTTTCCTCGAGGCTCAGGATGGTCGGACGCTTCCATTCCACGACCGGCGGCTCGATCAGCTCGGCCGGGTTGTCGGCGCGGAACTGGTGGTCGAGGGCGTAGTTGAAGAACTGCTTGGTGTAGGTGACGTAGTTCTTGAGGTTCCGCCCGCGGTGCCGGCCAGCCTCGAGGGTCTTGATCCAGTCCTCGACGTCCTGCCGGGTGATGCTGGTGACGTGGCGGTCCGCCCCGAAGTGCTCCCCGATCCGGGCGAGGTTCCAGCGCAGGGTGCGGATCGAGTCGGGACGGAGGTTCTTCCGGGCCTTTTCGGCCAAGATGCGATCGATCAGCTCCTGCACCGTGATCTGGCCACCCTGCGGCCGCAGGTGGCGCTGCACGAACTCGGCGGCCTGCGTGAAGGTAAGGTTCAGTTCCCGGAGCAGGGGGAGGGCCTCGGCGGCGTCCTCGCGCTCAAAGTCTGTGAGGGCAAAGGCGCGGGGACCAGCGACCCGGTGGCGGTCGGCTTCGCCCTCGGCGAAGTTCACGGCTTCGCGCCGATCGGAGAACTGGCGGCGGATGCGGCCCTTCTTGGTGACCTTGGACGGGATCAGGACCAGCCACGAGGAGTTGAACTCCCGGTAGACGGGCTGGCCGTGCTCGTCCTGCCCGGTGTGGCGGCGGTTGACGATCTCGCTGATTTCGATGCCGAGCCGCTGCCAGAGGGGCTTGCGCGGCGCTTCAGTCCGGCCCGAGGCCGGGGAAACGGGGGCTGCGTCCATGCCCTCGAGCATGGAAAAGCAGGGTCGGGAAGCAAACAGAACTGGCAGGAATCTGGCAGGACTAAACCACCTCTCCTCTGAGAAGGTGGCGGAGAGAGAGGGATTCGAACCCTCGGTAGGGATTTAAACCCCTACAACGCTTTAGCAAAGCGCCGCTTTCGACCACTCAGCCATCTCTCCGGTCAACCAAGCCCGGGAGGCAATCC
>VHCY01000201.1 GCA_016871595.1 Verrucomicrobiota bacterium
GTCGCGCCCGCGAACAGCGGCACTTCGCCGAGCCGCGTCAGCACCGGCTCGATCCACCACGACTGCAGGCCGCCGTGGATGACCAGCCCCGCGAGGAAAAAGCCCACGAGCACCGGCGGCTTCAGGTCGATCGGCGTCTGGTGGTGCGCCGTGGCCTGGGTGAAGGCCAAAAAGAAGAGGAATGCCCCGATGCACAGCACCGGCTGGTGCGCCTGCCACACCACGAAACCGAGGAAGGCCAAGTGCACGAGGGTGATCCAAACCGGAACCGGCGGCCGCGGCGCCTCCGGCTTGGCGTCGGTCACCGGCCGCAGCGCCGCCAGCTCCTTCCGGAAGATGAAGTAATAGATCAAGGTCGAGACCACGACCCCCAGTGTCGCCCGGTCACCGAAGGTCTTGAACATAAACCACAGGTCCCAGTTCCAAGGGCCCGCCACCATAATCACCGGCGGGGCCGCAAAGTGGGTGAGCGTGCCGCCGACGCTGATGTTCACGAAGAGCAGCCCCAGGGTCGCGTAGGCCAGGCGCGGGCTCGGCTGGAGGGCGTAGAACTGACGCGCGAGGAGGAGCGCCGCGATGGTCATTGCCGCCGGTTCGGTGATGAACGAGCCGAGCAGCGGCGCGAGGATCAGGATTGAAAGCCACCAGGCGCCCGGCGTCCCGCCGCCCAGCCCGGCCACCGCCCGCAGGGCGCGCTCCGACAGGTCCAGCACCGGCCGCGTCGCCGCCAGGGCCATTATCACCAACACGAAGAGGGGCTCGACGTAACTGACCTTGCCGCCGACGTACGCCACGACCTCAGGCCAACCCTTGAACGCGGTGATCGCGCCCGCCAAGGCCAGGACCCAGAAGCCAAAGACGACCTCCACCTCCCCGAGGAAGTGCAGCACCTGTCCCGCGAAGCTGACCTCCCCCGGTTGGCCGTCGCCATCGACGTCGGTCGCCGGTTCCTTGTTTCCCCGCCGGGCCGCGTGGCGCTCCTCGACGACGTGCGCCCAGTGGCGGATCTTCGCCGCGAGGAAGGTGTGCAGAATCGCGGTTCCGAAGATCGCCAGCGCCACCAGGTTGAAGGGGTCGAACGCCGCCCGCGCGCGCAGGACCTCCCACAGCCCGGCGCCCCCGGCGTTCGGATACGCGCTCAAGGGCGTGGGCAGCACGCCCGCGGCGGCCCCGCCCGATCCACCCGCCGCGAAGAGCGGGGCGCCGACGACGGCCAGGGTCAAAAGCAGCGGGAGGGCGGGGAGGCGCGGCATCCGGCGAGCGAACCCGCTTCGCCCCGCGCGTCAACGACACCCGGCATCCGGCTAGCCTTTATCGCGCCGGCTGTTTTCATAACCCGATGTTTCCGCCGTCCGGTCCCCGCTGATGAGTCGCCGCCCACCCGATCGTTCCGCGCCGGCCCGCCGCGATGCCCCTCCGGGCCGTCCGCCCGCCCCCGTCGTCCCGCCCAGGCCCGCGCCCGCGGCGGCCCCGCCGAAGCCCGCGCCGGTCGCGGCCGCGGTTGCCGCCGCCGGGGTGCCGCAGGGTGCCCGGGAAGGCGGCTGGCTGCCGGACGCGGTGCTAGTGGGCGATCGCTTTGAGGCGGGGATGGCCTTCTTCGCGGATGCGACCGGCCGGCTCACGCGCTTTTCCCGCGAACCCGCGGACCTGGCGCAGGCGCGGCGGTTGCCCGGCGTCGCCGCCTTGCCCGGGCTGGTCGACGCCCACGCCCATTCCTGGCAACGTTTCCTGCGCGGGCGGGCGCTGCCGGGCACGGACCCCGCGGGCGGTGCGGCGGGGCTTCGGCTGCTGGCGCGGTTAACGCCCGAGGATGCCTACGACGCGGCGAATCTGGCCTTCCTCGAACTGCTGCGCGGCGGGGTCACCTGTGTCGCCGATTGCTGCCTGTTGCGGGACGGCGCGCCCGGCGGCCCGCCCGAGGAGGGGCTGGCCACGGCCCTGGCGGTCGCGCGCGCCGCGCACGAGGTCGGGATCCGCCTCGCTTTGGTGCGGCTGGCCTGCCTGCGGCCGGCGCCGGGCGAGGAACTGCCCCCGCGGCTGCTCGCGGGCGGCGTCGATGCCTTCACCCGGGAATGCGAGCTCCTGCGGGCGCGGCTGGAGCGGGAGTATCCCGCCGACGAGGCCTGGCTGGTGGTGGGCCCCCACTCGCTCGCCGCGGTGCCCGCGGCCGCGTGCCGGGTGATCGGTGAATATGCCCGGGCCCAGCGCCTGCGGCTGCAGGTCGTCACCGCCGCCACCCCTGCCGCCGCGGCCGCGCGGCGCGCCGAGCACGGCCGGCCAGAGGTCGCCGCCCTCGCGGAACTGGGGCTGGTGGACAAACGCTTCACCGCGGTCGGTGGCGGGCAATTGGATGAGTCAGAGCTGCGGTTGATCGGCACCGCCCGCGGCGCGGTGTGCGCCTTGCCCGGCACGGCGGCCGCCCACGGCTGGAATTTGCCTGACCCGGCGGCCGTGCGCGCCGCCGGCGCGGGCCTCGCGCTGGGCAGTGGGGCCGGCGTGCGGTTGGATCTGCTGGAGGAGGCCCGCTGGGCCGAACGGCGATTCCGCCTCGAGGCGCCGCCCGCGCCCGCGGCCGCCGCCTTGGCGCTGCAGGCCGCCACCGCGATGGGGGCGCGCAGCCTCGGGGCCACCGGGGGCGGGCTCGAGGTGGGGCGCCCGGCGGATTTCTTCACGGTGAGCCTGGCCGAGCCTTCCCTGGCCGGGGCCGATCCCGCCAGCCTCGCCACCGCGCTGGTCCAGGGCGGGCAACTCCGTGCCATTCGCGACGTCTGGGTGGGCGCCCGCCAGCGCCTCGCCGGCGGCCGGCACCTGCGCCAAGGCGCGATCCTCGGGCGTTTCATCGAGACCCAGGCGCGGCTGCAGGCGGGCTGAGGGGCGTTGACCCCGGCCGCGCCGCGTTTTGTCCTGCCGCGATGACCCTCACCCTCGTTGTCCTCGCCGCCGGGATGGGCTCCCGCTACGGGGGCCTGAAGCAGCTCGATCCGGTCGGGCCCTCCGGGGAGACGATGCTCGACTACGCTGTCCACGACGCCCTGGGCGCCGGGTTCGGGCGCGTGGTGTTCGTCATCCGGCGCGACTTCGAGGCCGAGTTCCGCGCGCGGGTTGGCGCCCGCTACGCGGGTCGCGTGCCCGTGGACTATGTGTTCCAGGCGCTCGACGTGCTGCCGCCGGGGCGAATCGTCCCGCCCGGCCGGGAGAAGCCCTGGGGCACCGGCCACGCGGTCTGGTGCGCGCGGGAAGCGGTGGCGGGCAACTTCGCGGTGATCAACGCGGATGACTTCTACGGCGCGGACGCCTATCGCCGGCTGGCCGCGTTCCTGCGCGAGGCCCGCGGCGGGCACTTCGCGATGGTCGGCTATCCCTTGGCGAACACCCTGTCGGAACACGGGGCGGTGTCGCGGGGCCTGACCCAGGTCGGGCCGGGCGGCGGGTTGCGGACGATCGTCGAGCAGCACGGGATCACGCCGGAGCAGGTGGGGCCGGGTCGCGCCTTTGACGGGGCGGCGCCGGTATCCCTCAACTGCTGGGGCTTCACCCCGGCGCTGTTTGCGGGCTTGGGCCTTCGTCTCGACGCGTTTCTGGTGGAGCGGGGGGCGGAGCCGAAGGCGGAGTTTTACCTGCCCGCGGCGGTCGCCGAGATGATCGCCGGGGGCGAGGCGGTGGTGCAGGTGCTGCCGACCAGCGCGACGTGGTTTGGCGTCACCTACCGGGAGGACAAGCCCCGGGTGCAGGCGGCCCTGGCGGCGCTGGTGGCGGCGGGGGAGTACCCCAGCCCGCTGGGGACTTGAATCGTGGGCGAGATGGCCGCGCGCCCGGCCCGTGGCCTTGACCCTCCGCGGGTCGGCGGCTTTCCTCGCGGGCGGTATGCGCGCCCTTGTTTTCCTGTGCCTGTGGCTGGCGCTTGGCCTCGCCGGGACCCTGCGTGCGGCGCCCCCCATCGCCGCCCGGTCGCCGTTTCTGCCGCCGGAGAACGCGGCGGTGGAGAAGGTCGGGCCCGGAGCGGCGGCGCTGGAGTTTCACGGGTTCGTGGACGTGGGCGGGGGCAAGCAGTTCCGGCTGTTTGATCCGGCGAAGAAGCGGGGCGACTGGGTGCGCCTGAACGAGCGCAGTCCCGAGCTCGAAGCCGTGATCCGCGAGCACAACGAGGGGGAGGAGAGTGTTTCGGTGGAGCACCAGGGCCGCACGGTCAGCCTGACGATGCGCAAGTCGAAGATCGTGGCGGATGCGGCCGCGCCCGCCGCGCCGCCGCCAGGCGTCGCCCCGGCGGGCCCGGCGATCACCGTGACCCCGGCGGTCACGCAGACCGTGATGGTCAACCCCTCGCCCGCGGATGAGCAGCGCCGGCTAGAGGCGGTGGCGGCCGAGGTGAACCGGCGGCGCGCGCTGCGCGAGCAGGCAATGCGCCAATCGGCCGGCCAGCCGCCTGCGCTGGACGCTGCCGGCCCCGCGACCCCCGTGGGCCCGCAGCCCCCCCCGCAGCTGCCGCAAGTGCCCTGATTCCCTGCGGCGCCCCTGGGTGAGCCCGCCGAACCGTCGAACCGGCCCGCCGTGAGCCCGCCGTGAGCCGGTCGAATCGGCCCGCGGTGAGCCGGTCGAACCGTCAGAACGTCCCCTTGACGCCGATCGTCCAGAGGGAGCCGTAGCGTTCCTGGAAGCGTTGGATGGCGTTAGCGGGCGTGCTGGGTCCGGCGGTGCGGCCGATGAACATCACGTCGGTCACGTTCCGCAGGTTGGCGAAGAGATGACATGGGGCGGACAAGCGAGGCGCGAAGCGCCAGGCTGCCCGTGCAATGACATCAACGAATGATATCCAGACAGAGACCGGCGCTCGCGCCGGGGTAATCAAGCT
>VHCY01000202.1 GCA_016871595.1 Verrucomicrobiota bacterium
TGAACAAGCGGGACTTCCCGGACGGCTGCGTGCCGAGCACCTGGAGCATCGACCTGCACTTCCCGAAGCAGGAGTACGCGAAGAAGTTCCCGGACAATCCCTTCATCTCCTATGCGGACCACGACCGCCGGGTCGACCGCCAGTACGGCTACCCGATCCCCTACCGCACCCTCTACTCGGTGAACATCGGCAACCTCTTTATGGCCGGCCGCAACATCAGCGTGACCGACGTCGCCCTGGGCACGGTGCGCGTGATGAAGACGATCGGGATGATGGGCGAGGTCGTCGGCAAGGCCGCCTCCATCGCGGTGCGCCGCAACTGCTCCCCCCGCGAGGTCTACACGCTGTACTGGTCCGAGATGGACCAATTGCTGCAGCTTCCCGGTCGCGCCCGGCGCCTGCCGGACAACACCTTCGACTTGAGCGGCCCGCTGCCCGGCCCGGTGGAGGAAGCGGGCGGCGGCGGCATCGCGCTCGCCTCCCTGAAGGGCATCGTCGTCGACAACACCAAGGCGAAGCTGACCGGCAAGTGGACCCACGGCGGCGGCCTGCCCTTCGTGGGAGCCGATTACGCCTACGCCCGCGGCCCGGGTAACACGGCGACCTTCGAGTTCACGGTGCCGGCCACCGGCAACTATGAGGTCCGCTTTGCCAGCGCGCCCCACGAGAACCGGGCCAGCAACACCGCGGTCACCGTGCGCCACGCCGGGGGCGAGGCCAAGGTGAAGGCCAACCAGCGCGCCAACCCGCCCATCGACGGCCGCTGGATCCCGCTCGGCACCTACCGCTTCACCGCCGGGCAGACCCACGCGGTGGTCGTCGATGCCGCGGGGGCGGACGGCAACGCCCACATCGACGCGGTCCAGCTCCTGCCCGCGCCCTGAGGCGGCGGGCCCGGGTACCCGTGCGGCCGGCCCTCCTCCAGCTCTACCGCCTCGCCGTCGTCGCGGCCATCGCCTGGCTGGTGCGCGATGTCGCGGTGCACCAGCGCTCGCACGGGGATGCCCCGGTCGACGTCACCGAGGTCCGGGGCTTCTTCCCGGAGGCCGCCCGCCTCCGCCCCGACAGCTCGGAACGGGACGGCCTCTTTGTCCTCGACCGCGCGGGCCGCGAACTCGGCTACGTCGTGCGCACCCAGCCGCGCTGCCGGGAGATCATCGGCTACTGCGGGGTGACGGACACGCTGGTCGCGCTGGACCCCGAATGGAAGATCCTGGGGCTGCGCGTGCGCTCCTCGGAGGACACCGCGGAGCACCTGAAGGATGTGGTGACGGACCGGAAGTTCCTGAAGAAATGGAACGGGATGACCTGGGACCAGGCGGCGGGCCTCGACCTGCGCGCGGCCGGCATCGAGGGGGTCTCGGGCTCGACGATGACCAGTATGGCCATCGCGCGCAGCGTGAAGGCCCGCCTGCAGGCGAGCCGCGACGAGATCCTGGCCCGGCCGGCGTTCTCGCCGGGGTGGCGCGACTGGGGCCTGTTGGCGGTGATCGGTCTCGCCAGTCTGCAGGCCTACGGACCCGCGGGCTGGCGCCGCCGCTGGAAGCGGCCGCATCAGCTGTTGCTGGTCGGCTACGTGGGCCTGGTGAGCGGGGACCTGTTGGCGCAATCCCTGCTCGCGGGTTGGGCGCGGGCGGGGGTGCCGTGGGAAACCGCGCCGGGACTCGCGCTCCTGCTGGGCGCCTCGCTGGTGCTGCCCTGGGCGACGCGGAAACCCTTCTATTGCCATCACGTCTGCCCGCACGGCGCGGCCCAGGAGCTCATCGGCCGGATCCGCCCGCGGCGCCTCACCCTGACCCTCCGCGCGGACGTCGCCCGCGGCCTCGGTTACCTGCCGGCCGCGCTGCTCCTGTTCACCCTCGTGGTCGCGATGACGGCCCTGCCGTTCAACCTCGCGGGCCTCGAGCCCTTTGACGCCTGGGTCTTCCGGACCGCGGGGATCGCGACCCTCGGGGTCGCCGGCGTGGGGCTGGTCGCCTCGGTGTTCGTGCCGCAGGCCTACTGCCGGTACGGCTGCCCGACCGGGGCGTTGCTTAACTTCGTCCGGGCGCGCGGGGCCGGGGACCGGTTTTCCGCCCGCGATGTGGCGGCCCTCGCGCTGGTGGCGGCCGCCGTGGCCCTCAACGTCTGGGATGTCCCCCTGCAGCAGTGGATGAAGCACGTGGGTTGACCCGCCGCCTCCGCCGGCTCGCCTGGGTGGCCGCCTGCCTCGCGCTGGCCGGCGCGGGCGTGGCCGCCGAATCCGTGGCCGTCGGCGGGCGCGCCCAGGGCACCAATTGGTCGCTCCGCTGGGTGCCCGGCCCCGGCACGCCCGTGCCCGCGCTCGTGCAACGCGAGGCGGCTGCCCTGCTGGAGGCGTTCGAGGCGGAGCTGTCCGCGTGGCGCCCCGATTCCGCGCTCAATCGCCTCAACGCCGGCCCGGCGGGCGAATGGCTGCCGGTGTCGCCGCGCCTCGCCGCGATCGTGGCGGAGGCCCTTGCGGTCGCGGAGCTCACCGGGGGCGCGTTTGATCCCACCGTGGAGCCGCTGCTGGGCCCGTGGGGCCACGGTCCGGCCGCGCGCCCGGGTCCGCCGCCGGCGGCCGCGGAACTGGAACGCCTCCGCGCCGCCGTGGACTGGCGCCAACTGGCGGTCCGCGCGGACCCGCCGGCCGTGCGGCGGGCGCGGGCGGAGACCCGGCTGGACCTTTCCTCGCCCGCCAAGGGACGGGCGACCGATGAGTTGGCCGAGCTCGCCCGCCGTCTGGGGGCGACGAACCATCTGGCCGCGGTCGGGGGGGATCTGCGCGCGGCGGGCGGCGGCCCCGCGGGCGCGGGCTGGCCGGTGGGCATCGCGGCACCGGGGCCCGGGGAACCTGCCCTGGCGCGCCGCGTGCACCTGCGCGACGCGGCCCTGTCCACCTCCGGCAACGACCGCAACCGGGCGCCGGTCGGGCCGGCGGGGGCCGGGCACCTGTTGGATCCCCGCACGGGCTACCCGGCGGAGAGCCGCCTGGTCGCGGTGAGCGTGCGGGCCGCGACCAGCCAGCGCGCAAGCGCCTTGGCGACAGGTCTATTCGTCCTCGGCCCGGAGGCGGGGCCGGCGCGGGCGGAAGCGGCCGGAATCCCGGCGCTGTTCCTCGAACGATCGCCCGAGGGCGCGCGGACGGAGCGGGCGACTGGCCCGGGCTGGGAGCCAGCGCAGGGTTCGGCCACCCGCCAGCCCTAAAGCCGGTACACGCGCGCGGCGTTCGTCGACCAGATCCGCCGCTGGTCGTCCACCGAGACGCCCGCGAGCAGCGTCTCCACCGTCGCCACCCAGCGCGGGTAGTCCGTGGCGAGGGTGCTGACCGGCCAGTCGCCGCCAAACAGCAGCCTGCCAGGGCCAAAGGTGGCCAGCAGGTGGTCCACGTACGGCCGCAGGTCGGCGGCGGTCCACGCCCGCGGATCGGCCTCGGTCGCGAGCCCGCTGAGCTTGCAGTCGACATTGGGCAGGGCGGCGAGGGCGCGGATCTCCTCCCGCCACGGGTCCAGCCGGCCGGCGCGGATGCCCGGTTTGGCCCCGTGGTCCAAAATGAAGCGGACCCCGGGGCAACGGCGCACCAGTTCCACGACGGACCCGAGTTGCCGCGCGTAAAGGCAAAGGTCGAAGCTGAGTCCGAAACGTTCCAAGCGGCGCACCCCCTCGACAAACTCCGGCCGCAGGCAGAAGGCGTCGTCCGGCTCGTCCTGCAGGAGCCGGCGCACCCCCCGCACGCGCGGCCACGCCGCCAAGCGCTCCAACCAAGGCTCGACCGCGGCGCCCGCCTCCACCGGGGCGTGCGCGACGATCGCGGCGAGGCGGGGCTCGGCCGCCGCGAGGCCATCGACCCACGCGACCTCGGCGAGCGGGTCCGCGGCGCCGCATTGGACGAAGACCAGACGCTCGACGGCGACCGGCCCGCAGGTGCGGGCGAACTCGGCCGGTCCGCGGCGCCCGGCGAGCGCGGGCACAGCGTCGAGCCAGGCGTAGCCGCCAGCGGCGGGGTCCCAGAAGTGGACGTGGGCGTCGGTGAGCGGAAAGGCGGGCATCGGAGGGGTCGGTCCGAGGCCAGCCGGAAAGCGGGCCCGCGCCAAGCCCGCAACCGGGCCGTAAACCCGGGCTTGAGCTTGCCGCCGTGCGCCCCCTAGGGTCCCGCCCCCGTTTGCTGCCGTGGGCGCGTCCGAACTTGCGATCCTTTCCGCCGAGGGCGGCCAGTTGCTCGACTGGTCGCTGGAGGCCGCGTCGGTGCTCGTCGGGCTTGCGGCCGGTTTCGGCGTGGTCTGGGCCCTCACCCGGCACACCCGCCGCGTGGCCCACGAGCAGGCCGCCGAGCTCATCGAGGTTGCCCGCCGCGAGGCCGCGGTGGCCGGCGAGGAGCTGCGCCAGAAGGCCGAGGCCGAGATCCAGGAGAAGCGGGCCGAACTCAACCGCGAGTACGACCGCCGGGAGATCGAGAGCGACATCCGCCTCCGCGAGATCAAGGCCCACGAGGAATCCCTCGCCCTCCTCGACTACCAGCTGGAACAGCGGCAGGAGCGGCTCAACCGCGAGAACGCCGCCCTCCGCCAGGCGCGCGACGCCATCCGCAGCCTCTCCAAGAGCGTCCGCCAACGCCTCGAGGGGGTGTCCCAGCTCGACGCCGACGCCGTGCGCCGCCAGCTCCGCGAGGAGGTGCTGCTGGAGTGCCAGGACGAGTTTCGCGCCCTGCGTCGCGCGACCCTCGAGAAATCCGAGCGGGAGCTGCAGGACGACGCCCGGCGGGTGCTGATCTCCGCGATGCAGCGGATCGCCGGGCGGCCCAACAACGACCTCACCGCCACCATC
>VHCY01000203.1 GCA_016871595.1 Verrucomicrobiota bacterium
CGATGGAATCTTCACGTTCCTGCGCCGGCTCAAGAACCGGGAGAATGTCCTGCAGGCGCATCGGTCGCATCTCTATCAACGCCTAGTGATCGCTGGGCATAGCCACACGCGGGTGACAGTGACTTACGGATGTCTGGCCGTGCTAGGTGCTTTGCTGGTACTCCCGCTCATCAAACCTTCGAGCCAAGGAAGCTTACCGGTTCCGGCCGCCTTGGGCGTCCTGGCCGCGGCATTCCTTGGGCTTTGGCGGTGGACGGTGGTTTCGGAGCAGGCCCGCAGGGGCGGGCCTGCTCCGAAGGCGAGGGGCTAGGGGCAATTGGCGATGGGGCGGGGCTACCCTAACGGGTCAGCCTGTTACTTGTTAGAAAGCCTTTTGGCGGCCAAGCGGGGAACAGCCGCGAAGAGGCACTCCTTCGCCAAGGCTTTGGAGGTCTGGTCGACGGGAGTTCTCCGCGAACTCCTGTTCGCTGAACCGCCGCGAAGAGGCGCAAGAGGCGCAGGCAGAGGAACAGGAGGCCGGAAAGGGTTCAGATAATCGACCCGCACGGCGGGCCTGCGCTCTCGGCGTCCTCTGCGAACTCCTGTTCAACCCGCCATCGCGGCGCCTATGGGCGCCACGCACGGCCACGACCGCGGCCTGCAGCCCTTGTGCCTCTTCGCGGCCAATCCAAGATAGCCACGAAGAGGCGCAAGAGGCGCAAGGAACGAGTTTCAGTCCGGCGAGGGTGCTATTCCTCGCGTGAAAGAATGAGTTTGCGAATCTCCAGTCTCGGGGCCCCAAAGTTGATCAAGAGGCCGTGTTCCCGGCCTGAGGCTCGCAGGTAGCCGAGCAGTTGGGCCACATGTTCGTCGGCGAGGTTTTTGACGGCTTTGATTTCGATGATCAGCGCATCCTCCACGAGGATGTCCGCGAAGTAGTCGCCCAACGCGGTGCCATCGGCGTCCTTGACCTGGAGGGGATACTGCGGAAGCGCCGCAAGTCCTTGTTTTCGGAGTCGGGAAAGAAGACCGTTTTCATAAACCTTCTCCAGGTGGCCGTGGCGAAGATGTCGGTGGAGCTCCAAAGCCGTTTCCCGCACTTGGTCGCACAACTTAAAGACAATGTCCGTTTCGCCGAAACCTCGTTTCATGGTGATCTTGTCTTCCCGTGCGAGCGGGTTGGCCAAGCCCGTCTGACACCGGATTTCGGGGCAAAAGCAAACTTGCTTCGCGCCTCTTGCGCCTTTTTGCGGCCACCCTCTTCCTCCGTTGAGGCATGTTAAAACGAACGTTCGATGTTTTCCTCGTGGTTCTCGCGGTTCCGTTCTGGTTGCCGGTGGTGGCGGTGGTCGCGGCGTTCGTCCGGCTGAAGCTCGGGACGCCGGTGTTCTTTCGGCAGAAGCGCCCGGGTCTGAATGGAGAGATCTTCGAAATGGTGAAGTTCCGGACCATGACCGACGAGCGGGATGCGCAGGGTCAGCTGCTGCCGGATGCGGTGCGGCTGACGCCCTTTGGGAAATTTCTGCGGTCCACGTCGCTGGACGAGTTGCCCGAGCTCTGGAATGTCCTGCGGGGCGACATGAGCTTGATCGGTCCGCGGCCGCTGCTGGTGCAGTACCTGGAGCGGTACAGTCCGCGGCAGGCGCGTCGCCACGAGGTCCGGCCGGGCATCACCGGCCTGGCCCAGGTCAAGGGCCGCAACGCGCTCTCGTGGGAGGAGAAGTTCGAGTGGGACGTCCACTACGTCGAGACCCGGAGTCTCGCGCTCGACCTTAAGATCCTTTGGATGACGGTGGCCGCCGTGGTCTTCCGGGAGGGCATCAGTGCCGCGGGTGAGGCGACGATGGGGGAGTTTAGGGGGACAAAGCCTAGCGAGTCCTAGCGGAAGAGCCGGTAGAACACGTTGCCGTAGATCTCGCGTAACGCCGTCTCGGTATCGTGGAGGCACTCGGCTTTGGGCAGGAAATCCAGCAGGGTGAGGGGATTCGGGTTTCGGCTGAAATCGACGGGGAAGGGCGTGATCGGGACGCCTGCTTTCTGGAACAACCCCGCGGCGCGGGGCATGTGCCAGCCGGTGGTGATCAGGATGACCCGCCTCCATTTTTTCTCCCGCATGAGGTCGGCAACCGCCCGTGCTTCGTCGGCTGTATTGCCGACTTCGCGGGTGACGACGATCCGCTCGGCGGGGATCCCGCGGGCGATCGCGACGTCGCGCGAATCCTCGCCCTCGAGGCGGGTGCGGTTTTCCCACGGGATTCGTCCGCCGGTGAAAACCAAAATCGGCGCTTTGCCTGACTGGTGAAGCTGGATGCCGCCCTCCAGGCGATCGACCGCATCGCCGAGGTTCGGCAGATGTCCGGGCTTCGCCGGCGGGCCGAAGATGCCACCGAGGACCACGATGGCGTCGGCTGGTTCGACTTCGTTGATCGGGACCGAAGGGTAGTGGGACTCCAGCCAGCCGAGTAGATTTTGGGAGACGACGTTGATGCTCGAGAGATAGAGGACCGCTCCCGCGGCAAAAACCGGCCAGCGACGGCGCCGCCAAATGGCGACGATCAGGAGGAGTAAGACGATCCCGACTGGGAGGAGAAAGACGGGAAGGAGTTTATGGAGGAAAAGCATGGAGGGTGGGGAAGAGAGTGAGACGGCGGGTTAACACGAAAGGCACCAAAGGCACGAAAGGAAGGCTGGTCGACGGGAGTTCTCTGCGGTTGTCCGCGAACTCCTGTTGGCTGAACCAGATGTTCGGATGCGCCGGCGGGAATGTGGGTTGGGGTGGAACAGGAGAGCGCGGAGAAGCGCAGAGTATGAGGGCGAATCGGGTTTGCCCAACCCTCAGCGCTCTTGGCGAGCTCCTGTTCAAGCCGGACGAAACAGGAACGCGCTGAGTGCTCGGAGCTCGGGCGGCTTCGCCCTGAAATTGGGGTTTCGGGACACTTGGGGTAGGGCTCGGTCAAGTCAGCGTGGCGAAAATGCATGCGCTTTTTCCGCGAGCCAACATTCTGACTGAGGAGGTCATTCATGCCGCCATCGAAGTCCATCGGCACCTTGGGCCGGGGTTGCTTGAGTCGCTTTACGAGTGGTGCTTCGTGCGGGAGCTCCAACTTCGCGGGCTGGGGGTTGTCCACCAACGGAAGGTGACGCTCACGTACAAGGGAGGAGTTCGTGAAGATCTCCTGCGGTGCGATCTTTTGGTGGAATCGGTGATCCTCGTCGAACTCAAGGCCGTCGAAGACGTGCTTCCGGTGCACAAGGCCCAGCTCTTGAGTTAGATGCGGCTGCTTGATGTGCCGCTTGGTTTGCTGATCAATTTCAACCGGGTCCGGTTGGTGGACGGGGTATCGCGCTTGATTCTTCGGGGAGCTGATCAATCCGATTAATGCGACGGCCGTCTCCGCGTAGCCTCCGCGCGCTCCTGTTTCCAGCGCCTTCCCGAAGGGGTCGGGATGCAGCGGGCAACGCGGCGCAAGGGTGGTTATCGGCTTCAGATTTGCTGGGTCTGGTCGACGGGAGTTCTCCTCGGTTCTCCGCAAACTCCTGTTCGCTGAACCAGGCGTGCGGATGTGCTGACGGGAGTATCGGGCGGAGGGTGAACAGGAGGGCGCGGAGGGACGCGGAGCGGGCCGGGCGAGAGGCGAAGGGGGCCGGACGAGCGCCGCGCGCGCCTTGACGCCACAGAGAAAATATACGTCGTATACGCCCATGAGCGCTGTCACCGCAAAGGTCTTCCAGTCGGGCAATTCCCAGGCGGTGCGCCTGCCGAAGGGCTACCGTTTCAAGGGCAAGGTGGTGCGCCTCACGCCGATGCCGGGCGGGGTGCTCCTCACCGACCCCGTCAACCTAGCCCGCCGGCGGCGGGCGTTGCGCAAGCTGTGGGGGTCGTGTCCGGACCTGCTCGGCGCGAGGTGATTTACCTGCCCGACACGAACGTGTTCTCTCGGTTTCTCCGGGAGAAGGATGTGCGCCTGCGGGACCGGCTGGAGGCCGAGCTGGAGTTTTGCCGGCTCTCCCCGATCTGCCTTTTCGAGCTGGAGTACGGTGCCGCCAAGCGGCCCGACCTGCCGCAACTGAGACGCCGGATCGAGCGTTTGCGGACGGTTTTCCCGGTCGCCGCGGATTTTGGCGAGGACGCCGCCTTTCATGCCGGGCTGGTGCGCGCGCACCTCGAAACGCGGCGGCCGAACGCGCAACCGATCGGTCCCTACGATGTCCTGCTGGCGGGCCAGGCGCTGAGCCTCGGTGCGATTTTCGTCACGGCGAACGTGGGCGAGTTTTCCCGGGTCGCCGGGCTGCAGGTGGAAAACTGGTGAAGCGGACGCGCGCCTACTTCGCGTGCGTTGAGGTTGAGAGTTGAAGTTGAAGCTTGGAGCGGACGTTCGGAAGGGGTCGGGATGGAGCGGGCAACGCCGCGGGCGAGAGTCGTATGCGGCGTCAGATTTGCCGGGACTGGTTGACGGGAGGGCTCCGCGGTTCTCCGCGAACTGCTGTTGGCTGAACCAGGCGTGCGGATGTGCTGTCGGGCGGTCGCGGGTGGCGACCGAGTTGAGGTCGAGGGTTGAAGTTGAAGACGGGCGGAGCCGGTGGCTGGCACCTCAACTTCAATTTTGAACCTAAACCGGTGTGCAGCACCGGGGCGTGGTGGGGTCGGGCGCTCGGTAGCGCCGCCAAGCAGGAGTCGGGAACTCGAGCCTCTGAAAAAGGCGTGAAGGGGCACCGCTTTGGCTGGATGGGTGAATCGGTCCGCAGGCGCGCGGAGCCATGAGGGAGATTACGGTCGCCGTTGGCGACCGGGTTGAGGTCGTTCCGTGATTTCTGAGTGTTCCGTGAG
>VHCY01000204.1 GCA_016871595.1 Verrucomicrobiota bacterium
ATCAGCGTCGACAGCGCCCTGCCCGAACGTCGGGTCCAGATGGGCCGGGCGATCAAAGGCAAGCCGCTGTCGAACGACGACTACCTGGACCGCGCGGCCCTGATCCGCCTCGCCCACATCTCGCTCAAGATCAACAGCGTGGTCACCGCCCAGAACTTCGACGAGGACATGACGGGCTTCATCCGGCAGCTGGCCCCGCAGCGCTGGAAAGTCTTCCAGGCGCTCCAGATCGACGGGCAGAACGACCTCGACGCGGCCTTCATCCGCTGCCCGGACGAGGCGTTCACGACCTTCAAGCGTACCCATGCCGGACTGACCAAGGAAGGTATCCGCACGGTCTTCGAGGGGAACGACGACATGACCGCCAGCTACGCCATGGTGGATCCGTTCGGTCGCTTCTACGACAACATCGAAGGCGCCTACCGCTACAGCCAGCCCATCTGGGCGGTCGGGGGTGCGGCCGCCCGTGAGCAGGTCGTCGTTGACGCCGACAAATTCATCGCCCGCGGCGGCGTCTACAAAATCTGATTCGGGCCAAGCCGCTCAACACCAACACCTTGTTTGTCACCCGGTCCTTTCCTGCGACAAGCGCCCTCACCCAAACCCACCCATCTACCACCCCTATTTATAGAGGCCCCTCTCCCCACACAGCCATGATATACCCCCTCCTCAAGTCATCCGCGAAACTGCTGCAGAAAGTCCAATACTGGGCGCGCCTCCACCGCAGCCGCTTAGGCATCATGGCCGAGTACCGACCGAACGGTGAAATCCGGCTGATCCCGGCGTCCCATCCGCCTCTGGTCGATGCGGATAACCTGGCGGGCTGCACGCTGAGCATCCGGGACAACTCCCTCATCGTCGCCTGCGCGGAAACCTGCGCGCAGATCGAGCAGGCCATCGCCGAATTCCTCCGCAAGGCTAAGCTGATCGGGCCTGGCCGACCCACGGAGGAAGTCGTGCCTTTCCGTCGAATGAACATCCGCCATGCGCATGAGCTGGGCCGGCCGATCTCGGAACAGGCCAAGGCCAAGCGTCGTGAACGTCGAGACGAAGCCGTCGCCGACCGTCCGCCGGCCCGCTTCTCGTCTGTTCTGGAAGCCGCACTGGCGGCGGAAGAAGCCGCCGGTTCCTGGCTCGTCCTGGCGGACCGGGCGAAGAAGACCGCCGAAGAGTCGAACTACGTCGACCCCGATTACGTCTACCAGGCCCTGGTCGACCTCGCCCACGCCGCTCGGCACAACAGCGACCATCAGGGGCTCGGGATGTCCTGGGCGGCATTTCTCGGCCAGCTAGGTTCGCACGACTTCGTCCCCAATTCCTCTCCTGACACCATCAAGCGATACCACAAGGAGTACCACATCCGCCACGAGGGCGAAGACCTATGCATCGGGGCCCACATCCGCCAGGGCAACGGTTCGGCCGATGAATGCCTGCGCATCTACGTCGTCCAGCCCCGCAAGCCGGGCGACCCCGTCATCGTCGGCCAGATCGGCGCCCACCTCCCCATCGCGGATCGTTCGCACTGATTATGAGTACGCCACGCCAGCCGATGAATCCGGCCAGACCTGGCCCTACGCGCCCGCTCATCAACCGTCCCGATACGCGACGATAAGCTTTTGGACAGTCCATCCCGGACCCCCAAGATAGAAAGGATCAACAACCATGCCCGACAACTACGGTAACGGCGGCGGCTATCCCAGCACCACCGGCAACTCCTCCGGCGGCGGCCGCTCCAACGGCCCGCGCAAGTAAGCGGAGCGAAAGGAAAGCAGAGGGGCCGCGCAGCGGCCCCTCTTTGTTTGTGGGTGTCTTGCGGACGCGTCGCCGACGCGTCCCTACCTTGCGCGGCGGAGCCGCGAGGGGGCATGCTAACACGGTGACACGGGGACAAGAGGGCGCGACGGCATCGCCGACGCATCCCTGCCGTTTCGTGCGACAAGCGCCCTCGGGGTTTGGGCGGGGGCGGGGAGGCTAAGGGTACACATGAAACCCATCACCCCCTCCCTGCCCTCAGTGCCGACAGGGCATACCCGACATGCGCCAGCCGCGTCACAATAGCTCGAGCCGGTGTCTAAAGATAATCTTGAGGTGCCCCACGGAGCTAATGAATGTCATCAACATGAACCCCCGCCCCTGATTCCTGTGCCGACTTACGTCAATCCGATCGACAACCTGCGCGATCGCAGCGAAGGAACGGCCAAGACCCTGTGCCTGATCCTCGGCATCGCCGGCACGGTCGTCCTGCTTTGGACCGATATCGGCTTCCTAATCCTGGCGCCGCTGCTCCTCGGCTGGGTGCTGTCCTTCCTCTCCGCCGCCATGATCAAAGGCGGCGCGGTATTAGTCTCCCCGCAATCTTGGCCCGAGCTGAACGCCATCGTCGAAGAGTCGAAGGCCAAGCTCGGCCTGACCGACGCCAAAGCCTACGTCGTGCAGGACAGCACCTTCAACGCCTTCGCGACTCGCCTGGCCGGACGTGGCTTCGTCATCCTCAACAGCGGGGCGGTCGACACCCTCCTGCGCAAGGGCAAGATCGATGACCTGAAGTTCCTCGTCGGCCATGAATGCGGGCACGTCGCCATGGGACACCTGAGTTTCTGGGGAGGCGTGGTGCCCGGGATCTGCGAGTTGCTAATCTACCCCCTCTACGCCTGGTACCGTCGCTGCCAGGAGCGCTCCGCCGACCGTTGCGGGCTTTGGTGCGCAAGCAATCGAGCCGATGCCCATCGGAGCATCTCCGTGCTGGCGGGCGGCTCCGAGATGGGTTCCCGAATGGATATCAATGCGGTCGCTACGCAGTGGAATTCCGTCCGCGACGAAACTTGGATCGCCATCAGCCGTTTCTTCTCCGAGTACCCGCATACCACCGAGCGCATCATCCTCGTCCATCAGGCAGCGGACGAGCTACGTCTGCCGTAAGAGAGGCGAAGCCACGCGCTGGCGCGAGCAAGAGACCCGCAGGCTCAGAGGCAGGACGCCGACGAGGGCAGACACGTTCAGCATTCCGAACGAAGTCAGACCCCATCGCGTTTCGGATGACCGGGCCGGTCATCCCTACCTAACGCGGCGCAGCCGCGAGGGGGCATGCTAACACGGTGACACGGGGACAAGAGAGCGCGACGGCATCGCCGATACGTCCCTGCCGTTTCGTGCGACAAGCGCCCTCGGGGTTTGGGCGGAGGGGGAGGCTAAGGGTACACATGCAACCCATCATTCCCTCCCTGCCCTTCCTCGCCTTCCCCACCGACAAGGTCCTCGCGGAGTTCCGCCCGGTCCGCGCGCTGATGGTCGAAACGCCCGCGCCGGATGGGGCGATCCGCTGGGACCGCTACTACTCGATCGACGACCTGCTGTCCCTGGACCTGCACAATCCTCGCCCGATGCTCGAGGCAATCGCCCAGGAAATGGGCTACGACACGGCCAAGATCGCCGCAGGCGAGGGCGAGACGGGGGTGGCCGGCCACTCGTGGGTCACCTACTGCGACGAGCGCTGGCTGCCGCTGCTGGTGCGCTGGCAGGCCGGGGACGCCCAGCTGCTGGTGACGATGGTGGAGACGACCGAACGCGGCAACGGGATGGGCACCGACCTCAGGATGACGATCCTGGGCGACCGGGCCGCGCTGCCCATCATGCGCCGTCTCACGGTCGCGCTGTCGAGGTTCGGGCTGACGAAGCAGGGACACTGCCACGGCAGGACGATGGTCGACGGGGTCTTCCGGAAGGTCGAGGTCCCGGAAATCGCCATGAACCGTCGGCCGACGGCGCTGCGCATCCACGGAGACAAGCACGGGGCGCTGAGCGAGATCCGCGCGGCGGAACTGCCGGACGTGATGCTCTCGTGCGACTGCTCCGGCGTGCGGGACGAATGGAACGCGCAGCCGGACGGCTTCGCTGAACTGTACCTGAAGCAGCGTCACGGGGTGGATATGAAGATCCCCGCCGACCGGGCGATCTCGCCCGAGATGGTCGAGATGATCCAGAAGCTGAGTGTGCAGGCCGCACGGAAGCTCACGACCAAGGACCTGGGCCGGAATTTCGCCTCGGAAGAGGCCCGCAACAAGCTGTCGGCGATGTTCCTCGCGGTCAGGGACCCGGAGGCGAGCCAGCAGCAGCGGGCGTATCTCTCCGGGGCGCTGCTGGAGATCGCCAGGGTGCCATACAGCGAGGACGGCGCCCTCTCCCACCCAGGACTGGCCTTCGAGACCATGACGCTGCGCCTCGGAGTGACGTCGGTCGGCGATGACATGCGTCGCCCGTCATCGGACGTCTTCATCGGGGCCGAGCCGAAGAGCACGCCGAAGGGTATGAGCCGCGGACTGATCGAACTGGCCCTGGCCTGCGTGGACTGCGGGGTGCACATGATGAGGGACATGGACCCGAAGGAGCTGGTCAATCCCCCGAAGGCAGGCTGGCTGCCGCCGCTCATGAAGGAGTTCTTCCTCGACGGCCCGGGGTCGCCTCGCGCCCGGATCTTCAAGGCCGAGAAGCCGAGCTTCGGGATCCACCAGGGCCTGCCCATCGCGGTCAACTACAGCGCGGTCGTCTGGCGCAAGGGGGATGAGCAGGCGATGGTGATCGACTTCGCGTATCACCAGCCGTCCGACGGCGTGCATCTGGCGAGGGTTACGCGGAAGCGGAGCTTCCGCGAGGGGCAGGGACTGACTTCGAGGGACAGGGGCAGGGACAGGGGGCAGAGTTAGCTGGCAGGCTGGCAAGTTGACAGGTTGGCAAGGGGAGGCGGCAGATTGTGCAACAGGTGCAACTGCGGCG
>VHCY01000205.1 GCA_016871595.1 Verrucomicrobiota bacterium
AGCGTCGCTTCTCCGTTAAGAAAGCAGTTTAGTGTTGTCCGGCGGGAATTTCAGGGGGATGCAGCAGTGGCAGGTCATGCCTCGATCGCGGCCCGCAACTCGGCGACCACGAGATCCTGTTCCGAATCCGTCAGTCCCGGATACATCGGAATGGTGAGGACGTCGGCGAAATATGCTTCCGCTTCTTTGCAGTATCCCGCCTTGAAGCCCATCTTCTCGAAATAGGGCTGCCGATAGACCGGAATGTAATGGAGATTGGCCAGGATCGCCGCCGCGTGCAGCGACTTGAACACCTGCTTGTTGGTCTTCTTCACCTCGTAGAGTTTCAGTCGAATGACGTACAGATGCAGCCCCGAATATCCGTCGGGATGCTGCCACGGCGTGATCACGGGCAGGCTCGATAGCAGTTCGTCATAGCGCTTGGCGATGGCATGACGCCGGGTCACGAACTCATCAAGCCGCTTCATCTGGCTCAGCCCCAGCGCGGCGCTGATGTCGGTCATTCGATAGTTATAGCCCAGCTCAACCTGCTGATAGTTCCAAAGTTCATCCGCCGGCCGGGGATCCATTTCCTTCGGATCGCTCGTGATGCCATGACTGCGGAACAGGCGCAGCCGCTTGGCCAGCAAGTCGTCATTCGTCAGCGCCATTCCGCCTTCACCAGTCGTGATGATCTTGACCGGATGAAAGCTGAAGACCGTGATGTCACTGTAGCGGCAGTTGCCGATTGGTTCGCCTTTGTACCGGCCGCCGATGGCGTGCGAGGCATCCTCGACCACGCGAAACCCATACTTCACGGCCAGCGCGTGGATGCCGGCCATGTCGCAGGGCTGTCCGCACAGGTGCACTGGAATGACGAGCTTGGGCAAGCGGCCGGTGGCCTTGGCCTGCACCAATTTCTCCGACAGTCGATCGACGCTCATCCCGTACGTGCGGGGATCGATGTCCACGAAATCGACCTCTGCCCCGCAGTAGAGCGCGCAGTTGGCGCTGGCGACGAAGGTGATCGGCGTGGTCCAGACGATATCGCCCTTGCCGACGCCCAGCGCGAGGCAGGCCATGTGCAGCGCACCCGTTGCGCTGTTGGCCGACACCGCGTGGCTGGCGCCGCAGTAACTCGCGACGGCCCGCTCGAACTCGGGCACGACGGGACCCTGGGTGAGAAAATCCGAACGCAGGACTTCCGCCACCGCATCGATGTCGGCTTGGTTGATGTCCTGACGGCCGTAGTTGATCATGGTTTCAACACTCCTCGAATGGCTCGCTACTAGGAATACTTCAGTTCGAACTCGATCTGACCTGGTCCTGAGAGATCGCGTACCACGTGCATGCTATGGTCCAGCTTCGCCGCACCGGTCGGGCTGTACCGACTCCACCAGCACTTCGTCCCACGCCCGAGGGCCGCCGGTCTTGCTGGTGTCGAGCCGTCCGTTGGCCGGCCGCGGTGCCTTGGAGCCGTACTCGGCAGTTGAGCAACGCGAGAGCGGCGTTGGGTCGGCGCCGACGGCCTCGTACACCTTCTGCCCGACGTCAAACCAGCTAGCCTCGCCCACTGCAGCGGCGTGCCAGGTTCCGTTCGCGTTCTCCTGCACGAGCCGCCAGGCCACTGTCGCCAACTCGGCGACATGGGTTGGCGCACCCCACTGGTCATCAATCACCCGCGACGGAAGTCCCTTGCGCGCGCGATTCCACATGATCCGCGCAAAGCTGTGACCGCCACCATATAGCCACTGCGTGCGAATCACATTCCACCGACACTCGCTCGCGGCCAGCGCGCATTCGCCGGCAAGCTTGCCGCGGCCGTAGGCGCCCTGGGGATTCGGCACATCGGTTTCCCGATATGGTCGGTCAAGCGTTCCATCGAACACGTAATCCGTGCTGAAGTGCATCACGCGGGATCCCGCGTCGCGCGCCGCTTTTCCAAGGAGGCCGACTGCGTCGCCGTTGATGCGGGTGGCTTCCGCCTCGTGATCCTCCGCGTCGTCCACGCGCGCCCAGGCCGCGCAGTTGATCACCCAGTCGGGATGTGATCCGAGCGCGGGGCGCACCCCCAACTCGTCGACTATGTCTAGCTCGGCGCGCGAAAAGGCGCGGAGATCGACTCCGAAAGGGACGACCGCCTGCATGGCGCGGCCCAGCATTCCCCCGCCCCCAGCAGCACAACCTTCATGACGTGAGGTACAGCGCCTCGGCCGCGCGATATGCTTCGCTGGTCACCCGTCCCCACCACTCGCGGTTCGCTTCGAACCAGCGCACGGTCGCGGAGATGCCGTCGTCCCACGAATGCTCCGCGCGCCAACCGAGTTCGAAGGTGATGCGCATGTTGTCGAGTGCGTAGCGACGGTCGTGCCCCAGCCGGTCCACCACGCGGGTCATCAACGACTCGGGGCGGCCGAGCTGGCGAAGGATGCTCGTGATCACTTCGCGATTGGTGCGCTGCTCACCGGCACTCACATTGTAGGTCCGGCCAAGCGTTCCGCGCGTGAGCACCGTCCACAGCGCGCGGGCATGATCTTCCGCGTGAATCCAGTCGCGAATCTGCATCCCATCGCCGTAGACAGGGATCGACGCGCCGGCGAGCGCCCGCGTAATGACCAGCGGGATGAGTTTTTCCGGGAACTGATAGGGCCCGTAATTGTTTCCGCAGCGGGTGAGCAGCACGGGCGTGCCGAAGGTGCGATGCCACGCGCCGATGAGATGATCGGCCGAGGCCTTGCTCGCGGCGTACGGAGAGCTCGGCTTGATTGGCGAATCCTCCACTGACGCTACGTCCTGCGGTCCGAGATCGCCGTAGACTTCGTCGGTACCCACGTGCAGCATGCGAAACGGCCGAGGAGAGCGGTCGAGCGTCCCGCGCACGCATTCGAGCACCACCTGCGTGCCGACCACATTCGTATTGATGAACTCGGCCGGACCGAGGATCGACCGATCGACGTGCGATTCGGCGGCCAGGTGGGCCATGGCATCAGCGGTCGGCACGACTCGCGTGCCGCCCGTCTCCGTGGCCTTGCCATCGAGCACGGCCGAGAGCGCCGCGGCGTCGCAGACGTCGGCCTTCACGAAATAGTGCCGCCCATCGCCGCGAGGACCATGCGTGGCGAAGACGTCGGCCAGACTGTCGAGGTTGCCGGCGTACGTCAGGCTATCGTAGGTCACCACGCGCAGGTCCGGATAGGTGGCAAGGAGCCACCGGACCAGGGTGCCGCCGATGAACCCTGCACCGCCGGTGATCACGACAACCGCGGGCGCGAATGCTGCTGCTTCCTTATCCTGCGCAATCACGGAAACCATTCCCTTGCTTGTGTGAGGGACTCGCCGCGCTCGTCCTTCGGGGAAAGGAGCGGCGGGAATCCGGGAATCAGCGGCCAGTCGATGCCGACATCCGCATCGTCCCACCGCAGGCACTTGTCGTGCTCCGGCGCGTAGAAGTCCGTCACCTTGTAGGTGAGGGTCGCGCGTTCCGACAGCACGTAATATCCATGCGCAAATCCGGGCGGAACCCAGAGTACCTGTTGCTTCTCACCATCCAGCACCGCCCCGCACCACTTTCCGAACGTCGGCGATCCCCCTCGGAGGTCGACGGCGACATCGAAGAGCGACCCGCTGGGACAGCTCACGAGCTTCCCCTGTGTCTGGCGCACCTGGCAGTGCAGGCCGCGCAACACGCCCCGAACGCTGACCGACATGTTGTCCTGCACCCACGGGCCTGGAATTCCGGCATCCGCGTGCTTGCGCGCGTTCCACGTTTCGAGAAAGAAGCCGCGGTCATCACCGAACAGCCGCGGGGTGATCAGCAGGACTGACGGGATGGAGAGTGGTTCAACATTCATGAAGCGGAGTTACTCCTGGAATGATCGGGAGCGCCGGGGAGGCGCTCGAGGCCGTCACGATCCGTCGCCGACGACACGACTGAGGTATTGGCCGTATGGATTCGATTTCATCGGCTCGGCGAGCTTGGCGAGCTGCTCGACCGTGATCCATTGGTTGCGATACGCGATTTCCTCGGGGCACGCGATCTTGAGTCCTTGCCGCTTCTCGATCGTAGCCACGAAGCTCGATGCCTCGTGCAGGGTGTCATGCGTGCCCGTATCGAGCCACGCCGTGCCCCGCCCCATCACCCGCATGCGCAGCGTTCCGCGGCGCAGGTACTCCCGGTTCACGTCGCTGATCTCGTATTCGCCGCGCGGCGATGGCTTCAACTGCCGCGCGATTTCAAGGACGTCGTTGTCATAGAAGTAGAGCCCGGCCACCGCGTAGTTGGAGCGGGGAACCTTTGGCTTCTCCTCGATGCTCAGTACCGTGCCCGCCGCGTCCATCTCGGCCACGCCATACCGCTCTGGGTCCATGACATGGTAGCCGAACACGGTCGCGCCGGATTCCTGCGCGGCCGCCTCTCGCAGGAGGCCCGTGATCGTGTCGCCATAGAAGATGTTGTCGCCAAGAATCAGGCACACCCTTCCGTCGCCGACGAAGTCGCGCCCAATCACGAAGGCCTGCGCCAATCCATTCGGCGTCGCCTGCTCCGCGTACTCAATCCGCATTCCCCATTTCGACCCGTCGCCGAGGAGGTCGCGGAAGCGCGGCAGGTCCGACGGCGTCGAAATCAGGAGGACTTCGCGGATCTGGGCGAGCATCAGTACCGACAGCGGATAGAACACCATCGGCTTGTCGTACACGGGGAGCAGCTGCTTGCTCACCACGTGCGTGACGGGCCAGAGGCGGCTGCCGGTGCCGCCGGCGAGAATGATCCCCTTCATCGCGAGCCCTCC
>VHCY01000206.1 GCA_016871595.1 Verrucomicrobiota bacterium
GGCGCAATGCGCTGACGTGGGAGGAGAAGTTTGAGTGGGATGTGCGCTACGTCGAGACCCGGAGTTTCCTCCTCGACGTGAAAATCCTGCTGCTTACATTCACCACGGTGCTCACCCGTGACGGCATCAGTGCCCCGGGCGATGCCACCATGCCTGCGTTCAAGCCGACCGCCGCCCAACCGCCGCCCGCCGGCCCTTCGGCGGTGGCCCGCAAGTAGCCGCTCCCGTCCGTGTCCAATTTTTTCTCCGATCTCCCCCGCAACCGGCGCGCTCTCGTGCTCGCGGCGATTTATGCGGCTATCATGGCCGCGAGCTTCTACCTAGCCTACGAGGTGCGGTTCGATTTCCTCGTGCCGGAGACTTATCAGCAGGAACGGCTGCGGTTGCTCGGCCTCGCGGTGGGGTTCAAGCTGGCCGCGCTCGTCGCCGTGGGCCAACTCGGGAGCATGCTGGCCTACTTCAGCGTGCCGGACTTGATGCGGGTTGTCTGGGCGCTGACGGGCTCGAGTATCGCGATTTATGCGCTGCGGCTGTTGAGCCCCACTTTGTCGACTCCGCGTGGCGCGCTGTTGACCGACTACCTGCTGGCGTTGGCCGCCGTCTGCGCGATGCGCCTCGGCACGCGGCTCTACCGGGAACGCGTGACCGTCGGACGGAAAACCGAGCAGGTTCCACAACAACGCATCGGGCTGATCTGAGGGGGTCAGGACGCAACGTTCAACTCTACGGACCTTCCGGAAGGGGGCGGGACGCAAGAGGTAACGCCGCGGACGAGGTTAGTTCTCGGATTTAGATCCGCTAGGTTTGGTCGACGGAAACTTCTCCGCGGTTCTCCGCGAACTCCTATTGGCTGAACCGGGCGTGCGGAGGCGCTGACGGGAGTGGCGGGTAGCGTGTAACAGGAGAGCGCGGCGGGACGCGGAGCGAGCCGGGCGAGAGGCGATTGGCGTGGGGCGATAGACTCGGCCTTTTGTCCCTTGGTCCATTAGTCCCTTGGTCCTTCCGTCTGGGAGAGACCAACGAAACGGTGACGGGCGAGACCGAGCGTTTTAAGCGTTTGAGTGGCATGGCAGGTTCGGTCGCTCGGTAGCGCCGCCAAGCAGGAGTCGGGAACTCGAGCCTCTGAAAAAGGCGTGAGAGGGCACCGCTTTGGCCGGATTGGTGAATCGGTCCGCAGGCGCGCGGAGCCAAGAGGGAGTTTACGGTCGCCGTTGGCGACCGGGTCGAGGTCGTTCCGTGATTTCCGAGTGTTCCGTGGGCCCAAGCTCCGTCTCGCACGTCTCCCCGGTTTTCCCCGTCTTCCGCCCTCCCCGAACTTTCTCTTCCCACTTCAACCGGTTGTCACCTAGCGTCGGAGTCATGCCCCGATTCGGTATCCAATCACACATTCCGTCCGACGGCGCGCAGCTGCGGCGGACGCTGGCTTTGACGGGCATTTACACGGGCATCATCGGGGCGAGTTTTTATGCGGCCTACGAGGTGCGGTTCGAATTCCTCGTGCCGCCGGAGCAGCAGGTCGAGCGGGTGCGGCTGTTGCCGTGGGTGATCGGGCTGAAACTCGGGACGTTGGTGCTGTTCCGCCAGTTCGGCTCGTTGATGACGTACTTCAGTCTGCCGGATCTGAACCGGCTGGTCGGGGCGATGGCGGTGGCGAGCGGAGTGCTGCTGCTGCCGCGGTCGCTGGGTTGGAGTGAATTCGGGGCGCCCCGCGGCGTGCTGCTGGTGGATTTCATGCTGGCGTTTGGCGTCCTCTGCGGCGGCCGCCTGGCGGCGCGGTTGTACCGGGAGCGTCTGAGTGGCGCGGGCCGGACGCCGGGACGGGCGTTGCAGCGCATTGCGATCATCGGGGCGGGGGATGTTGGCGCGCAGCTCGCGAATGAATTCCTGAGCCACCCGGCGCGGGGGTTCCGGCCGGTGATTTTTCTTGATGACGACCAGACCAAGCACGGCAAGCTGGTGCACGGCGTGCCGGTGGCGGGCCGGCCGGAGCTGCTGGCGGAGCAAGGGGTGGCGAAGGCATTGGACAAGGTGGTGATCGCGATGCCCTCGGCTCCCGCGCGGCGCATTCGCGAGGTGCTGGCGGCGGCGGCGACCCATGGACTGAAAGTGGAGATCGTGCCCTCGTTGGAGGAGTTGGCGGCGGGGCGGGTGAAGACCAGTCGGGTGCGGCCGGTCGAGGTGCAGGATCTCCTGGGCCGATCGGCGGTGGAGATCGATTCCGCGGGCATTCGCCGGGCCCTTGCGGGCAAGGTGGTGCTGGTGACGGGCGCGGGTGGCAGCATCGGCAGCGAGCTCGGCCGGCAGATCGCGGCGCTCAATCCAGAGCGCCTGCTGTTGGTGGACCAAAGCGAGGCGGCGCTGTTTCTGATCGAGCAGGAGCTCAACGAGCAAGGATTTGGCGGCACGATCGCGCCGCTGGTGGCCGATGTCCTCGACCGGCCGCGGATGGAGGCGATTTTCCGGCGGTATGGCCCGCAGGTGGTGTTCCACGCGGCGGCGCACAAGCACGTCTTCCTGATGGAGCGCCAGCCGGCGGAGGCGATCCGCAACAATGCGTTTGGCTCGCGTCAGCTCGCGGAAATCGCGGCGGCGCACGGCGTCGAAGCCTTTACGCTCATCTCGACCGACAAGGCGATTAATCCGACAAACGTGATGGGCGCGACGAAACGCCTGGCGGAATTGTTGGTGATGGACGTCGCGAGGGAGGGAGGGGGAAACGGGAGTGGGGCGGAAATGGGTGAAGGGTTAAGGGGCAAAGGAGATGAGCCGAATTCTGAGGGGGGTATTGCTTTGGGGGCGTCATCTGCCGGGACAGCGGCCATCGTCCATCGCTCGGCCCCCCGTTTTTCGGCCGTCCGATTTGGCAATGTCCTTGGGTCGTCGGGCAGTGTGATCCCGATCTTCAAGCGGCAGATCGGCCAAGGCGGGCCGGTGACGGTGACGCATCCGGACGTGACGCGTTATTTCATGACGATTCCGGAGGCGGTGGGGCTGGTGTTGCAGAGCTTCGTCTTGGGTCAGGGTGGCGAGATCTTCGTTCTGGATATGGGTCAGCCGGTGAAGATCGTGGATTTGGCGCGGCAGATGATCGAGTTGAGCGGTTACCGGGTGGGGGAGGACATCGAGATCGTGTTCTCGGGGCTGAAGCCCGGGGAGAAGCTCTTTGAGGAGCTGCAGCACCACACCGAGGAGTACGCGCCGACGGCGCATCCCCGGATCATGCGGTTCACGGCCAAGGCTGCGCTGGATGTCTCCGGACTACTGGCCCTCGAGTCGCAACTGCACGCGATGGAGCCGAACCAGCTTAAGTCGGCGCTAAAGCAGCTGGTTCCCGAGTACTCGCCGCACCTCGACTGACCTGCGATGAGCGGAAACAAGGCTAAGCTGGGGCTGCTGGTCGCGATGGCATGCATCCTCGCAAGTGGGGTGGCGGCGGGTTTGCGGCGCCCGGTCGCGGCCGTCAGGAAAGTCGACTTGGCGCGAGCGCTACCGGCGGCCTTGCCGGGTTGGGCGACGCGGGAATTACCGCTCGGCGAGACGGAAACCGTGGTCGAGGCCGTGCGAGGGATCCTGAACTTCGATTCTTATGTGTACCGCGAATTCAAGCGGGGCGCGCAGGTATTCACGTTCTACGGCGCGTATTGGTCGGCAGGCTTGATGCCAGCGCAGTCGGTCGCTAGCCATTCGCCCGACAATTGCTGGGTGTTGGCCGGGTGGACATGTCTCGAATGGCGGTCGCGGGCCGCGCTTCGCGGAGCGGCGGCGGGGCTCGGTCCGGTCGAGGAAAGGCGTTTCGGCTCGCCCGGGGGAGAGGTCGTTCACGTGTGGTATTGGCACCTGCAGAACGGCAGGTCCTCCGCCTACGGGTTCCGGGGCGATCTGCTGCGCTACGCTTCGCGGTGGTTGCAGGACGGCTTTCGCCAGATTTTCACTGGTCCGCCGGAGCAGTTCTTTCTGCGCATCTCCAGCCCGCGGCCGCTGGAGGAACTTGCGGGGGACCCGGGGCTAGAGCAGTTGCTCGGAACGCTCTCCGACTTGGTGGTCTCAGCGCCGGCGGGGCCGGCTAGCTGATGGGGAAATTACTTTCGCAGAGAAACGGTGCGCCTGCACCACCGAAGAGTGATGCTAGGCGGTGGGGGGATAGACGGTGGCGCGAGGGACGGTGTCAGGCTGGGTTTGCCCTGATTTCTCGAACACTGAGTGGAGGGTGTTTGGGTGAGATGGTGTTTAAACGCAACAGGCGGCGTCCGTAGCCGCGAGGAGGTAGCCGTCGGGGTGGGGGAATGGCGAAGGGTTCGTCCGCGAAGCCCGGCTGGATTCGATTCCGCCGGGCTTCGTTGCGTCTTGGGGCCGAGGAATTGGACCGGGGGAGGGCATCGCTCACAAGAGGCGCAAAGGGGTTGAGGGAGAGAGCGGAGCCGTGCGTGGCGTCTATAGACGCCGGTGGGGTGGGTGGATCAGGGGGATGAGGAAGTGGCGGAATGTGTTCCCGTCTGCGATTACCGGGGCGTCGCGCCCCAGCTGCTATGAAGCCGGCTTGGTCAAGGCCGAAGGGGGATTGGTTGGTTTCTTTTTAAAGCAATGTCTGGGTGAGTAGGGTGCGCGCGAGGGCGCGGGTTGGGAAGCCCCTGGCGGGGTGCGGGTGCGGCGGCACCGGCGGGAGAGGGGATGATTGCGACCTTGGCTTGGGCCCGTGGCCCGCCTGATGCACG
>VHCY01000207.1 GCA_016871595.1 Verrucomicrobiota bacterium
TGGGCCCAGTTCTCGGCCTTCTGCGGGCTCTTCCTCAACGGCGGGCACGGCGAACGCCGCCTGTGGCTCCGCTCCCCCGCGGAACTGGAGATCGTGCGCAAGTTCTCTTGGCTCCACACGGAGCTGGTGCCGTACCTCTATTCCCACGTGGTCGACTGCCACCGCGGCGGCCCCCCGCTGATGCGCCCCGCGGCGGCCGGCAACTTCCATTACCTCCTCGGCGACGACTTCCTCGTGGCCCCGATCCACGCGGACTCGCTGCGGCGCGAGGTGACGCTCCCGCCGGGCGATTGGCGCTACCTCTTCCGGCCCGCGGAGCCGGACACGCGGGGTCCGGCGCGGATCACGCGCGAATTCCCGCTCGACGAGTACCCCGTCTACCTGCGCGCCGGGGCGCTCGTGCCGCTGAACGTGACCCGCGACTATACCGGGCTGGGTGACCGGGCGTCGGCTGGCTTCCGCACGTGGCTCATTCATCCGGGCGCGGACGGCCGCTTCACCCTGTGGCACCCCGAGAGCCACCCCGAACCGGAGGCGACCACCGTCAAGCTGACCGCGGGGGATCCGGTGCGGGTGGACCTCTCCGGCCGCGGCGAGCCGCACCTGCTGCGCGTGCTCGTGCCCCGGGCGCCCCGGGAGGTGACCCGGAACGGCATCGCGCTCGCGCCGGGCGCCGATTGGACGTACGACGCGGCCCGCGGGACGCTCGTGGTGGTCGGCCGGGAGACCGGCCCCGCGCGCTACGCGATCGCCTGGCGCTAGGACCGGAAGCCAAGGGTGGTTCAAGCATCCGCTGGGCGGCACTCAGCCGGACTCCTGCAGTTGGCGGCTGAGCAGCGGGGCGAGATGGCGAGCAGATTACGGTCGAGGAAGCCCGACGCATACCCGGAGGGTACGTGGAGCGGCTGACGCAGACCGAAGGGTGCCGCCAAATCGACTCGGGGCGACCCGTCCAACTGGAGGAGTCCGGCTCAGGGCCCGACCCGCAGACCCGCCGCCTCGGCGAGTCCACGCTGCCGCTGGTCAAAAGTCAGGAACTGGTCCGCACCTTGCACCAGAGCAGCGGCCACGTGCAGCAGATCGAGCGTGCGGACTCCGAGGCGTGCGGTATGCGTTCGCGATAATTCCTCCGCCTGCGCCCACCAGCGGTAGACTGGCAAGGGGGCTGCCACCAGATCCCCGGCGGTGAATGCGGACCGAAGTTGGCGCCCCACCTGCAGCGGCACCGTTGGCGAAAGGAGCCCTCGCGCCACCAAGGCGCGGAGAGAGTTGTTGAACTCGACCCCGTTCCAGGGTGTCCAAGGCAAGCCGGCCGGGCCCTTGCACGCCGCAACGAGCGACACCGCCCGGGAATGGTTGGCGTCGGGAATGAACCAAGAGAGGACGAACGAGGTATCCGCGTAGACGCTCACCGCTCCAAGGAATCCACCAGTCGAACCGCCAGATACCGGTCGCCGTGGGCGGTGACGGCCTCCGCGTGGTAGTCGGGGCGACGGCCACGCCTCGCCGCATTCGGCTCATTCAGCTGCTCCCGCGTGAGCGCGCTGGAGAGCAGGTAGGCGGAGAGGCTCTGTCCGGATTTGCGGGCCGCCGCACTGAGCCGGCGCTTCTGGTCGGCACGGGTCTTCACGGTTATGGTCACACTCACGGTGTTACCTTGGTCCCACCGCTTGAGGTCTGTCAAGCGGCCGCCCCGCGGAAGCGGCTGCCGTCCAGCATCGCGCGGGCCTCCGCCGCCACCGCGTCGCGGAGTTCCGCCGGCTCAACGACGAGGCAGTCGGCCCCGAACCCCAGCACCCAGCGGGTCACGTCGTGCAGGTCACTGAGCTTGAAGCCCACCTCCACCTCGCCGGCCGGGCGCTCGGTGACCTGCTGCGTCACGTGCCAGTGCCGTTCCCGCACGTGGTGGGCCGCGTCCGCGCTGAGTCGCAGGCGCACCACGATCTCGCCGCGACCGGTCCACACCCCGAAGGACGCCCCGAGGTAGGCCGCCACGTCGAACTTCACCGGCCGCTGGATGGTCTCGGCCGCGACCACCGGCTCGCTCAGACGGGCGAGGATGTAGGTCTGCACGGCATCCTTCTCCAGGTCTCGCGCCACCAGCACCCAGCGCGCGTCGACGCAGGCGAGGTGATAGGGGGCCAGGCGCCGAGGCGTCGCCGCGGGCCGGCCCTTGGCCTGGTAGCGTGCCCGCAGTTCCCGCCGCTGCAGGAGGGCGGTGACGACCGCCTTGAAGACCTTGGGGTCCGCGATGCCCGCGCCCGGGGTGCGGACGCTGAGGTACTCGCCGAGGTCGCCCTCGAGGCTCAGGCCGTGCTCGGTGAGCAGACCCCCAAACAGCTTGTCGTGGGCGCTCGCCAGCTGCGCCGCGAAGTTCACCCCCCGGAACACCGCCAGCGCCTGCCGCGCCACCGACAGTGCGATCCGCTCCTCCTGACTCAGGTTGTGTCCCGCCGGGAACGGCACGTCGGGCGAGGGGTACGAGTAGGACTTCTCCTGCTCGTCGTACTCGACCGGCAGCCCGAGCTCGTTCCGCATATAGGTCAGGTCGCGGTGCACGGTCTTGGCGCTGAAGTCGAGTTGCCGGCCGAGCGTCGCGCAGTTGAGGCGCTGGCCGGGGGACGGCCCCTGGCAGAGGGCCTGGTGGATCTCGAGCATCCGCGCGAGCGCGGGACGGTTCGGGCTGTGGCCGGGCCGGGCGGGGCCGGGCCGGCGCGCGCCGGCGGCCACCGGGGCCGCGGGACGGGGATGGGAAAGGGGACGAGGACGAGGACGGGAGGGCATCGGGAGGAAGGGTGTCAGACAGCCGGATGTCCAAGATGCGACGGTGCGCAAGCGCGAACCCGCTTGGTGGCGGTTTTTTCCGGCCCGCGCCGACCTCGGCCCGCCCTTGACCGGGGTGACCTGCGAGAATGGCCCGCGCCGATGCCGTATCTCGCCCACCCTCCCCTTCAACGCCTGATCGCGGCCCTGCCGGTCGACGATCACGCGCCCGAGGTTGCTGCCCAGCCGTGGCGGGAACCCTGCGCGCGGGCGGGTCAGGCCGCGCTCCACGACGCGCTGTTTGCCGGGCGCCCCGCCATCCGGATCCCCCGCGGCTGGCTGCGCCAAGGCGACCCCGCCCCCGGGCTCCGCGTCCTCGCCGCGCTGCTCAGCGGAAGCCCGCGGCCCGGCGATCACCGCTGGCTGGCCCGGCTGCCGGCGATCACCGCGGCGGCCGTGCCGCCGGCGCGTTGCTGGCCGGACTACCGGAACACCCTCGCGGCCGCGGGCCTCCCCGGCCTCGCAGCCGCCTCGCGGCTCGCGCACTTCCTCGGGCAGGAGGTCGAGGGCCGGCCGGCGCTGATCCTCGACGCGCGCATCCGGCGGATCTGCGGCCGGCAACGCTGGACCGAGCTCGCGGAGCTGGGGGATCTCGCCGGCCCCGCGGCGGCGAGGCTCTACCCCGGCTACGTGCGGCTCCTGCACGCGATCGCCGAAGCGGGTGGCTACCGGGCGGACCAACTGGAGTTCTTCCTCGCGGAACTCGGCGATGCGTTCTGAACGCCCGGCGGGCCCATAAGCACGCCTTGACGCCGCGCGGCGGCGCGCCGACCTGTCCGCCCGATGGATCCCTCCGCCCTGTTCGCCCCCGCCCACGCGGCCGCGACGCTCTTTATGACCGGGCTGATCTGGTTCGTGCAGCTCGTCCACTACCCGCTCCTCCGCCGCCTCCCCGCCGAAGAGGTGGCAGCCTATGCCCGCGAACACGCGCGGCGGACCGGATGGGTCGTCGGACCTGTGATGCTCGCGGAACTCGGCCTCGCCCTCGCGCTCGCGGCCCGCGGCGGTCCGCTGGCCTGGACCGCACTCGCGCTGCTCGGGATGATCTGGGCCTCGACCGCCTCCCTTCAGGTGCCGTTGCACCGGCGCTTGGCCAACGGCCCTGATCCCACCGCCATCGAAAGCCTCGTCCGCACGAACTGGATCCGCACCGCCGCCTGGACGCTCCGCGCCCCGCTCGCCCTCGCGCTGGCGGCCGGCTAAGCCGGACAGATTTTAATTGGAGGCGATCGACCCGACCAAGGGCGCCCCACCTTCAGCGATCCTTGGCCCGCTTGGCGCGCCGGCCGGGGGCGGGCGTCGCGGGCGTGCCGGTGCCGAAGGCCTGCAACTCCGCCAGCGGGACACGCGCGACCTCCATATCCTCCTTGTTGACGGAATAGATCACCCAGAGGTGCGCGCCGACCATCACACTGTGCGGGTACTGGAACCCGTTTGCGCCCTTGGCCGCGCCCTCGTGACGCTGCGGCGGCGCGAGGAAACGGAGCACCGCCATCCGGTCAAAGACGAGCCCGTCCCGCGAGAGTGAGATCGCGAGCATCGCGCGGCCCCCTTGGCGCGCCGGGATCGGCAGCGGGTTGTTGATCACGTAGTACTGGCCGTCGGGCAGGCGGCCGGCGTTGGCGCGCGCGCCCGAATCCGGAAAGTTCGTCCGCGTCGGCGCGGTCCAGGTGCGCCCGTCGTCGAGGGAGAAGGACGCGTAGTGGCGCCGCGGCCGGGAGTCCTCGATCTCCGCCCGCGACTTCCCGTGGATCGTCCCCTGGTCGCGGTACAGCCGGACCCAGGTGCCGTTGTCGAGCCGCCAGGGCTGGGTCGGCTCGGTCATCCGGTGCTCGTCCGCCGAATCCGGGTGCTCGCGGGGGCCGAAGAGCAGTTGCGGCAGGT
>VHCY01000208.1 GCA_016871595.1 Verrucomicrobiota bacterium
GTTTCTTCGAGATCGCCGCGCGCCAACTGCCCCCGAGGGTACCGGTCAGCACGATCCTGTTCCCGCTCCTGACCGGCGATCCCGGGGCCCCGGGACTGTTCTGGGAACTGGCCAACGCCACCAAGGGCGCCCTCGTGAGCCCGTCCAAAACCTGGCCCGACACGTGATCCGCCGCCGCCAAAGTGAGATCTTCAGCCTGTCGTTCCTCGACTGCATCTGCTGCGGCTTCGGGGCGATCATCCTGATCTTCGTGATCAGCATCGGCTCCCGGCAGCGCGAGCAACTCGACGTGCTGCTCGCCCTGCAGCGAGCCCTGGCGGAACAGGCCGCGGCGCTGACCCGGATCGAGGCGGCCCAACTCGAGGCGCGGCGCGACCAGCAGCGCATCGCCCCCCGGCTGGAGGAGGCGCGCCGGCGCCAGGATTCGCTCCAGGCGATGATTGATCAGCTGGAACGCAGCCTCCAGCAGGAGAAACGCGGCCAGCAGGCGCTCCTCGTGGACCTGGACGAACTGCGGAAGGAGATCGCCGCCCGGCAGCGCAAGCCCGACCACGAGTTGGTGCTGAAGGAGGTCCCGCCCGCCCCGGTCGGCCTGCCCGTGGGCAGCAATTTCCTCGCCTTCGTCGTCGACACCTCCGGGTCGATGCGCGACCCAAACTTTGGCGGCCTCTGGCCGGTCGTGATCCGCACCATCGAGTCCGTCCTCGACGCCTACCCCAATGTGCAGGGCATCCAACTCATCGACGGCGACGGCCGCTTCATCCTCGGCCGCCGCGGCAGCGGCACCGCGGGCTGGCTGCCGGACTCGCCCCAGACCCGCGAGGCCATCAAGCGCACCCTCCGCCGCTATGACCAGGACACCGTCAGCAATCCCGTCCCCGGCATTTACAACGCGATGCGCTTCCTCCACGACAAGGAGAACGCGGGGATGCGGATGGGCATCTTCGTGTTCGGGGACGAGTTCAACTCGCCGCAATCGGCCGACGAGGTGATCCGCCGGCTGGATGAGCTCAATCCGGCCAACGAGCAGGGCGCCCGCGCGGTGACGATCAATGCGGTGGGCTTCCCCACGACCATCCGCTACCAGTTCTCAATGGGGAACACCGGGCTGCGCTTCGCCAACCTAATGCGCACCGTGACCTACCTCCACGGCGGCGCCTTCATCGCGCTCCAGGACCTCTGAGCCCCGGCGGCCCGGCGGGGAAAGGCGCTTGACGCCCGTTGGACCGACCGCCTACAACCGAACCCTTTTCCTTTCGCGCACCGCGGCTCCCGCGCTCCGCCCCACCTCCCAACTTTCCTCCCATGGCCAATCCGAAACGCAAGCAGTCCAAACGCCGCAGCGCCAACCGCCGTGCGGCCAACGCCTTCAAGGCCCCGGAATTCGCCAAGGACCCGACCGACGGCACCGCCTTCCGCCCCCACCGCGTGAACCCGAAGAACGGGATGTACCGCGGCCGCCAGGTGCTGAACGTCGAGGTCTGAGCCCGCCGGCTCGACCCCGTTCCTCCCCCTTCAGGCGATGGGCTCCCCCCCGACCGCCGAGGCCCGCATCGCGGTGGACGCGATGAGTGGCGACCTCGGTCCCGTCGAGGTGGTGGCGGCCGTCAAGCTCGCCCGCACCTCCCTGCCCCAACTGCCGCCGATCACCCTCGTCGGCGATTCGGCCGTGCTGGAAGGCCTCCTGCGCCAGGAGCAACTGGTGCCGGATGACCGCCTCCAGCTCCTGCACGCCAGCGAGGTCATCACGATGACCGACAAGCCGATGCAGGCGTTGAAGCGCAAGAAGGACGCCTCGATGGTGCGGGCCATTGAACTCGTGAAGTCCGGCGCCGCCTCGGTCGTCGTCTCGTGTGGCAACACCGGGGCGCTGATGGCCGGAGGCACCCTGAAGCTGCGCACGATGGCGGGCGTCTCCCGACCCGCCCTGGCCGCCATCGGTCCCCGGCGGGGCGGGCACTTTGTCCTGCTCGACGCCGGCGCCAACCCGGAGGCCAAGACCGAGTACCTCGTCCACAACGCGATCCTCGGTAGCCACTATTGCCGCGTGATGCTGGGTTTGGAGCGTCCGCGGGTCGGCCTGATGAGCATCGGGACCGAGGAGGGCAAGGGTACCGCCCTGATCACGGAAACCCACGAGCAGCTGAAGCGCCTCGGCGACCTGATCCATTACGTCGGCCCGATCGAGGGCTTCCAGGTCTTCACTGACCAGGTGGACGTGGTCGTGTGCGACGGCTTCACCGGCAACATCATGATCAAGAGCTGGGAGTCGCTGGTGAAGTTTTTCTCGCACCTGCTGAAGGAGGAACTACGGGCCAACCCGCTCCGCGCCACGGGGGCGCTGCTCGCGCGCGGCGCGTTCCGTTCCCTGAAGGAGCGGATGAACCCCGAGCGCTACGGCGGCGCCCCGCTCCTTGGCCTCAACGGCAACATCCTCAAGGCCCACGGCTCCTCCAACCGCCACGCCATCGTCAGCGCGCTCAAGGCGGCGGGCGAGATCCTCCACGCGGATATGAACCGCCACATCGAGGCGGACATCGCCCGCGCGAACCAGATGCTCGCGACCCCGGCCGCGGCCTGAGCGGGAACTCCCGCCGCCGCCCGCCCCCTACTCGTCGATGACGATGCGTTCCACCGTGATCCTCGGCACCGGTTCCCACGCCCCGGAACGGGTCGTGACCAACAACGATCTGGCGCTCCAGGTGGAGACGTCCGACGAGTGGATCCGCACCCGCACTGGCATCCGGGAGCGCCGGCTCGCGTCGCCCGCCACGGAGACCTCGGACCTCGCGGTCGCGGCCGCGCTCCCGGCCCTCGCCCAAGCGGGTCTCACCCCGGCGGACATCGACCTGCTGATCGTCGCTACGATCACGCCCGACACCCCGGTGCCGGCTTGCGCCTGCCACGTGCAGCGGAAGCTCGGTGTGCCCACGCACGCCGCCTGTTTCGACCTCAATGCCGCCTGCTCCGGGTTCATCTACGCCCTCGACACGGCCGCCGCGCTGCTGACCTCCGGGCGTTACCGGCACGCGCTCGTGATCGGGGCGGAAAAGCTCTCCGGGATCGTGGACTGGCAGGATCGCACCACCTGCGTGCTCTTCGGCGACGGCGCCGGGGCGGTGGTCCTCGGCACCAGCGACGAGCCGGGGCGCGGCCTGCTCGGCACCCGCCTCGGGGGCGACGGCGCCAACGTCGAGCTGCTGTGCGTCCCACCACCGGTGCCCGGCGAACGTGGCCCTTTCCTGCGGATGCGGGGCAAGGAGATCTTCAAGCTGGCGGTCCGCGCGATGGACGACGCCGCGCGCGAGATCCTGGAACAACAGGGGGTGCGTCCGGATCAGGTGTCGCTCGTGATTCCCCATCAGGCCAACCAGCGCATCATCGACGCCATCGCGGAGTACCTCGAGTTGCCGCCGGATCGTTTCTTCGTGAACCTTGACCGCTACGGCAACACCTCCGCCGCCTCGATCCCCCTCGCCTTGGACGAGGCGCACCGCGCCGGCCGCATCCGCCGCGGCGACCTCGTGCTGCTCGTGGCCTTTGGGGCGGGCTTGACCTACGGAAGTGCCCTGCTTCGCTGGTGATTCTCCCGTGAAGTATCTCTTTCCCGTCCGGCTGTTTCCCGCCCTCAGCATCATCGCCTGCCTGCTGGGCGTGGCGGTTCCGGTCGCCCGGGGTGAACTCGTCTGGACCAAGGAATCCGGCTGGCGCGTCGAGGGCGGGGCCCTCTCCGGACTGGCCGGAGCGGATGGCCGCAACGCCCTCGACCAGATGAACCGGGCCCGCGACTCCGAGGAGGGCGGCAGCAAGCGCAGCGCGGTCCGCACCTACCAAGCGGTGGCGAAAAAGTACCCGAACTCGATCTACGCCCCGGAGGCCCTCTACCGCTCCGCGCGGCTCCGCCTCTCACTCGGCGATTACGCGAAAGGTTTCGAGGACTATCAACAGGTCCTTTCCCGCTACCCTAACACCCGTCGCTTCAACGAGATCGTCGGGGAACAGTACCGGATCGCCAGCGCCCTCCTCGACGGGGTGCGCGGCCGGATGCTCTGGGGAATGCTGCCCGGCTTCACCCAGCGCGACAAGGCCCTGGAGTTCTTCGAGACCATCCTCGCGAACGCGCCGTACAGCGACTACGCGCCGCTCGCCCTGATGAACATCGCCCGCGGGCACCAGAAGCTCGGCAACACCGAGAACGCGATCGATGCGCTCGACCGGATGATCAACAACTACGGGCAGAGCCTCCTCGCCCCCGACGCCTACCTGAAGCTCGCTCAGACCCACGCATCGCTCGTCGACGGCCCCTACTACGACCACGGCGCGACCAAGGAATCCATCACTTACTTCACCGACTTCATGCTCCTCTTCCCGGGCGACACGAACGTCGGCACCGCGGAAAAGGGTCTCGACGGGATGAAGACGATGCTCGCCGAGAGCAAGATGCGGATGGGCGACTTTTACTTCTACAAGCGTTCCAACTTCAAGGCGGCCAGGGTGTTCTACAACGAGGCCATCACCGCTTACCCCGAGTCCGCGATCGCCACCCGCGCCAAGGGCCGCCTCGCCGAGGTCGAGGCCAAGGCTTCCGGCCAACCCGCCCCGGCGCCCGCTCCCGGTCAGGAGCAGCCGAAGAAGAAGCGGTTCTTCTTCTTCTGACCCATCCCGCCCCTCCGAC
>VHCY01000209.1 GCA_016871595.1 Verrucomicrobiota bacterium
GACCCGCCCCCTTCCCCTCCCCGCCCCCCTCGCTGCCCTCGCCCTCGTGGCGGCCACCCTGCTGTGCGCCCCCGCCCGCGCCCAGACCGCGCCCGCCCCGCGGCCAGCGGCCCCGGGCGCCAGCGAGGCGCCCATCGCCCTCTCCCCCTTCGAGGTGCGCCCGGAGGAGGACTCCGGCTACCAGGCGGCCAACACCACCAGCGGCTCGCGCCTCAACGCCAAGCTGAAGGACACCCCCGCCGCCGTCTCGCCCTTCACCAAGGAATTTCTCTCCGACATCGGCGCCACCGACCTCGAGTCGATGCTGGCCTACGCCACCAACGTCGAGCGGGAGGTCGAGGACTCCACCAACGGCTTCAACAACCCGCCCGGCCGCGATTCCACGGGCAACGACTTCCGCTTCCGGGTCCGCGGCGTCGCCGGCTCCTCCTCGGTCAACTACGCGCAGTCCGCGGTCCCCGTGGACCTCTACAACATCGAGCGCGCCGAGATCGCGAGCGGCCCCAACTCCATCCTCTTCGGCCTCGGCGCCCCCGGCGGCACGGTCGCCCTCTCCAGCAAGTTCGCCCAGCTCCGCCGCAACGCCACCAGCGCCAAGTCGGTCGTCGGCTCCTGGGATTACTTCCGCCACGAGGTCGACCACAACCAGGTGCTCATCCGCGGCCAACTCGGCCTCCGCCTGCTCGGGCTGTACCAGGACGCCAAGGGCTGGCGCAAATGGGACCTCAACGAGCAGCGCCGCCTCACCGCCGCCTTCAGCTATCAGCCGTGGGCGCGGACCGCGATCCGCGGCAGTTACCAGGGCGGGGACTCCGCCAACAACATCTCCCTCCCCTGGAACGCCACCAACTCCGTCACCTCCTGGCTCGACGCCGGCCGGCCGGTCGCCGACGGCGCCGCCATCCCCGCCACCACCGCCTTCGGCACCGCCAACCGCTACACCTTCGTCGGGCAGGACAACGCCGTCTACAACCTCCGTTCGGAGCTGTTCAGCCAGCGCGCGCCGAGCAACACCCTCGTCTCCCCCGCGCTGATGGGCTACGCGTACAACCTCACGGGCCCGGGGGGCGTCCGCACGCAGAACTTCAACGAGTGGCAGCTCAAGGTGGAACAGCGCTTCTCCCGCACCGTCGTCGCGGAGTTCGCCTATTTCCACAACGTCAACCGCATCCTCACGCGGGGGAACGTGAACCCCAACCTCTTCCTCACCGGCGACCCCAACCCCAACGTCCCGAACGCCGCGCTCGCCGTCGTGCCCAACCCGCGCGTGCGCCAGCTCTACCTGGAGGACAACTGGAGCCGCGACCCGTTCAAGGACCGCAACGAGATCTACCGGCTGAGCGCCGCCTGGGAACCCGACTTCGGCCGCTGGTTCGGCCGCCACCGCCTCGCCGGCCTCGCCGAGTTCACCCGCCAGGACCGCGTCCGCCGCTGGCAGAACGAGATCCTGGTGAACCAGGACAACCTCGCCATCTCCAACGCCGCCAACCCGGAGGCCGCCGCCAACCAGCCGTGGCGCCGCCGCTACGTGACCGAGGGCCGCTTCGACACCTACTTCGCCGGCGACCCCACCCAGACCATCCCGGAGTTCACCCTCGGCGCGAACACCTACCGCTCGCACTTCGCGGCCCGCACCCGCTCCAACTCCCACACGATCCAGGAGGCCCGCTCGCTGATGCTCGCCGCGCAGAGCTTCTGGCTGCGGGAACGCCTCGTCACCACCCTCGGCTACCGCGTCGACCCGATCGAGTTCCAGACCTACGACCAGGCGCGCATCACCGATCCCCGCGACCCGCGCTACACCTCGCGCCGCTTCGCCCTCAACGAATGGGACTTCAACGGCGTGATCGCCGTGAACAAGTACCGCCCCGTGACCTTCACCGCGGGCGCCGTGCTCCACGTGCTGCCCCGCCTCTCCGTCTTCTACAACGAGTCCCGCAACAGCGGCACCCCGCGCCTCGACCGCACCGTCCTGCCGAGCGGCAAGACGCCCCCGCCCACCGAGGGGCTCGGCCAGGACGTCGGCCTGATGCTCGATGTGCTGGGCGACGACCGCCTCTTCTTCCGCCTCGGCGCCTATGAGACGCGCCAGACCAAGGACGCCGCGATCATCCCCGACGGGTTGTCCGTCAACACCTCGACCTCCCTCGGCGGCACGGCGATGGTCAACATCTACAACGCCCTCCTCGCCGCGGGCCGCATCACGCAGGCCCAGTTCGATTCGGAGCTCAAATTCTACAATGCGGCCACGATCGACGCGGTCACCAAGGGCTGGGAGGCCGAGTTCATCGCCAATCCGACCAAGGCGCTCACCCTTCGCCTCGGGGTCTCCTACTCCCAGCGCCGCCGGGAGAACTTCTTCGCGGAGGTCTACGGCTACTTCGCGGAATGGGAGCCGCGTTGGCGCGCCGCCGCGGCGGGCGATGCCGCGCTCCTCGCCACGGTCAACCAGCAGCTGGCGACCGCCCACGAGAACATCGACAGTATGGCGGCGCTCCAGAACAGCGGCTTCGGCACCCGCCCCTACAAGGCCAACCTGACCGCGCGCTACCGCTTCGCCGAGGGCCGGCTGAAGGGGGCCTTCATCGGCGGTGCCGGCCGCTTCCAGAGCCGCAACCTCACGCGCATCTCGCAGGTCGACGGCCGCGAGATCTGGGGCACCCCCACCCTCTTCGCGGACGCCTTCGCCGGCTACCGCTTCCTCGTCCCCGGCCGGCGGCTCCCGATGAACGTGCAGCTGAACGTCCGCAATGCGTTCAACAGCTATCTGGTCGGCATCGGCCGCCTGAATGCGCAGGAGAACGGCTACCTCCGGGTCTACCTCAACGAGCCCCGCAACTACCGCCTCACCGTCAGCGCGGCCTTCTGACCGCCGCCGCGGCCCCGGCCGGGGGGGGACCGCGAACCCGCTCGGCGGGTTCGGGAAATTGGAGGCGCGGGCCGGAATTGAACCGGCGCATAGGTCCGGCTCTGACTCAAAACATTTTCTCATTGGTAGAATGGCAGTCTGGAATCATTGACGAACATCCCCAACTTGTTACAGTTTGCTACATGGCAAGCGTCTATCTCCGAAAGGGAAGCAGGCATTACATGGCCCGATTCAAGGCGCCCGATGGCACATGGCTCGCCCGCAGCACAAAGGAGACGAACAAGGCCAAGGCGCTGCGACTGGCATTTGAGCTAGAAGGCGCAGGTTCCACGGTTAGCACCGACAATCCGACCGCGGCACAGATTGACCGAATCGTGCGCGACCTCTGGCAGAGACACACCGGAAAGCGCATCGGCCTTAATCGCACCGACGAATTTCTACGCTCGTGGGTAGCCAGCCTGAAGCGGAAGCCGGGGACCATCGAACGGTACAAACAGATCACGGAGGAATTCATCGCTCTCCTAGGCGAACGTGCCTCCTTGGACTTAAAGGCGGTAACGACCGCCGACGTGCAGGCGTTCGTTGACCGAGACTCGGAGCTAGGGAGGTCCGGAACCACGATTGTTCTGAATGCGAAAATCCTCCGTGCCGCCCTTAACCACGCGATTCGCCTGTGCCACATTGAGCGGAATCCGGCAGCGGGCGTTCAACTTCCTGATGCGATCGCAGAAAAACGGGATGCGTTTTCCGATTCCGAAGTGGAGACGTTGCTCACCCACACAAAGGGAACCGACTGGGAGACAGCTATCAGGCTAGGCGCGTTTCAAGGCCTCCGTCTGGGCGACGCCGTTAACCTAAAGTGGGAAGCGGTCGATTTCTCCAAGGAGCGACTTCGCTTCGTGCCCGAGAAGACAAGTCGAAAGGGGCGAGAGCTTGAGGTTCCCATCGCGGGTCGCCTGCTTCCGCACCTCGACAATCTTGCCAGCAAGAGTTCCGCAAAGAGGTCCCAGTTTGTCTGCCCCACCCTTGCCGGAAGAAAAATTGGAGGGCGTGCCGGGCTTTCCACGGAGTTCATCGCTCTGATGGAACAGGCAGAAGTTGAGACGAGCAGCTCGGCTGCGAAGGATGGTCGTATCCGGAAATTTTCCCGCAAAACCTTTCATTCGCTGCGCCACACCTACGTAACCCGCCAGGCGAATAACGGCGTACCAGCGTCTGTCACAGCCCTTACTGTAGGCCATGCGAGTCCCAAAGAAACGGCACGGTATGCTCACCTCAGCGACGAGGTCCTCCGTAAAGCTGTAAACGCTGGAACATGAGCAACGCCGCGAACCTTTCTGGTCATGAACGGAGTCTCATCGGCAGCCTTTCAGGACTAAGGGAAATCCTTGGGGCAGGTGGCGAAAGGACGGAGTACAGCCCCTTGAAGGCAGCGCGCCTGCTTAGGACCACTCTGGGTGGTCGGAAAATTGAAAACCTTGAGTTGCTGGATCGCGCGATGGAGCGGATGCACGTCGAGGATCAAGTGCGCGTATTGGCGTTAATACTGGACGTCTCAAAAAAGGCCGCCCGCAAAGCCAAGCTCGCAAGATCACAGCACCCCACCCTCGGACTCAAACTGGACACTCAATATCCTTTCGGGGACGATTCGCACCAAGGGCCGAGCCTTCGCCGTGCACTCGGCATGAGCGAGAGAGGATTTCGGAAGCTCTGCCGGCGATCACGAGTGCAGGGAGAAGTGTCCGTTGGAATGCCCACCGTTT
>VHCY01000210.1 GCA_016871595.1 Verrucomicrobiota bacterium
GTCGCTGAAACGCTTTTCCAACTCGAGTAGCGTCCTCGGGTAGTCCTCCGCCATGCCGAGGAACCCTACAGATTGGGGATGGTTGAGTCACGTAAATACCCCTAAACCGCAAAGCCCGCCTCACCAGCGCCAGGCGGCACTGAAGGAAGGCTGGCGCGGGGACGCGGGCACCGCGGGGATCTCCTGGAAGCGGTCGTCCCAAAGGTTCTCGATCAACAGGGAGACCTCCAGCCGCGGCTGGACGGCGGGACGATAGGCGAGCCCGAGCGTGCCGTGCAGCGCCCGCTCGCCGCCGATGGTACGCAGCAGGTTGGGCGCTTGCCGGCGCCAGGCGTGATCGAGGCTCAGGACCCAGTCCCGGCCCAGCTGGGCCTGCACCGCGAGGGTCGCGCGGTGGCGGGCGTAGTTGAGGGCGTAGAAACTGGCGTCCACCCCGGCCACGCGGTAGGAGTCGTCCTTGGTCAGCGCGGTGTACCCGAGGACCACCGCGGCGCGGCCCCACGAACGGCGGGCCTGGGCCTCGAAGCCGGCAACGTCGACGTCCATCGGGCTGGCGGAGCGGGCGGTGACCCCGCGGCGGAAGGTCCAGTCGACCAAGCGGCGGTCGGCGCGGGTGAAGGCGGCGGCGGAGGCGTCCCAGCCGGCCACGCGGAAAGCGGCCCCGGCCTCGACCGTGGTGGCGGCGGCGCGGCCGAGGCGGGGGTTGCCGCGAAAGAGTCCGGCCGAGGCGCTGGAGGCCAGCGCGGTGTAGGTGGGCAATTGGGTCGCCCGGGTGGCCGAAAGGTGCAGGCGCTGGAGCGGGTTGCCGGACGCGAAGGTCCGCTCGAGGGCCAGGAGCGGCGAGAGGCTGCCCGGCTCGCGGTTGGAATCATCGTGCACCAGACCGGCCCGCGCCTGGAGGGCCCCGCCGCCGGCAAGCGCTGTCTCGCGCCCCACCAGGAGGGCGAGCCGCGTCGTCGCGCGGGAAGTATAGGGACCGAACAGGAGGGCGGTGGAGCGCAAGCGGTCGGCCTGGGCTTCGCCCTTCAGTTCGTAATCCAAGCCCGCCCATCGGCCGTGCACGCGGGCGGCGCCGCCGCGGAGCCAGGTCGTATGCTGGAACGGGTGCACCGGCCCGAGCGGGGCGAAGCGGTTGAACGCGTAATCGTCCTTGTGGCGCCGTTCGAACACCGCGGCCTCCCAGCCGCCCTCCGCGCCGCGGCCCTGGCGGTGACTGAGCAGGGTAAGCCGCGTCTGCAGGTTCTCGAACTCCGGGCTGTTGAAGGGTGTGTAGAGGTTGGTCCAGCCGAACCGTTTGCCCTGATAGCCGGCAAAGAGGTCCGTCTGACCCGCGGGGCCCCGGTGCTGCAGGCGGACGTTGACCCGATCGAACTCGTGGTCGCCGTGGAGGATCGCCCCATCCGCAACGGACCGGGCCAGGGAGAACTCGATCCCGCTCCCCTGCCCCGAGTTTCCGGCAGGGCGGACCCACGCGTGCCGCAGCTCGGCGCGGCGCAGGCCGTGGGCACCGGCCCCGACCCGCACCCCGCCCCCGGCGCGCAAAGGCCGCCAATCCTGCCGCAGGCCGCCCGCGGTGGCATTGAGGGGGCCGAGGGCCAGATCGGCCCCGAAGAGTAGCTGTGGCGGCGTAAGCATCGCCGGATCGACGGGCAGCTCGGCCAAGTAGTGGCCCGTCTGCGGGTCACCCAGGGAGACGGCCCCGAGCGCCCAGCCGGTGCTTTCGAAGGTGCCGCCCCGCAGCGTGAGGTCGGCCTGCCCCTCCACCAGGTTGCGGGCCTGCAGGTCCACGCGGGGCTCGTAGCGGAGCACCGAGACCGGCATCGCGAAGGTGCCGCCCGGGGCCTGGTTCGCCACCCGCGGCGACGCGACCGTGAGCGGATCGAGCTGCGTCGCCGGGGCCGCCGCCCGGAGGGCCGGCAGCACCAGGGCGCCCAGCACCAGCAGGGCCGGCGGAAGCTTGTTCAGCGGAACGAACATTGGGCTTAACTAAGGGATCAGGGCAAAAAGAAGCCCCGGCACGGGAGCCGGGGCGGGATCCGGGCCGCGGGCGGCTCAGGCCTCGCCGTCGTTGCCGATGGCCTCGACCGGGCAGCCCTCGAGGGCCTCCATACACTGGGCGACCTCTTCCTCGGTGGTCGGCTGCTTCATCACGAAGGAGTAGCCGCCCTCGTCGTGACGGGTGAAGAACGACGGCGCCGTCTCGCGGCAGAGGTCACAGTCGATGCACTGCTGATCGACATAAAACTTACCTGCGACGTTCGTGGGCCACTTGTCGGACTTGTTCGCCATGGTCCCCAACGAAGGCGCCTGCATTTCGGGCTGTCAAGCGCACGGCGCCTGCTTGTGTTCCACCGTGCGGGTCGCACAGTTCCAGGATGCCTTCCCCGTCACGACCGGTCCCCGCTCCCCCGGGGCGGGCGTTGCCGTTGCTGGCGGGGATGCTCGCGGCGGCCTTCGCGTTGCAGGTGGCCGGGGAGGCGGGCTGGCAGGCTGCGGCGAGCTGGAGCGAGGCGACGCTGGGCCTCACGCCCGCCGCGTGGCAAGCGGGTGAGTACTGGCGCCTCGCCTCCTATGGGATGATCCACAGCACGACCAATCTCTTCCATCTAGGGCTGGTGCTGGCTGCGGTCCTGGGCCCCGGGATGGCGCTGGCCCGGGAACTGGGTCCGCGGCTACCCTTGGGCGCCTGGGTGGCTGGACAGCTTTTGGGTGGCCTGTGCTGGCTGAGTTTCCACCGGGACGCCGGGGAACTGCATTTCGGAGCGACCGCCGGGGCCTACGCTGTGCTCGCGACCTACGTGGTGCGACATCCTGACCGGGTCTTCCGGCTCCTAGTGTTTTTTCTCCTGCCCCTGCAGCTCCGGCCGCGAACCGTGCTGCTGGCTCTGCTGGGGGGCGAGGCGTTCTTCCTCCTCATCGGCGAGGTGCTCCAGCAGCCCCTGCCCTTCGCCCCCGCGGCCTCGGCCCATCTCGCCGGGGCCGTGGCCGGCTGGCTGGTGCTCCGCGTCAGCCGCCCGGCGCCACCCGAGCGCCCGGAACCTGTCCCGGCGCGGATCGACGCGCCCGACCCCGAGCCGGAACGCGACCCGCGGGCGGAGCTCGACCGCATCCTCGACAAGATCAACCAGACCGGCCTCGGCTCGCTCACCCCCGCCGAGCGTCGCACCCTCGCCACCGCGCGCGCCCTGTTGTCGCGCAGGTGAAACCACGCCTTCCCGGGCGCTTGACTGGGGCCCGGGGTGGACAAACTCCCTTGCACGTCCCATGACGCCCCTCCTCCTTCGCTCCCGCCCCCTCGCGTTCGTCCTTTTCCTGCTGGCAGGCGCCGGGGCTGTGCTGGGCGCCACGGACCGGAAGCGCTTCAACACGCCCCCCACCCTCGCGGCGGAGGCCAGCACCCTGACCAAGCTACTGGATGAGCTGCATTACAACCGGGATGCCGTCCGGAGCGCGGACTACGCGAACGTCGTGCCCGACTACATGGGCGAGCTCGACGGCCAGCGGCTGTTCTTCCTCGGTTCGGACCGCGCCCGCTTCATCGAGGAGTTCAGCAAGAACGTGTACTACAACGCGGCTTTCCTCGGGCACATCAATGCCGCGTACGAGATCTTCTACGTTTACCAGGAGCGGGTGGAGCAGCGCGTGGCCTGGATTTTGGCGCGCCTCGAGCAGCCGCTGGACCTGACCGCGGACGAGACCTACCGGGTGGACCGCCAGAAGGCCGAATGGCCGGCGGACGCCGCCGCCGCGGACGACCTGTGGGTGCGGCGCCTGAAGTTCGAGCTGATCCAGGAGATTCTGGCCAAGAAGACCCCGGAGGAGGCCAAGGCGCAGATCCGCAAGCGCTATGAGCGGATGCTCCGCAACGTGGGCGAAATCGAGGGCAACGAGCTGGCGGAGCTGTTCCTCACCACCATCGCCAAGCTCTACGATCCCCATTCGACCTACTTCTCCGCCGCGACCTATGAGGACTTCGGCATCCAGATGAAGCTGCAGCTGGTCGGCATCGGCGCCGTGCTGGGCACCGAGGATGACGTCTGCGTGGTCAAGGAGATCATCCCCGGCGGCCCAGCCGACCTCGGCCGGGAGCTGAAGCCGAATGACAAGATTCTTGCCGTGGCCGAGAAGGGCGGGGAGCCCTTCGAGACCTTCGGCCTGAAGCTCCGCAAGGTCGTCGAGCGTATCCGCGGCAAGAAGGGCACCGAGGTGGTGCTGACCGTGCAGCCCGCGGACGGCGACAGCTCCGTCCGCAAGCAGGTCGTGATCACGCGCGATAAGGTGAAGATCAACTCGGCCCGCGCGCGGGGCGCCATCTTCGACCTCCCGGGCGACGACGGGAAGACCCAGCCTTTCGGCGTCATCACGCTCCCTGCGTTCTACGGCCCGGCGGACGAGGGCGACACGGACGGCGAGCGCACGACCGCCTCGCGGGACGTGGCCCGCCTGATCGAACAGTTCAAGCAGGCCGGCATCGAGGGCCTCGTGCTCGACCTGCGGCGCAACGGGGGCGGGTTTCTGACCGAGGCGGTGGAGCTCGCGGGCCTGTTCATCAGCCGCGGCCCCGTGGTCCAAATCAAAGCCTACAATGGGGAGATTCACGTCGACAATGACC
>VHCY01000211.1 GCA_016871595.1 Verrucomicrobiota bacterium
TAGCACCGCGGCGAACGCGCGGTTCTTGTCCTGGAAGTCGAATTGCCGCCAACCGCCGTTCTCCTGGTGCACCGCGGCCACCGACAGGGCGAGGCGGTCGCGGAGGAGCACCCGGTTGAGGTCGAATTCGGTGCGGCTGCGGCTCCACGAGCCCGCGCCGTGGCGGAGGGTGCCGGAGTTCCGGGCGATCGAGGCGGTCTTGGAGGTCTGGTTGAGCAGCCCGCCGGGGGCGCCGACGCCGAAGAGGATGCTGTTGGGCCCGCGCGTGTCCTCGAATCGGCCCACGCGGTACGGGTCCATATTCGTGATGCTCATAAAGTAGTCCATTCCCTGGCTGGCGGCGAGGCCGCGGACGGACGTGCGGGTGAGCAGGTTTTCCCCGCTGATGGTCGGGTTCTGGCCGTTGCCCGCCTGCCAGGCATTGGTGTCCAGTTCCGAGTTCATCGTGTAATCGAGGACGCCCTGCAGGTCGGTGATCGCGAGGTCGTCCAGGAACTCCTTGGTAAAGACGGAGACGGAGCCAGCGGTGTCGCGGAGGCGCGCGTTCAGGCGGCTGCCCGCGAGGGTGTTCTCGGCCGCGTAGCCGACGTCGCGGCTAGTGTTCACCTCGAAGGGGCTGAGCTCGACGACGGCGGGCGCGGGCGCCACCGGCGGGGTGCCGGGCGCGGACTGGGCCCACAGGGGCGAGGCGGCGGCGAGGGCCAGGGCGAGCGGAAGCAGGCGCGCGGCGCGGCCGGCAGGGGTAAGCGGGGTCGGCATAGGGCGGAGGTAAACGCCTTTAGCGCCGGCAACAAGGCGGATCCCGGGGGGAAGAGCCCAGGCGGTCTCGCCAAGACCCACGGCCCCGCGAACCGGCCGGCGTTTCCCTGCGCCCGCCTTACTCGATCACAAACCCGACGATCGCCGTCTGGAAGCGGGACGGGCGCCGTTCCGGCCGCAGGGTCGCCCTGAGCACGGGCGTGAAGTTGGGCGCTTCCCCGGGAATCATCAGCAGCAGCGGCTTGCGCGATCCATCCGCCAAGATCGCCACGCCCGAAAGCTCATAGTTCGCCGGCGGCAGGTCGTTCAGGGCGAAGTCAGGCGAGAACTTGGCCGGATCCCACTTCAGCTCCCGGGTGAACGGCGCGATCGGCGCCCCGTCCAACCCCGGGCCCGTCGCCCGGCAAGTGAACACCAGCGTCGTCACGCCCGCCGGCGCCTTGGTCACCCGCTTCAGATCCTGCCGGTAGCTTTGCCACTGGAGGCTGAAGGACACCCCGTACCAATGGGTCGCGTTCTGGGGCTGAAGGCCCACGGCCTGGCCCGCCGGCGTCGGTCCCGTGTACCGCAGCACGAAGTCCTGCGTGATGCCCTCCTCGGACTCGCGCCGCTTCTGCCAGAAACGGCCCACCGGCTCCAAGGGCAGCACGAACTCGATGCCATTGTAGCCCACCTTCACCTCGCCGTTATTGAACGAATACAGCCCCTTGGTCACCCGCTGAACGTAGCTGCCGTCATCCTTCACCACCGGGGAGAGGGTCACGTTCTGGCCCGCCTCGGTAATACCCACGATGGCGACGGTCACATCGCGCACGTCCCCCGGGATGGGTTTGCCGTCCGGCAGGGTGACGCGGCCCGTGATGTGGTTAGGCCGCGGAGCCGGCGGGGTGGCGGCGGGGAGGAGGGGCAACAGGCCGAGCAGGCCGGCCGCGAGGAAGAGCCGGACGCGCGTCCGGTGGGGGGAGTTATGGGGGACCATTGGGGTGGACGTAAACGGGTCCCGCCCTCAACCGTGGGCAAGGCGAACCGGCTGTCCCGCCAGCTCAGTCCGATTTCGCGCGGGCCTTGCCCTTGGTCTTGGCGGGCGGCGGGTTGCCCCCGAACTTGGCGGCGCGGTCGCGTTCGTGGAGCTCGGTGGAGGTGAAGGTCCCCTCGACCACGGGCGTGTGGGCCGCGCGGGCGTGGCCCTGCAGGCGGGCGAGCACGTCCGGGTGCCGGGCCGCGAGGTCGTGGCGTTCGCTCACATCGCGGGCGAGGTCGTACAGTTCCCACGGGGCGCCGGCCTTGGGTTGGATCGCCTTCCAGTCCCCCTCGCGCACGGCCACCTGGCCCACGAACTCCCAATAGAGGTACTTATGCTGCGCCTGCGGGCGGCCCGCGGCGGCCGCGCCCAGCAATTCCGGCACGAGGCTCAGCCCGTCGATGTCGGGCGGCAACGGCGCCCCGCACAGTTCGGCGATGGTCGGGAGGATGTCTGGGAAATACCAGAGGTGATTACTGACGCGCCCCGGGGCGATGCGGCCCGGCCAGCGCGCGGCGACGGGCACGCGCAGGCCGCCCTCGTAGAGTTGGCCCTTCTTGCCCCGGAACTCCACCCCGGTGCGCGGATCGCGGTTGGCGCTGTGGACCCCGCGCGGGAACTCCGGGGTCACGAAGTAGTCCGCCCCGCCGTTGTCGCCGCTGAACAGCACCAGGGTGTTCTGCTCGAGGCCCAGTTCCCGCAGCAGGGCGAGGATCTGCCCCACCTGGCGGTCCAGCAGGTGCACCATCGCGGCGTAGCGGCGGGCGGGCTCGGGCCAAGGGCGGTCGCGGAAGATCGCCCACGAGGGATCCGTATCGGGGATGTCGAAGTTCCCGTGCGGGGGCGTGAAGGGCAGGTAGGCGAGGAAGGGCCGGTCGCGGTTTTCGCGGATGAAGCGCACGGCCTCGTCGAAGATCACATATTGGGCGTAGGTCGTGCCCTCGCTGTTGCCGCGGTTGCCGGGCAAGGGGACCTCGGCGCTGTTCCGGATCAGGTAGGGCGGGTAGTAGGTGTGGGCGTGGACCTGGTCGTAATAACCAAAGAACACATCGAAGCCTTGGCGCTCGGGCACGCCGGTGGAGCCGCGGCCGCCGAGGCCCCATTTGCCGAAACCTCCGGTGGCGTAGCCCAGGGGCTTCAGGATGGAGGCGATCGTGGCCTCCCCGGCGCGCAGCGGGGTCCCGCCGCCGTTGAGCCGCACGGACGTGTGCCCGCTGTGCTTGCCGGTCACGATGCAGCCGCGCGTGGGGGCGCAGACCGCGGAGCCGGCGAGGCCCTGGGTGAAGCGCACGCCCTCGGCGGCGAGCCGGTCGAGGTGGGGTGTCTGGAGGTGCGGATTGCCTGCGTAACCGGGCTCAAAGTAGCCCAGCTCATCGGCGACGATGTAGACGATGTTGGGCCGGGCGGGGGCGGCGGCGAAGGCGGGGCTGCTGAGGGCGGCCAGCAGGAAGGCGAGGCAGGGGAGGGGACGCATCGGGGGTCCCGGAGGAATGGCAGGTTCACGCCGCCCTGCCAAGGCCGCGCCGGCCCGGCGCAAAAAAAGGACCGGGCGGGAAGCCCGGTCCTCGGAATGAAGGACGTCCGGCCTTACTTGGTCGGGACCGTCTGGATCGTGCGCAGGATCCGGCCGGCCACGAGGTACGGGTCGGCGGCGGAGTTCGGACGGCGATCCTCCAGGTAGCCCTTATACCCGTTGTTGACGAAGCTGTGCGGGACGCGGATCGACGCGCCGCGGTCGGCGACGCCGTAGCTGAACTTGTCGATCGACTGCGTCTCGTGCAGGCCGGTGAGGCGGAGGTGGTTCTCCGGCCCGTAGACCGCGATGTGCTCGTCCACGTGCTTCGCGAACGCGGCCATCAGCTTCTCGAAGTAGGCCTTCCCGCCCACCTCGCGCATATGCTTGGTGGAGAAGTTCGAGTGCATCCCGGAGCCGTTCCAGTCGAGCGGCGAGTCGAAGGGCCCGCGGATGGGCTTGCAGCGCCACTCGACGTCGATGCCGTACTGCTCGCAGAGGCGGGACATAATGTAGCGGGCGACCCACATCTGGTCGGCGGCGCTCTTGGAGCCCTTGCCGAAGATCTGGAACTCCCACTGGCCCTTGGCGACCTCGGCGTTGATGCCCTCGAGGTTGATGCCGGCGTCGAGGCAGATGTCGATATGCTCCTCGACGATCTTCCGCGCGACCGCGCCGACGTTCTTGTAGCCGACGCCGGTGTAGTACGGGCCCTGAGGCTCGGGGAAGCCGCCCGGGGGGAAGCCGAGGGGCGCGCCGTCCTCGAAGAAGAAGTATTCCTGCTCAAAGCCGAACCAGGTGCCCGGATCATCCGGGATGGTGGCGCGGGAGTTCGAGGGGTGGGCGACGCCGGTGTGGAGGTAGGTCTCGCACATCACGAGCACGCCGTTCTTGCGGGTGGAGTCCGGGAAGACCGCGACGGGCTTCAGGACGATGTCAGAGCTCTTGCCCTCGGCTTGGCGGGTCGAGCTGCCGTCGAAGCCCCAGTCGGGGAGTTCGGCCAGCTTCGGGAAGCTCTTGAACTCCTTGATCTGGGTCTTGCTGCGGAGGTTGGCCAGCGGGGTGTAGCCGTCGAGCCAGATGTATTCCAGTTTGTACTTGGGCATATGCGTTGGGCTGAGTTGGGCAGGGTTAAGGCGTCCTGCGCCCGGGCCGCGGTCGAGATAAATCCTTCCCGCGCGGGCACAATCTGCCGTGGCTGGAGGAAGCACCTTTCGTGCCATGCCTGCGGGAAAACGCCGGGAAAATGGGTGTCGGGCGGGCGGACGCCGCTTCCCGAATCGAACGAGGATTGGACCAGGATAGGAGGC
>VHCY01000212.1 GCA_016871595.1 Verrucomicrobiota bacterium
ACTCCTACTTCCCGACCTACCTCTACCGCGACGACCGCCGCTTCGAGCTGCCGGGCAACAATGGCACCGGGGTCGGTCCGGTTTACGCCCAGGACCTGATCCAGGAAAACGTCCTGCGCTGGGTCCGCGCCCAGCGCGACCGCCCGTTCTTCCTCTATTACGCCATCACGCTGCCGCACGGCCGCTTCGAGATCAACGACCTCGGGGACTACGCCCGCGAGCCTTGGACCGACCAGCAGAAGGCCTACGCCGCGATGGTCACGCGGCTCGACCGCGATCTTGGGCAGCTCCTGGACCTGCTCGCGGAACTCGGGATTGACCGCCGCACGCTCGTGATGACCGCCGGCGACAACGGCTCCTCCTTCGACCCGGAATCGGAGATCGGCCGCCGGTTCAACCAGGCGGGGAACGGCCTCCGCGGGTTCAAGCGCGGGCTCTACGAGGGCGCGCTGCGGCAGGCGGCCCTCGCCCGCTGGCCCGGGGTCATTCCCGCCGGCCGCGTCTCGGACGAGCCCTGGGCCTTCTGGGACTTCCTGCCCACGGCCGCGGAACTCGCCGGCGTGCGCCTTCCCGCGGACCACCGCACGGACGGCCGCTCCCTGGTGGAGTTCCTCCGCGGCGGACCCGCGCCGCGCCGCGATTTCTTTTACTGGGAACTGCACGAGCAGCGCCCCCTGCAGGCCGCGCGCTTCGGGGACTGGAAAGCCGTCCGCAACGCCCACGACCAGCCGATCGAACTTTACGACCTGGCCCGGGACCCGGGGGAACGCACCAACCTCGCCGCCTCCCATCCCGAGCAGGTGGCACGGGCCGCGGCGATCTTCCAGGCGGAGCACACCCCCGATCCGCGCTGGCCGCTCGACCGCCGGGCCGCCGCCCGCCAGGCGCCCGGCGGCAAGAAGAAGGCCGGAGGCGCCAAATGAATCCCCGCCGTGCGTTCCGGCTCGCGTGTGGCCTCGCCCTGACGCTGGCGGCCCCCGCCGTCGCCTCGGCCGCGGCCGCCGCGCCCCGCGCCCCCAACGTGGTGGTCATCTTGCTCGATGACCTCGGCTGGGGCGACTTCTCCTGCTTCGGGAACCAGGCGGCCCGGACCCCGCACATCGACCGCCTCGCCCGCGAGGGGATGCGCTTCGAGCAGTTCTACGTCGCCTCCCCCATCTGCTCGCCCTCCCGCACGGGCATCCTCACCGGCCAGTACCCGCAGCGCTGGCGGATCACGTCCTACCTGAACAATCGCGCCGAGAACGCCGCCCGCGGGATGGCCGATTGGCTCGACCCGCGCGCGCCCTTCCTCGCGCGTCAACTCCGCGCCGCCGGTTATGCCACCGGACACTTCGGCAAGTGGCACCTGGGTGGCCAGCGCGACGTCGGGGACGCCCCGCTGCCGGCGGCCTATGGCTTTGAGGCCTCGCTGGTCAACTTCGAGGGCCTCGGTCCCCGCGTGCTGCCCCTGCTCGATGCGTTCGACGGCAGCCCGCCCCGCCGCCACGCCCTCGGCTCCGACACGCTCGGCCACGGCGAGGTGTCCTGGAGCCCCCGGCCGGAGGTGACCCCCGCCTTTGTCCGCGGCGCCCTGGCCTTTATGGACGCGGCCACGCGCGCCGGCCGGCCGTTCTTCCTGAACCTCTGGCCGGATGATCCGCATTCCCCCTTCTTTCCCTCGCGCGCGCGCCGCGGCGACGGTTCCAAGGCGGCCCTCTACCGAGGGGTGATCGAGGAACTCGATGCCCAGCTGGGGGAATTCTTTTCCGCCCTCCGCGCCCGCCCCGAATGGCGGGACCGCACCCTCGTCGTGCTCTGTTCGGATAATGGCCCCGAGTTCGGCGCCGGCTCCTCGGGGGGCCTCCGCGGCAGCAAGGCGATGCTGTATGAGGGCGGCGTGCGCTCGCCCCTCATCGTCTGGGGACCCGGGCTGATCGACCCGGCGCGCGCCGGCTCGGTCAACCGCGGCTCCGTCCTTGCCTCGATCGACCTCGCCCCGAGCCTCCTCGCGCTGGGCGGGGCCGCTGCGCCGGAGGACCAGGTGTTCGATGGGGTGGATGTTTCCGCCACCTTGCTGGGCCGGGCGCAGCAGGGCCGCGGCCGCCCGCTGTTTTTCCGCCGGCCGCCCGACCGGAACACGTTCTCCGGGGTCGCGGACCTGCCGGACCTCGCCGTGCGCGACGGCCGCTGGAAGCTGCTCTGCGAGTACGATGGGTCGCGGGCGGAGCTCTACGATCTGGAGGCCGATCCGGCGGAGAGCCGCGACCGGGCCGCGGATTTCCCGGCCGAGGTCGAGCGCCTGCGCGCCGCGTTGCTCGCGTGGCACCGGCAGATGCCGCCGGACCTCGGCGGCGCTTACCGCCCCGCGCCCAAGCGGAAGGGCTGAGTTCCTAGGTTGGTCGGGCGCCCCCGGGCTTGCCTCGGGCGGCCCCCCGCGCCGTGGTGGAGGGATGTCCCCGCTGCCCCTAATGCGCCGGGTGCGGCAGGTCTTCCCGCCCCCCGCGCCCCTCGATCTGCCCGCGGCCGTCGCGGCCGGACTCGACCGCCTGAGCCCCGCGTTGCGTCCCGGCGCCACCGTGGCCGTGGGGGTTGGTAGCCGTGGCATTACGAGCCTCGCCCGCCTCGTTGCGTTGGTCGTGGCCGGGCTGCGGGAACGCGGGGTGAAACCGTTTCTGTTTCCCGCAATGGGGAGCCACGGCGGCGCGACCCCGGAGGGCCAGCTCCAGTTGCTCGCCAGCTACGGGGTCACGGAGGCTGCATTGGGCGTCCCCGTGCGGCCCTCCCTCGAGGTGCGGCAGGTCGGGGTCTCGGCCGAGGGAGTGCCCGCCTATTGCAGCGTCGAGGCTCTCGCGGCCGATGCCATCGTGCTGCTGAACCGGGTAAAGCCCCACACGGATTTCTTCAGTCCCACGCTCGGCAGTGGCCTGATCAAGATGACCGTGGTGGGTCTCGGGAAGCAGGCCGGTGCCTCGGCGATGCACGACGCGGCCTGCGGGACGCGACGCCCCTGATCGGCGGGCTGGCCGTGCTGGAGGACCAGCACCACGCGACGGCGCGGGTGACGGGCGTGCGGGCCGCGGACTTCGAGGCCGTGGAGCCGGGGCTGCTGGCGGACGCCCGGGCGTTGCTGCCGCTGCTGCCCTTCGAGGAAATCGATCTCCTCGTGGTCGACCGCATCGGCAAGAACATCAGTGGGACCGGGATGGACACCAACGTGATCAACCGCTCGGTCCACGGCTATTCCGCGGCGCTGGCGCGGGAGGGGCGCCCGGCGCCGTTCATCCGGCGCATCTTCGTCCGCGGGCTGACCCCCGAGACCCACGGCAATGGCGTGGGCATCGGTCTGGCGGACGTCACGACCGCGCGGGTGGTGCGCAGCCTCGACCAGCAGGCGATGGCGATGAATGCGCTGACCGCGATGGCGCCGCAGTCGGCCAAGGTGCCGCTGTGGTTTGCCGACGACCGGGAGGCTTTGGTCCGCACCCTAGGGGCGCTGGCGGTGCGCCAGGGGGAGGAACCGCGCGTGGTGCGGATTGCCGACACGCTGTCGGTGACCCAGTTGGAGGTCTCCGCGGCGTTGTGGCCGGAGGTGGAGGGGAGGGCGGGCCTCGAGTTCACCGGCCCTCCGCGGGCGTGGACCTTCGACGCGGACGGCAGCCTGCGGGACGAGGCGTAGTCCGGGCCTGGGGCCGTAAGGGGAGGCCCCAAATGGCGCGAAGGGCTCAGCGGCGGATCGGAGCTGTGCGTGGCGCCCATAGGTGCCGGGGACGGGATCCGGGATAGCGAGGGTAACCGAGGCTCTTTTTCAGAGGCCGGCGCCTTCTGGTCGGGTCCAGGCTCGGTGGGCTCAGAGCCCGACTACTCGGGCCGGCCGTGGCGTGTCCGCGGCGTCTACGGACGCCCATTGAATCTGGTCCGCGTTTTGGAACCGTTTCCGGCCATCCGTGGCCTGAATCTCACGCATTTCCGACGCTGCCTTCACGCTCCCTTCACGCGACGTCAGGTAGCTTGCCGGCCTCCTCTCCCTGCCGGGTCCAGCACCATCAATCCTTTCTCCGGGCCCTCCTTCGAGGGTTCCCCGGCAGCGGGCGGAGATCCACGATGCCCTCCCTCCACCACCGTTCCGCCCGCGACCGGCAACTGCCGTCCGGGCTTGGCCTGGCCGTCCTTCTCCTCGCGACCTTGCCGCTCCACGCGGCCGCGACCACGGACTCGGTACCCGCCGCCCCGTCCCCGTGGTTCGCCGAGTTTTCCGCCGGTCTCAGCGTGATCCCGGCCGGGGACGTGACCCTCGGCGGTCGCACCTATGAAGGCGACTTCAAGGACGGTCCCTTCCTGCGCGGGGCGGTCGGCCGTCGCTTCGGCGCGAACTGGACGGTCGCGGGGGAATGGCTTTACCGGAAGAACGAACTCGGCTCCCTCGACGCGGGGGACCGCCGTTTCACCCGCGGGGATGTCGCCTCGAACAGCCTCTTCCTCAGCGCGACTTACGCCCCGGGCCCGCGTTTCTCGTGGCTGGGGATCGAGCCGTACGCGGGTCTGGGCTTCGGATTGATTCAGGAACTCGATCTCGATCTGCAAGGCCCCGATGGCGGTGGCTTC
>VHCY01000213.1 GCA_016871595.1 Verrucomicrobiota bacterium
GGTAGAGCGGAGCGACGAAAGGCAGGGCCACGGCGCGGAAGTCGCTGTGGAGCCAGCGGGCGCGGTTGCGATGGTCCAGGCCGCGGGGCTCATCGGACCAGATGCCCGGCACGCGACCGATCTGTTCCAGATCCAGGTTCCTCCCCGTGCCGAGGGGTTCGAGCGGTTGGAGCGCAGCGCCGAAGGACAGGGCGGGGATGCCGCGGGCGAGGACATCGTACTGCACGAGGCGGCGGCTCGCGGCGGCGGACGCCCGGAGCGGATCGCGGTGGTGGAGATCGGTCTCGAGGAAGGGCGCGAAGTAGGGCTCCAGCCGGAGGTCCGGTGAAGGCGTGAAGCCAGGCCAGTAGTTCACGCTGGGGCCCCAACCCGCCTGCAGGCGGCTGAAGACCAGCGCGGCCAGCGAGTCGCCGAGACTCGCGCCCTTGGCGAATTCCTGCATCACCCAGGAACCGCGCGTGACCGCGAACCCCTGCCGCACGATCAGCGCCGCCATCGACGCGTTGCCGGACTCCGGGGCGGCCAGGATCTCCTCGCCCGGCGAGAAGAAGTTCACCGCCGCCGGCAGCGCCCGGACCAGCCGGCCCCGCCACGTGAGCGCCGCCCGCGCGTCGCCGGCCGCACCCGCGAAGAGCTCGTGCCACCGGGACGCGTAAGTCGCCGCGGGCAAGGCTCGCCAGGTGTCGTGCGTCATCGGTGCGACCTGCCCCTTCAGGCCCCCTTCCGGGTTCGCGTCGTAGGCCTCCGCGGGGACCGCCGCGTTCAACATCAGGTAGCGGCTCACCGCCAAACCACCGGTGGCGATCGCCTGGCTCGCCACCAAATTGCCGAGGCTGTGCGCCAGCACCGCGATATCCCCGCCGATGCCGCCCGCCGCGAGGGCGGGCGCGAGGGCATCCCCGGCCTGAAACGCGTGGAAGACGGACTGATGGTAATCGAACCCCGTGTCCCCGGGCCAGAGCACCGCCACGAAACGCGCGCGGCTGCCCAGCCGATGGAGCCGCTTGAAGGTCTCCGTCGCCCAGCCCCGCGCCTCCTCGCCATCGATCGAGAAGCCGTGGATCCAGAGCAGATGCCGCCCGTGGGTCCGGGCGTCCGGCCAGGGCTCGCCGGGATCCGTCAGGTTCGTGCCCGGACCGAGGAGCGAAGGGAGGTAGGGGCTCCCGTCGGCGTTGCGCGCGGTGCTGCGGAGGTTGAGCACGCGGTACATCCGCTCGACCGGTACCACCCGCAACGGCGCCTCCAGCGTCGCGACCGCCTCACCCCTTCCGTCGCGGACCACCAGCCGCAACGGCGCGCGCGTCTCGCGCCGCCCTTCCACCAATAAGACCGCGCCGACCGCGCGCCCCGCCAGTTCAACGAACGCGCGGCTGAGGGCGATGCCCTCGGCCGGCACCACGCGCGTGATCGCGTCGCCCGGCGGCCGCGTGAAGTCGTCCCCAAACCCGGTCGCGAGCACGCGCTCCAGACACAGCTCGGCCTGCTCCGCGGCGAGGTTCGTGTACGCGAAACTCAGCGCCGCGTCCGCTTGGCTGAGCCGGTAACTGAACCCGGCGGCCGGCGGATACGCGGCCACGAGCTCGCGCAGGAGCAGGCTGACGGGGAAGAAATCCACCAGGTCGCGCGTTCCATCCACCCGCCCCGGAAAGGGTCCCGTGTCCGCGTGGTCGGGGGTGCCCCGGCCCGGAATGTCCGTCCCCCCGGCTTCGCCGGAATCGTCGTCCTCATTGATCCAGATCCGGTCCGGAACGCGCAGGGTTCCGCTCGGGGCAGGCGCCACCTCGAGGGTGCACCAGACGGTGGTCGCGTCATCGAGGCGCAGGCCGAGTTGGAAGCGGCCGGCCTTGTCCAAGCCCAGCTCCAGCGTGCCCCCGGCACCGAGGCCGCCGGCGACCCGGGTCACCCCGTCCCACACCTCCCACGCCACGCGGGGGCCGAGTTGCAGCAAGCCACCGACGACATCGGCGAGGTCGATCCGCACCCCGCCGCCCGCCCCCAACACGACCGGCAAAATGCCGCCGCCGCCGCGGCTGGAACCCAGGTTCGCCGTGAGACCGCGCCATCCGGCCGTGGCCAGCGGACGCCCGAGACGCACCAGATGCGGGGGGAACGCGTGGAGGGCCGCGGCCGGGAAGAATTCCGCCGCCAGCATCTCGGCGGTGACGCTTTCCGCGGCGGGCCCGGGCGCGGCGAACTCCGCCGCCGGAAAGAACGCGATCCGGCGCGGGGACGACGCGCCCGGCGGCGACCCCACCTGCCAGCCCACGGTGTAGTCGTACCCCGGCCGGGCCAGGAAATGAAATCCCGGCCGGATCAGCAGCACCTCGTGGACCTGCTCATCGGGAATCAACTGCCAGCTCCCGCCGACATACAGGCTCCAGCCCTCCGTCCACGAAATCCCCAGCTCGGGCACGCGCGCCCACGTCCACTCGGTGTACCGCACCCAATCCTCGTGCGCCTCCGCCGCGAACCAGCCGAAGGCCGGCCCGGGCGGGATCAGCTCGTCGCGGATCCCGTCACCGTTGACGTCGAGCCAGACCGGGCCGGTGCCCGGCTCGGGATCGACCGCCGGCAGCCCCACGCTGAACCCGCCCGCCAGCCAGCCGCTGACGTTGCCCGCCGCGTCCCGCGCCCGCACCCGCACGTGATGCGTCGATCCCGGAGCCAGGCCGTTGAAGGTCACCGCGGGCACGGCGGTCGTCACGCGCCGGACCCCGAGATCGAGTTCCACCTCGTAAGTGATGCCCTGGGCCGGCCGGCCGCCAGCGGCGCCGGCGGCGTCCGTGAAGGGCGCCCACGCGAGCGCAAAGCCCGTGCTCCCAACCGCGTTGGCCTGGAAGCCCGCGGCGACCGGCGGCTGCGGCGGCGAGCGGTCCGGCACCACGAAGGACACCGTGCGTGTCGCCGGCTCGTAATCCACATTGCCGGCGTAATGCGCGGTCACGCGGATCTCGCCCGTGAGCGCCGTCAGGGTCACGGGCAGTTCCGCCGGCACCGCCAGCGCGACCGCAGGCCCACCGCCGGGCGGGATCCGTTCCGCGGTGTACGTGAGGCGCCCGGTCGGCGGAGCCAGCCCGGCAGCCGGGGCCTCGAGCCGCGCGGCGAGCGCCGTGTTCCAATCCGGTCGCAACGCGCCCGATTCCGGCCCCTCCATTCCCTGCCAGACAATCACCGGCGGATAGCGGGGGACGACGGTCACCGTGAGCCAGCGGCCGGCCGCGCCCGCGGCGTTGCGGGCGGTGACCCAGACGCGGTACGTGCCGGGCGTGGTCGGGGTCCCGGCGAGTTCCCCGGTCCGGGCATCCAAGCGCAAACCGGCCGGCAGGCCGTTGGGCTCGCCGGGGCGCGCGGCGGCGAACTCGATCGGCGCCGCGCCGGTGGCGGAAACCGCTGGCACCGCGAGGGGCACGTTCACGCGGGCGCTCACCGCCTCCGTCCCCGCCAGCCGCGGGGCGAGGGCATAGGGGAACAGCTCCGCGGCGGCCGCGAAGTCCGTCTCGTGATCCGCCGTGAGCGTGAGGGCGTAAGTTCCCGGCGTGACCGGGAGCTCGAGGCCGCCGCTGCCGGAGCGCAGGGGCGTGCCGGCGGCATCGTGGACGTTGAGGAGCATCTCCCCGCCGGAGCCGGCCGTCGCGCGCACGCGCAGGACCCCGGGCAGCGGCACGCTGAAGGCGTGCCGCACCACGGCGAGCTCCGCGGACCAGTCGCCGAGCGCGTCATCCCAGACCGGTTCGCCCGCGATCACCCCCGCGACCTGGAGAACGGGCTGGGGACCGTCGGTGATCGTGACGCCGACCTCGCGCGCGGGGCCGGAGCTCGTCAGCCGGAGGGAGGCGTCGTAGCGGCGCCATTGGAGGGTGACCTGGTAGGCTCCGGGAGGCGGCAGGTTGGTGAGCGGCTGGCCGTGGTTGTTGAACCCGGGCGAGGTCTCCCACGTGAAGCCCAGTTCGTCGCGGAAAGTGGCGAGGAGCCGGTAAGGGGTGCCGGCGAAGTTCTCGGTGGAGGTGATCCGGGGCGGCTGGCTCGCGTGGAACCACTGGCTCGCCAGCGAGACGGCGCCCGCGACGGTGATGGCCGTCCGCCGCTCGGGCCCGACCTCAAGCACGGCGCCGGTGAACCCGTGGTAACGCACCCAGTAGAGGACGCACTCGGGGTAGATGCCGGGCGGCGGCGGGTTATCGAGCGGTTCGCCGTTGCGATTCCAGAGGTTGGCGGCGTGCCAGCCCCAACGGGATCCGTCGATGACCTTGGCGCGGAGCCGGTAGGGCGCGGCGGAGGTCACCGCGTCGGTGGTGCTGAGGCGGGCCGGCGCGAGCGCGTCGAAGGTCGTCGCGGACAACTGCATCCCGACGTACGGGGGCCGGGGCTGCACCGCGAAGGTGACCCGCCGCGGCTCCCCGAACCAGGCGACATCCTGTTCCAGCGCCTGCACGATGATGGTGTGCGCCGGTCCCACGGGCGGGGCGGGAAAACGCAGCGTGCGCCGAACGCGCTGCCCGGGCTCGATCCCGGCGAGATCGGCGACGGCGAGGGCTTGGCCGGACCCGTCCCGGGCGATCAGGAAGTGGGCCTCGCCCCAGG
>VHCY01000214.1 GCA_016871595.1 Verrucomicrobiota bacterium
GCCTCCGCGCGCGGCTGCTGGCCGACGGCCAGGTGCTGGACTTCGAGAGCCCGCCGCTGCCCGTCGTGATCCGCAAGCCCCGCACCCAGCTGGCGGGGATCGTGGTCGACGACCTGCAGGCGCAGCGCCACGGCTTCGACCGCGGGAGCACCGCGCATCCGACCTATGTCGACGCCGGTTACCTGCACGACAACAACACGGGCAAGGGTGACCAATGGGCGCGGTTCGTCCCCGACCTCCCGCGCGCCGGCCGCTACCGGGTGCTGGTGGCGTACCCGCACAACGCCAACCGCGCGACCAGCGTGCCGGTGCTCATCCGCCATGCGGACGGCGAGACCCGCGTGACCCTCAACCAGCGGCGCAAGCCGGCGGTGGACGACCTGCTGGAGCCGGTCGGCGAGTTCCGGTTCGAGGCGGGCAAGGCCGGCGGGGTGGAGATCACCAACGCCGGCACGGACGGCTTCGTCGTGATCGACGCGGTCCAGTGGGTCCCGGTGCCCTGAACCGGGCGCGCGGGCGCAAAAAAACCGCCGGCGAGGGGCCGGCGGCGGAAATCCTTGGGGCGGCGGGGGCGGCCTTACTTCTTCTTGTCTTCCTTCTTGAACTCCTTGTGGCCGGCCTTCTGCGCGTCGGCGAGCTGGTTCACCAGCGTGGCCGCCTCGGCGTTGTTGTTGGCCTTCAGCGCCGCCTCCACCTTGCCGACGAGCTCGAGGAACTTCTTCATCTCCGCCTGATAGCGGGCGACGAATTCCTGCTTTTTGGCCGCGGGGACGTCCTTCGCCATCGCGGGCTCCAGCTTCACCGAGGCCTCGGCGTTCTGGCGGATTACCGCCAGCTTGGCGAGGGAGTCGGCGTTCTTGGCGGCATCGGAGATCTGGCGGCGGAGCGCGCGGAAGGCGCCGCCCATCTTCTCCATCTTGGCGCCCAGCTCGGTTTCGTCGGCCGCGAGGGGACCGGCGAGCAGGGCGAGGGCGAGGGTGGTGAGCAAGGCACGGAACTTCATAGGAGTGCTGGGTAAGTTATGGGAAACGCCCGCAAAGAAACCGCACCCGCGCGCGCAAGGGCAACCGCAATCTGGCCCCCGCCGCGCGGCTGCAGCCTCGACTCCGCCCGCCACGGCGCCTTGCCTCCGGGGATGCCCGGTCCCTGCGCCCCCCTGCGGTTCCCCGCCCTGCTCGGCCTCGCCCTCCTCGCCGGTTGCGGCACCCCGCCGCCCCCTGCCGTCTCCCCCGCCCCGCCCGCCGCGGCGGCGCGCGCCCCCTTCCTGCCGGCAAAACTCGCGGCCATCGACGCGGCCGTGGAGCGCGCGATCGCCGACCGGAAGATCCCCGGCGGCGTCCTCTGGATCGAGCGCGCGGGCGAAACCTACCGCCGCACCTACGGCCAGCGCGCCCTGGTGCCCGCCCCCCTGCCCGCCGCCGAGGACACCCTCTATGACGCGGCCTCGCTGACCAAGGTCATCGCCACCACCACCGCCGTGATGCAGCTGGTGGAGCGGGGCCGGCTGGAACTCGACGCCCCCGTCGCGCGCTACCTCCCGGCGTTCGCCCAGCACGGCAAGGAACGGGTCACCGTCCGCCACCTGCTCACCCACCTCTCCGGCCTGCGCCCCGGGATCCCCGCCACGCCGGCGTGGGAGGGCACCGCCGCCGCGATCGAGCGCGCCTGCGCCGAGCGGCTCCAGCAGGCACCGGACAGCCGCTTCGTCTACAGCGACATCAACTTCATCCTCCTCGGGGAACTGGTCCGGATCGCGGACGGACGCCCCCTCGACGCCTACGCGCAGGCGGAGATCTTCGGCCCGCTCGGGATGCGGGACACCGGGTTCCGCCCGGCGGCGGCACTCCGGGGCCGCATCGCCCCCACGGAGCTGGTTGCGGGCAAGATGATTCACGGAGAGGTTCACGACCCGACGGCCCGGCGGATGGGCGGGGTGGCCGGCCACGCGGGGCTGTTCCTCACCGCCGCCGACCTCGCCCGCTTCTGCAGGATGATCCTCGGCCGCGGCACCCTCGACGGCGTGCGCATCCTCCGCCCGGAGAGCGTCGCGGAGATGACCCGCGTGCAGAACGACGGCTCCGCCCGGCGCGGCCTCGGCTGGGACATCGACACCCCTTACTCGGGCCCGCGCGGCCGCTGGTTCCCCGCCGGCCGCAGTTTCGGCCACACCGGCTGGACCGGCACGAGCGTGTGGATCGACCCCGGCTCCGGCGCGTTCGTCATCCTGCTCGCGAACCGCGTGCACCCCGACGGCAAGGGCGACTCCACCCCGATCCGCCGGGAGGTCGCGACCCTCGCGGCGGAAGCGATGGGCCTCGACCGGGACGCGGTGCGCAACGGGATCGACGTGCTCGTGGCGGAGGACTTCGCCCGCCTGCGCGGGCTGCGGGTCGGCCTCATCACCAACCCCAGCGGCCGCGACCGCCAGGGCCGTTCCACCATCGACCTCCTCCACGGCGCGCCCGGGGTGAAGCTCGCCGCCCTCTTCAGCCCCGAGCACGGCATCCGCGGCACCGCCGATGAGAAGGTGGGCGACACCGTGGACGAGAAGACCGGACTCCCCATCTACAGCCTCTACGGCGAGACCCCGCGCCGCGCCCCCGGGATGTCCGCGGCGGAACACGACCAGGCCGTCATCCGCGCCTACGCGCCCAAGGCGGAACACCTGCAGCATCTCGATGTGCTCCTGGTGGACCTGCAGGACATCGGCGCGCGCTTCTACACCTACTCGGCCACGGTCGGCGCGGCGGTGGAGGCGGTGGCCCGGGCGGGCAAGCGCCTGATGATCCTTGACCGGGTCAACCCCATCACCGGCGCGCGCTGGGAGGGCCCGGTGATGACGCGGCCGCCGAGCTTCATCGGCTTCCACCCGATGCCGGTGCGCCACGGGATGACGCTGGGCGAGCTGGCGGGGTTCTTCAACGCGGAGCGCGGCTTCGGCGCGAACGTCGAGGTCGTCCGCTGCGCCAACTGGACCCGCGAGCGTTGGCTGGACGAGACCGGCCTCGGCTGGGTGAACCCGTCGCCCTCGATGCGCAGCCTCACCGCGGCCACCCTCTATCCCGGGCTCTGCCTGCTGGAGAGCACCGTGATCTCGATGGGCCGCGGGACCATCCGGCCGTTCGAGCAGGTCGGCGCGCCGTTTGTCGATGGCTTCCGGCTCGCGGCCGAGCTGAACGCCCGCGGGCTGCCCGGCGTGCGCTTCGAGCCCGTGCGCTTCACGCCCTCGATGGATTTCTATCCGGGCCCGGCCTCGGCCCTGAAGCACCAGGACCGCGAGTGCGGCGGCGTCCGCGTGATCCTCACCGACCGCGCCGCCTGCCCGGTGGTGGAGGTCGGGATCGAGCTGGCGCTCGCCCTGCGCCGGCTGTACCCGGCGGAATTCAACGTCGACGCGATGGGCCGGCTGCTGGGGGACGACGCGACGTTGGACGCGATCCGGCGCGGGGAGCCCCTCGCGCGGATCAAGGCCGCTTGGGAACCCGGCCTGCGCGACTTCGCGGCCCGCCGGGAGCGGGCCCTGCTCTACCGGTGAACCACCGGGGCGCGGGGACCGGCGGCCCGCGCCGGCCTCACGGGCGCACGGCCTCGAGGTAATCGCAGAGCACGCGCGCGTTGGCGAGGTAGGCGGAGGTCGTGATCCAAGGGCCGGCGCTGCGGCGGCCGGCCGGGCCGAGCCAGCGGCCCTCGGCGTCGAGGGCGGCGAGCGCGGCGCGCACCTTCGGTTCCAGGGCGCGGGCCTGCGCGGCGCGACCGGCGGCCGAACGCGCCTTCTCCTCCGCGGCCCGGCGCTTGGCGAGCAGCGCGTCGCGGCCGCGCTCGCGGACCTCCTCGTACTGCCGGCGGAGGCCGGGGACCCCGTAATCACTTTCCCACGAGTAGCCGGTGCGCCGCTCCTCGCTCAGGTCCTCGAGCCGGTACTTGATGCGCCCGTCGCGGTCCCCGTAGACCGGACGGTTGGTGCCGAGCTCGTACATCCGCGCCCAGCGGCCGGGGGCGATCTCGGAGCGGTCGAACCAGGCCAGCGCGCGCGGGACCGGGGCGAGGTAGCGGGCGTCTCCCGTCTCGACGTGCATCTCAATCAGCAGGCGCAGCGCGCCGACGCTCTCGCTGGAGCAGACGCTGGGCGGCTCGAAGGCCCGGGCCCACGCGGGCTCGAGCTGCGGGTTGTACTGCTGGGCCCAGACCGGCTGCGGCTCGGGCAACTGGGCGAGCAGCAGGAAGTCCGCCCCGCGGAGGGCCGCCGCGCGGTACTCCGCGTTCCCGGTGGCCCGCGCCGCCTCGAGGAGGGTCAGCACGCAGTCCCGCTGCGTGTGGTCGTTGAGGGTGTAATGGCCGTTGTAGTTGGTCTTCGGATGCTCGCGGGGGTAGTCGGCCGGGATCCGCGCGGGCCGCACCGGATACGCGGCGGGGTCGACGCGCTGCCCGTTCCAACGCTGCGGCCAGCCGCCGTTGGGGCGCTGGGCCTCGAGCAGGCGGCGAAGCCCGTAATCGCGGGCCGCGCGGAGGCGGGCCTCCCGCTCCCCGCCGGGGGACGGGGAGGCGGCGACGACCGCCACCAGCAACC
>VHCY01000215.1 GCA_016871595.1 Verrucomicrobiota bacterium
CGAAGACCCGGTCAGTCACCCAGCCGGCGACGAGCATCCCGACGATGCCCGCGACCTCGAAGGTCGCCACCATCCACCCCGTTTGCTGCAGCGGGAAGTGCTTCATCTCCTTCAGCAGCGTCGGACCCCAGTCGAGCACCGCGAAGCGGAGGACGTAGACGAAGAAGTTGGCCAGGCAGATGTGCCAGATGAAGGGGTTGCGGAAGACTTGGGAGCGCAGGAATGCGCGGTGCGCCACGGGATCCTCCTTCCCGGGCTCCTCCGGCTCCGCGCCCGCGATCCGCAGCTCCGGCAAGCCCACCGAACGCGGGGTGTCGCGCAGGAGCAAAAACAGGATCGCGCCGGCAACGGTGCAGAGCATCGCGGGCGCGAAGAAGCACCAGCGCCAGCCCAGCAGGACGAAGTAGCCGCAGGCCACGCTCGCGAGGGCGGCGCCGATCGAATGGGAGGTGTTCCACACCGCCATCACCGAGGCCAGCCGTTCGGGGCGGAACCAGTGGGTCATCAGCCGGCAGCAGGGCGGGAACCCCATTCCCTGCACCCAGCCGTTCACCATCCAGGCGACGCCCAGCCAGAGCACTTCCGAGCCGAAGCCGAACCAGACGTTCGCTGCCACCGAGAGCATCAGGCCCGCCACCATAAAATAGCGGGCGTTCGCCCGGTCGGCCCACACGCCGTTGGCGAAGCGCGATACCCCGTAAAGCAGGCCGTGCAGGGTCAGGAAGATGCCGAGGTCCGCCTTGGAAATGCCGAGGTCCGCCTGCATCGCCGGCATCGCGAAGCTCAGGTTCTTGCGGACAAAGTAAAACGCCGCGTAGCCGAACATCGTCCCGACCAGGGTCCGCATTTGCCAGGAGCGGAACCGCGGGTCCGTCGCCGTCGGGTCAGGGTTTACGGGGGAAACGGGAGCGGAGGGGGTCATCGGGGTCAGGGGTTAGGGGTTCGCGGACGCGTGCAGGTCCCACGGACCGCCGGCGCCGAAGAGGTTTTCCAGCAGGGGCTCGAGGAGTCCCGTCCGCAGCGCCACGTCCAGCACGGTGAAGCGCCGCCGGATGAGGCCGGCGCGCCGGAACGAGGCGCGGAGCCGGGCTCGGCTGAGGCCGATCTCCTCGGGTTCCACCGGCGCCCCGGCGAGCCGCAACCGCCGCCGCAGCTCCTCCGCTGGCAGGAGTTGCGCCTGGAGCCGCGCCCGCAGGTCGGGCCAGGCCGCCCGCAAGCGCTCGAGTTGCGTACGCACCTCCGCCGCGCTGGCGGCCTTGGCGCGGGTCTCCGTCACGGCGGTCTCCACAAAGTCCGTACCCGCGAACAGCGCCCGGAGATCGGCTTCGTCCGGCTGGCCGCCCTCCGCCCACGCCCGCGCGGCGGCGGCCGGATTGAGGCGTTCGAGGTCGGTGGCGAGCAGGGCCTCGTACAGGCGCGCCACGGCGACGGTGGCCACGCCCACCTTGAACCCGTGGGCCGGCGCCTCGCCGCGGTGGGTGTGGCCCTCCATATCCCACAGGTGGCTGAACTGGTGCTCGGCGCCGGAAGCCGGCCGGCTCGTCTGCGCCCATTGCATCGCGAGGCCACCCAGCATCAGGCCCTCGACGAGCCGACCGAGTGGCTCCGGTTCGCCGGCCCGGGCTCCCGCCGGGTCCGCGAGGGCCTCCCGCAGGCCGCCCTGCACGATGTCCCACGCCCGGGAGTCGATGGGCTCCGCCCCTAGCGCGTCGGCCAGCAGCCAGTCCGCCCCGGCCGTCACCTTGGCCAACAGGTCCGCGTAACCGGAGGCGGTTCTTTCGGGCGGCGCGCGGCCGATCACCGCGAGGTCTGCCACCACCACTCGCGGGGCCGGGCAGGCGAAGGTCTGCTTGGCTCCGTCTGCCGTGATGGAGGCTCCGTACGCGGTGTAGCCGTCCATCGAGGCCGCGGTCGCTACGCACAGGTAGGACTCCCGGCCGGTCCGGTGGGCCGCCAGCTTCACGAGGTCATTGATGGTCCCGGAGCCGACCGCGACGGGCACCGCCGCGTGGCCCCGCAGCGCCTGTGCCAGGCGTTCCACGACCGCCATTTCGGCGTGCGGCGAGCGTTCGGCGAAGAGGTACGGCCGTTCCTGGCGCACGCCCGCGCGGTCCAGTGCGGCGCGCACCGCCTCGCCCGCGAGCGCGTGGGTGTCGGGATCCGCCACTACCACCGCGAGCGCCCCGGGGAAGTACCGCGCGAAGAGGGCGCCCGTCTCCGCGACGACGCCGGTGCCAAGGGCGAGCGCACGCGTCTCCCGGGCGGCGGCTAGGGCCGCCTCGAGGGCGGGGCGGGGATGCGGGGCGCCGCTCCTCACGGCCGGGCGAGGTATGCGTTGACCTCGCGGACGGCGACGTCCGGGTGATCGGTGGCGAAGGACATCACGCCGAGGCCGAGCAGCTGGCCGTAGACGTCCGCCGCGGCGGTGTAAGAGAAGGCCTGATAAAGAATGCCGTGCGCGCGGAGTTCGGTCCCGACTTCGCGGAGGAACGCGTTGCGCAGGCGAAACGGGTTATCGGGCGGGCTGGGGTCAGTCGGCGGCGCCCAGCGGTCGGTGGTCTCCTTGGGGTAAACGTGCACCTGCAGTTGGGTGATCCCGGCGAAGCGCTCACCCCGCAGCGTCGTGAGGTCGCGGCGGAGTTCGGCCTCGTTGCCGTGCATCCAGAGCAGGGTGTCGCCTTCCGGCACGAGGGCCCGCCACGCCCGCCGTTCCGCCACCTTGCGCGAGGCAAGGATGACCTGCCGGGTGAGCCCGTGGCGGCGCACCTCCTCGGCCAGCCGGGGGAACTCGATGCTCTTGATATCCATATACAGCCGGCGCTCCGGCCGCCCAGCCATCAGGCTGAAGATGGTCGCCATCGGCACGACCTTGCGCCCCCGGAATTGCGCGCCCTTCCACGCGCCCACGTCGAGCGCCGCCAGCTCGGCGTAGGTGACGTCCTGGACCCCCTTACGCTGCAGCTCGGGCGGGGCGTCCTTCACCACGCGGGCGAAGGTAGCATCGTGGAACGGCACGATCACCCCGTCGCGCGTCATCCGCAGGTCCGCCTCCGGGATCACGCCCAGCCGCCAGCCGAGTTCGAAGGCCTCGACGGTGTTCTCCTCCGCGAGGTGGCCGACCCCGCGGTGGCCCTGGATGACGACCTGTCCGGGGCGCAGTTGGTCGCGGGCGCGCCACGCCTCGGCCCCGCGGGCGGGGGCGGCGCCGGTGAGAAGGGCGAGCAGCGGGAGCAGGGAGCGGGCGGCGGGCATCGGTGGAGGCGGCGGAGTCTCTTCCCGGTGCCCGCGGAGCGGCGCGATGGCAATCCCGGGGTGCGGGACCCGGGCGGCCCGGCCGATGATCGGGCTCATCACGGGAGGGGTTCTTGGCGATAGAATGACTGTTGCCGGCGTGGCGGCGGATGGCAGGCTTCCGGGTCCACCCCACCGATGCGCCTTCCCCTTCGCCTCCTCGCTTCGCTGTTCCCGTTAGCGGCCGCGTTTGCCGGCGCACCCTCTGCCCCCGTCCGGCCCGCCATCCAAGCCGCCCTCGCCGCCCAAGTGGAGGCCGGTGAGATCGCCGGAGCCGTGACCTTGGTGGTCACCCGCGACGCGGTGCTCCATCACTCGGCCAACGGGCTCGCCGGTCGCGCCGCGGGCCGGCCGATGCGCGAGGACACGGTGTTTTGGATCGCTTCGATGACCAAGCCCATCACCGGCGCCGCGATTTTGCTGCTACAGGACGAGGGCAAGCTCCGCCTCGACGATCCCGTGGCGAAGCACCTGCCGGAATTCGCCGCGCTGCGCACGCCCGCGGGCCGGCCCGCGAACCTCACGATTGCTCAGGTGCTCACGCACACCTCGGGTCTGGGCGAGGCTCCTGGACCCGCCGCCGAGGCCGCCCGCACCTTGGCCGATCTCGTCCCGGCCTGGCTCGCGGCCCCAATGCAGTACGAGCCGGGCGCCCGCTGGAAGTACACCCAGTCCGGCATCAACGTCGCCGGCCGCATCGTGGAACGGATCAGCGGGATGCCTTTCGACGCGTTCCTCGCCCGCCGCCTGTTCGGCCCGCTCGGGATGAAGGACACGACCTTTTTTCCCGAGGGGGACGTCCGAGCGCGCCTCGTGACCGCGTACGAGAAAAACCGCCAGACCGGCGAACTGCGCCCCGTGCCGCCGCGCGCCGGTTACGAGGGGGGCCGCAACCGCCCGCCGCTGCCGAATGGCGGCCTTTACTCTACCGGGCGGGATTACGCGCGGTTTTGCCAAATGCTGCTCGGAGACGGGGTCTTCGAGGGTCGGCGGATCCTCAGCGCCGCGGCCGTGCGGGCGCTGCGGACCCCGCTGACGGGCGACCTGCCGACCGGCTTCTTCCAGAGTGAGGCGCACGGGCAGTACGGCCGGAATTACGCCTGGGGGCCCGGCACTTGCATCCTGAAGGAGCCCCACGCGGGCCTTGCGGCGATGCTTTCCCCGGGAACCTTCGGTCACGGCGGCGCGTGGGGCACGCAGGCGTGGATCGATCCGGTCAAGGGCGTCGCGTACGTCCTGATGGTGCAGCGTTCCAACTTCCCCAACAGCGAC
>VHCY01000216.1 GCA_016871595.1 Verrucomicrobiota bacterium
GCACCAGAGGTCCCAGTCGAGCGTGGCGGGGGGCGTCTGCGCGGGGAGCGGGAGCGCGGGGGGGCGGCGGAAGTAGCGGTCGTTGAAGGCGGGGGACCAGCCGTAGACCTCGCGGACGTCGCCGATCGCGCCGGCGTCGACCCATTCCTTCACCAGCCGGATGCCCTCGGTGGCGCGGCCCTGGTTGCCCATCTGCGTGATGACGCCGGCGCGTTGGGCGGCGGTGCGGAGGGCGCGGGCCTCGCCGACCGTGTGCGTGAGGGGTTTCTCGACGTAGACGTGCTTGCCGTGGCGGAGCGCGAGGGCGGCGGCGGGATAATGGTGGTGGTCGGGGGTGGAGACCGTGACCGCGTCGATGCGGCCGGCGAACGTGGCGAACATTTCCCGGTAATCGCGGAAGAGGCGGACCGAGGGCAGGTCGGGTCCGGCGAGGCCGGAGGAGGCCTTCAGTTCGGCGCCGCGCTGGTAGGTTTTCGCCACCAGGTCCTGGTCGACGTCGCAGAGGGCGACCAGGTTCACGCGCGGGTCCTTCATCAGCTCGGAGACCGCGTAGAACCCGCGGTTGCCGATGCCGATGCAGGCGACGTTGAGGCGACCGTTGGGGGACTCACCGGCGCGGAGGATGGAGAAGCGCGGGAGCGTGGCGGCGGCCGCGGCGGCGGCGGAAGCGCGGAGGAAGGCGCGGCGCGGCAGGGCGCCGGGGGACGGGGCGGGGTGGGCCATCGCGGCATTCGAACGCGGCGCGGGCCGGGGGCAATCCCGGAAGGGCGGGCGCGATCGGCGCTTGAACCGCGGGCCGGGGGCGCCGAGCCTGCGCGCGCGATGAGCCAGCCCCCCTCCCCCACCCCCCGCGTCGTGAACCCCGTGAAGGCGAAGCTGCGCCGCGGCGAGGCCGTGGTCGGGATGATGGTCTGGTCGGCGAACGTCGAGAGCGCCGTGCTGGGGGCGCAGCTGGGGTTCGATTACCTGTGGGTGGAGATGGAGCATTCCCCGGTGTCGCACGAGACGCTGCGGCACATCGTCCTCGCGACGCGGGGCCTGAACGCGGTGGTGTTCGCGCGGCCGGCGGTGAACGAGCTCTGGACGACCAAGCGGTTCCTCGACCAGGGCGTGCTGGGGGTGATCACGCCGTTCACCAAGACGGGTGCGGACGCGCGGCGGCTGGCGGATGGTTGCCGTTACCCGCCGCGGGGCCTGCGGGGCTGCGGCTCGGATCTGGCGGCCTCGAGCTGGCAGGCGCCGCAGGGCTACCACGATTTCGCGGATGAGGAGGTGCTGGCGGTGGCGGTGATCGAGGACACGGAGGGCCTGCGGAACGCGGAGGAGATCGCGGCGACGCCGGGCATCGACGTGGTGTTCATCGGAACGAGCGACCTGTCGTTCTCGCTGGGATTCCGGGGGCGGCAGGATGTGCCGGAGCTGGAGGCGGCGGTGGGGCGGATCGCGGACGCGGCGCGGCGCCACGGGAAATTCCTCGGGCGGCCGGCGATCACCCCGGAGGCGGTGCAGCGGCACCGGGCGGCGGGGTTCCAGTTCCTGATGGGGCCGACCGAGCTCGGCCTGCTGTCGGCGGGGGCCGCGGCGTTCCTGGGCCCGATCGGCAAGCACACGCCGCTGATCCCGGCGGGCGGTCCCGCGGGCGGCGGTTACACGGCCCCGGCGCGCTGAGCCGGCGGGGCGGGCGGCGTCAGGCGGTCGCGAACGGGTCCTGGCGGAAGCGTTCCCCGAGCTCGAAGAGCACGCCCTGGGCGGAGAGCCAGCCGGGGTCGGCGCGGATCTCGGCCATCGTGCGGACCGTGTGGTTGAGGATGAGGAAGGCGCGCGGGCCGATCTTCAGGAAGGCGTCGTAGCGCGTGTCGGCGGCGTCCTCCACGAACTCGAGGTCGCCCTCGGTGAGCGGCTTGCCGGCGGCGACGGTGCGGAGCGGCACGGAGTCGTCGGCCACCTGGCGGCGGAAGGTCTCGGCGCGGGGCCCGTGGTAGGCGAGGATGCCGCCCTGGGCGGGGGTGAGGGCGAGGATCGCCCACTCGTCGAACACGGGCGGGCGCCCGGGCGCGCGGAGGCGGTCGAAGGCGGCTTGGATGAGGGGGCGCGCTGCGGCGAGGTCCATCGCCCGCGTGCAAACCGGAAACGCGGCGCCAAGGCAAGGGACGAACCGCGGCGCCGCGGCCCTGCGCCCGCGGGGGCTCAGCGGCCGAGGAGGCGGCCGAGGGCGGAGAGGTCCTTGAGCGGGGCGGAGCGGCCGGCGGCGGCGGGGGCGGTCACGATCGGGCGCGGGGCCGGGGCGGGCGCGGCGGGGGCGGGCGGCGCCGCCGGGGCGCCGAGGGCGGCGAGGGCGCGCTCCAGTTTAACCTCGGAGACGGGTTCGGCGGTGCCCAGTTCCTGGGCGAAGAGGCTGACGCGGAGCTCCTCGAGTTGCCAGCGCAGCGCGGCGGCGGCCGCGGGATCGGGGGCCGCGGCGGCGGCGCGGCGCCAGGCGCGGAGGAGCGGGTCGAGCCGGGCGAGGCGTTCGGCGTCGCGGGCGGGCTGGCGGCGGGCGCGTTCGGCGCGGACTAGGGCCGCGCGGAGGTAGCGGGGCACGTGGGCGAGGCGCGCGTACGGGACGACGCGGAGGAAATCGGGCGGCAGGAGCGCGGCGAGCCACTCGGCCTGGCCGGCGGGCGGATCGGGCAGGACCTCCAGCTCGAGCCGCAGCCCGAGGAGCTCGCGGAGCAGGTCAACGAGCCGCGGGACGAGGCCGCGCAGGTCCTCCTTGGCGCGCGCCAGCACGGCGTCGAATGCGGGGGCGGAGAGCGGCGTGACTGGGCGGCCGAGCACCCATTCGCGGATCGAAGCGAAGGCGTGCTCCGGCAGTTCCGCGACGGGCGCGAGCCGGGCGGCGAGCGGGCCCAGTTCGCGCAGCGCGCGGAGGTCCCGTTGCGTCCACATCAGGTCGGCCGCGAGGTGCCGTTCGAGCAGGGCGCGGAGCGCGGCGGCGGTGAGGGTGGTGGCCTCCTCGGGCGTGCGGCAGAGGCGACGCGCGACCCCGCCGGGCTCGGCGACGAGCGCGGGGAAGGCGTGCACCGTCACCCCGTTTTGCTCCGCGACGGTGATCCGCGCGGGCAGCTCGTCGAACTTCCAGGTCACGTGCGGCGGCGTCTCCCAGCGGGCGCGGGCAGCGCGCCACGCGGGCGGGTCCTCGCGGGCGACGGCGACGCTGGCCTCGCGGGCCTGCGTGGCGAGGGCAGCGTGGAGTTCCGCAAGGCGGCGGGCGGCGGCGAGTTCCCGGCCGCGGGCATCGACCACGCGGACCCGGACCTGGAGGTGGTCGGGCAGCGGCTTGTCGTCCCAGACCGCGGGGTCGAGCGTGATGCCGTGGCGCTCGGAAATCACGGCGGCGAGCGCGGCGGCGACCGTCTCGCGGCGGCCGGTGAGGCGGTCGCGGGCGGCGGCTGCGGTGGCGAGGGCGCGGGCGGATTCGGCGAGGGGCACGAAGGCGCGGCGGAGCTCCTTGGGCAGCGTGCGCAGGTAGTGCTCGACCTTGGCCGGCAGGTGGCCCGGGACGGCCCAGTCGAGCGCGGCGGGCGTGAGCCCCTCCGCCTCCCGGGGGCCGACCTCGAGCGTGACGCCGTCGTCCGCCTGCCCGGGCCGGTAGGCGTAGGTGAGCGGGAGGACGCTCTGACGGAGCGGGAGGGCGCCGGGGAAGGCGGCCTCGTCGTGCGCGGCGGCGGCGGGATCGTGGAGGTCCGTCTCGGCGAGGCAGAGGAATCGGGGCTCGGTCGTCTGCCGGGCGCGGACGAGCGCGACCAGTTCGCCGGTGGAGGCGATCGGGAGCGGACCGGGGCGGTCGCCCTCGCGGCCGAGCAGGCGGGAGGCGTAGAAGCGGTAGACGGCCTCGTCGAGGTTGAGGAACCCGCCGTCACGGGCGCGGGTGAGGCGGTCGGCGACGCGGGCGCGGACCTCGCGGTTGTGGGCGAGGAAATCGAGCGGGAACGTGAGCGTGTCGTTCACGAGGCCCTCGCGGAGGAAGATGTCGGTGGCTTGGACCGGGTCGACGGCCCCGAAGCTGACGGCGCGGCGCTCGAGCTCGAGCCCGTGGAGGCGGGTGCGGCGGCGGACCATCACGCGGCCGGCGGCCTCGTCCCAGAAGGGCTCGCTGTGGGAGATGCGGAGGAGGTGGGCGCCGAGGTCGAGGGCCCAGGCGGGGTCGAGGCGGGCGCAGGTGCGGGCGTAGACGCGCGAGGTCTCGACGATCTCGGCGGCCATCAGCCAGCGGGGGGTGGCGGGGCCGCGGGCGGGGGGGTTCGCGGGCGGGGGCGCGCCGCGGCGGCGGGGGGCCTCGCGGCGGAAGAGGACGGAGCCGGGGAACAGCGTGACGCGGCGGTCGTGGGTGGCGAGGTAGCCGCCGTGTTCCTCGTCGAGGCGGGCGAGGTTGCCGAGGAGGCCCGCGAGGATGCTGCGGTGGATGGCGCGGTAGGCGGGCGTGCCGAAGGCGAGCGGATCGGCCTCCGGCTCGCGGCGGGCGCGGCGGCGGGGTTCG
>VHCY01000217.1 GCA_016871595.1 Verrucomicrobiota bacterium
CAATCGCCGCGAACAGAACGCGCGTCATCGCCGGCTTGGCCGCCAGCGCCGCCACCGCCGCCTCGCGCACCTGCGGGGTGAACCGGCTCCACGTCTCGGGGCGCACGAGCAGTTCCGCGCCGCGGGCGTCACCCAGCCGCTCCAGCGCGCGGACGAACTGCAGCTGCACTTCCGGGGCCTGTCGCGCGTCGAGCAGAGCCGCGGCCCGGCCGAGCCCCGCGGGGAAATCAGTCAAGGCCAGCAACGCGACCGCGCGCGACCGCTGGGCCGGCTCCGCGGCCGGATCCAGCGCCAGGACCGCGGCGCGGCTGAAGACGGTCTCGAGTTCCGCCCCGCCGGCGGGGCCGGCCAGCGCCGAAAGCGCCTCGGCCGCCGGGCGGCCCTTGAGCTCGGGGCGCGTCCGCCGCCCCTCCGCCAGACCCAGAATCGCCGGCACGCGCCACCCGGCGTCGGCCGGGGCCGCGAGGGCCGCACGCAGGAATTCCGCCGCGGCCTCGGGCGCGCCGCCCGCACCCACCAACCGGCCCACCTCCTCCTGCAAGGCCGCGGCCACGCCCGGAGCCGCGTCCGCAAGCCGGGGCGCCAACGCGGCCTGGAAGGCCTCCAACCGCCCGCCCACCCCGCTCAGCACCGCCGCGCGGGCCCAACGCTCCGCGCCATCCCGCACCGCGACCGCCGCGAGGCCTGCCACCGCCCGCGGATCCGGCCACGAACCCAAGGCCAGCGCCGCCAGGAAGCGCACCCGGGCGTCCGGGTCCGCCGCCGCCGCCAAAAGGAGCGCCCCCAGCGCGGGCTCGGTCGCCAGCCGGGCGCCCGCGAGGGTCACCGCCTGCTCGCGCACGCCCGCGGCCGCGTCCCGCGCGGCCGTCTCAATCGCCGCGGGCGGCAACGAGCCGAGACCGGAAAGGGTCCAGAGCGCCCGGACCCGCGTCTCCGGGCGGGCGCCGGTGCGGACGAGTTCCACCAGCCGGGGAGCAGCGGAGATCTGGCCCCGTTCCACCAGCAGGCGCTGAGCCCGCGCCCGCACCCACGGTTCCGGCGCCTCCAGCCCCGCGACCAGCGCGGCGGCGTCCCCAACGGGCCGCGGCGGCGCGACCGGCGGGGCGTCCGCGCGGACCAGACGGTAGATGCGCCCGTGGTCCCGGCCCGAGGTGAAGTCCAGCCCGCCCCGAGATTCCTCCGGCACGTACGCCGGATGGTCGATCTCCCGCCGGTACATATCCGCGACGTAGAGAGCGCCGTCCGGGCCGTCGGCCGCGAAGACCGGCCGGAACCACGAGTCAGTCGAGGCCAGGAACTCCGCGCCGCGCGTCGCCGGTTCAGCCCGGAAGGTCGGCCCCTCGGCGCGCAGCACTTGGCGTTGCACGAGGTTCTGGGCGGGCTCGCAGATGTACGCGCTCCCGCTCCGCTCCGCCCCCAACGCGGGGCCCGCGTGCAGCACGAGGCCGCACGCCGACGTGAACGTCCCGGTGTGCGGCTTGCTCAGCAGCGCCGGGATGAAGTCGGCCGTGACCCGCGCGCGCGCCGCCGGCCAGACCACCGCCTCGGCCTCCACCCGCGACACCGCCTGCACCGTCTCCGAGAAGGCGAACAGCGGATTGCGCCGCAGTTGGGCCGGCTCGAGCACGATCTGCTGGATGGGATGGCGGTTGGAGGTGTTGAACCGCCGCCCGAACTCGTCGAACGCCAGCCCGAACTGGCCGCGCCCACCCACCACCTGGAACTCCAGGGTCTCCGGGTGGAAGCGCGCGTCGGCCGGCGCGTAGTTCACCTCGGGCCGCTCCGGGTGGCGCGGCGAACGCACCTTGCCGCCATTGAGGCCGCTGGTGACGTAGACCCAGCCGTCGAGCCCGAGGGTCGGGTGGCTGGTCCGGATCTGCGTCGTGCGCGAGGTGCTGAAACCGGTGAGCACGACGGTCCGCTCCTCCGCCACGCCGTCGCCGTCGTGGTCCTTGAGGTAGAGGATGTCGGGCGCGCAGGTGACGAACACGCCCCCGCGCCACGGCAGGATCCCGTTGGGGAAACCCAGTCCGGTGGCGTACTCGTGACGGCGGTCCGGCCGTCCGTCGCCATCCGTGTCCTCGAGCAGGGCGATCCGGCCCTCCGCCGCCGCCGGGGCGTCGTCGCGCGTCTGATCCCGCTTCACCTCGCCGGGGTAGCCGCGGTTTTCCACCACCAGGAGCCGGCCGCGGTCATCGAAGGCGAAGGCGACGGGATCGACCACCAGCGGCTCGGCGGCGAACACCTCCACGCGCACGCCCGGCTCGACGCGGAACGCGCGCAGGGCTTCCGCGGGCGAAAGCGGCCCGCTCCCCCCGGTGGCGGCACCAACGGCGGCCACAGGGATCACGGCCGGCCAGCAACGGATGAGGCGACGAAGCGAGGCGGGGAACATCGGCGGGAAGGACGGGGTGTTGGCACTTGAAGCCCGGTCCCCGCGTGGCTCAACCTCAAAGCCCCCGCCCGCCCCGCCCCCGATGAACCGGCCCTCCCCCACCCTGCCCGGCCGCCTGCTCCTGCTCGCGTGCGTCCTGCTCCCGTTCGCCGTTCACGCCGCCGCCCCCGCGCCCACCCCTTGGCGCGCCGGGGTGGCGACGCGGAAGCTGAACCCGCCCGGACCCGTGTGGCTCGCCGGCTACGCGAACCGGACCGCGCCCTCCGACGGCGTGGACGGCGACCTGCACGCGAAGGCGCTGAGCCTCGACGACGGCGCCGGCGGGCGCCTGGTGCTGGTGACCCTCGACCTGATCGGCATCACCGCCGAGCTGCGCGCGCACGTGGAACGGGAGGGCGCGGCCCGCTTCGGCCTGCGGCCCCACGAGATCCTGCTCAACGCGTCCCACACCCACAGCGGCCCGCTGGTGGACCCGGCGCGAATGCTGGTCGAACAGGTGTTCCGCCGGTCCGCCCGCCCGGAGGACGTGGCCGCGACGGAGGCCTTCGCGGCCAGCCTGCGCGTGACCGTCGTGGAACTGCTCGGCGCGAGCCTCGCCGCCGCGGCCCCCGCTCGCCTCGAGTTCGCCCAGGCCCGGGCCGGTTTCGCGATGAACCGCCGGCGCCCCGAACCCGGCGGCGGCATCTCCAACAACCCGTACCCCGCGGGGCCGGTCGACCACGACGTGCCCGTCCTGCGGGTCGCGGGGGCCGACGGGAAGACGCGGGCCCTCGTCTTCGGGTACGCCTGCCACAACACGACGCTCAGCGGCAACCTGCTGAGCGGGGATTACGCCGGCCACGCCCAGCGCGACCTGGAGGAGGCTTACCCCGGCGCGACCGCGCTGTTCATCACCGGCGCCGGCGGCGACCAGAACCCGTATCCCCGCCGGGGCGTGCCCGGCCAGACCTCCGAGCAACTCGCCCGCCAGCACGGCCGCGCCCTCGCCAACGCCGTCCACACCGCGCTCGCCGCCCGCCCGCGCGCCGTCGCCGGCCCGTTGCGCGCGGCCCTCGGCCCGGCGCTCCTCGCGTACGATCCCCTGCCCCCCGCGGCCCTCGCCGCCTACACCCCGGCCACCCACACGCCCGAGGTCGTCGCCCGCGCGCAGGCCCTCGGCGCCACCCGGGCCCGCGGTGAAATTCCCCCTCCCCTGCCCTGCGCGGTGCACGTCGTGCGCCTCGGCTCCGACCTGACCCTGGTGGCCATCGCGGGGGAGGTGGTCGTCGACTACGCCCGGCGTCTCAAGCGCGAGCTGGCCGGACCCGCGGCCGTCTGGATCGCGGGCTACAGCAACGAGGTCTTCGGCTACCTGCCCAGCCGCCGCGTGCTGGCCGAGGGCGGGTACGAGGCGGTCGGCGCCAACACCCGCCTGCTCACCCACCCCGGCCCCTTCGCCCCCGACGCCGAGGACCGCGTCGTCGCCCGCGCGCACGAACTGCTGCGCTCCCTTCAGCCCTGACCCCGATGCGCCCCCGCCTCCTGCTCCTCGCCCTGCTCGCCCTGCCCGCCGGCCTCCGCGCCGAATTCGCGGCGGGCACCGCCCTCGTCGACGTCACCCCGCCGCAGCTCCCCGTGCTCGTGAACGGCGGGATGGTCAGCCGCTCCGTCACGCAGGTGAAGACGCGGCTGCACGCGCGCGCCTTCGCCTTCAGCGACGGCCGCGAGCGGCTCGCGATCGTCGTGGTCGACAGCTGCATGCTCCCGCGCCCGCTGGTCGACGAGGCCAAGGCGCTGGCCGCGGAACGCACCGGCCTCCCGCGCGACCGGATCCTGATCTCGGCCACGCACACCCACACCGCCCCTTCGTCGATGGGCTGCCTCGGCACGGACGCCGATCCCGCCTACGTGCCCTTCATCCGCGGGAAACTCGCCGACGCGGTCGCCGCGGCCGTCGCCGCCCTGGCCCCCGCAAAGATCGGATTCGCGCGGGCCGACGCCGCGGACTTCACCGCGCTGCGCCATTGGATCCGGCGCCCGGACCGCCTCGCCGCCGACCCGTTCGGCAACCCCACCGTGCGCGCGAATATGCACGCGGCCCGCAACTGGGACGACGTCACCGGCGAGGGCGGCCCGGAGGAC
>VHCY01000218.1 GCA_016871595.1 Verrucomicrobiota bacterium
AATGGGGCGCCCACTTCCTCGACCTGATGCACTACGTGACAGCCTGCGGCTTCCCGGAGTCCTGCATGTGCATCGGCGGCGTCACCTATTGGAAGGACGAGAACCGCTTCACCACGCCCGACAACGTGATGGCGACGTGGATGTACCCGGACGGGATGATGGTCACCAGCTCGAACAACTTCGGCAACAGCTCCGGCAACCTGCGGAAGTTCTTCGGCGACAAGGGCACGCTCGACGTGGGCAACTGGAACGTCCCGACCTACAGTGCCGAGGGTGGCCCGAAGCGCGACGGCCAGATCCGGGGCAAGCAGGAGGTCACGCCGATCGAGCGCCCGGACCACTTCCTGAACTGGCTGCAGTGCATGCGGGACAACCAGACCCCGCACGCGGACATCGACGCGGGCTACCAGCACGCGGTGGCCGTGCTGATGGCGGTGATCTCGTACGACACCGGCAAGAAGACGCTGTACGATCACGCCAAGCGCCGGATCACGACCGCCTGAGCACCGGCATCGCTCCCCTCCCCGTCCCGCCCCTTTCCGGGCGGGACTTTTTTGTCCCCGCAACGGGGCGGGGGCGGCCCTTTACTTCAGGATCCGGAACATACTGCTGTAGTCGTCCGTCCAGAGGGCGATGTCCGACCTCGGCGGCATCGGGGCGCTGGCGGCGCGGCGCAGGCTTTCCCGGTTCATCAGGGCCTGGTCCTTGCTCAGGACCATCCAGGAGGCGGCATAGTACCACCAGCCGCCCTCCAGGTCCTCGGCCATCCCGTCCTCGCTGTCGAAGTGCAGGGACGCGTAGCCGAACTCCCGGGCCGCGTTCTCGACCACCGGACGCAGGTCGAGGTAGCGGTTGGAGATGTTCACCAGAATCACCCCGTCCGGCTTCAGGTGGCGCTGGTAGATCGCGAACGCCTCGCGGGTCAGCAGGTGGACCGGGACCGCGTCGCTGCTGAAGGCGTCCATAATCAGAACATCGTAGGCCTGCGGGGGCTCGTTCTCCATCGAGAGGCGGGCGTCGCCCATCACCAACTCGACCTTCGCGGGGCACAGCTCAAGGTAACGGAAGGGCCGGCGCGCGATGTCGACCACCTGCGGGTTGATCTCGTAGATCCGCACCGTGTCCCCCGCGCGCCCGTAGGCGGCGAGGGTGCCGACCCCGAGGCCCAGAATGGCGATCCGGCGACCCTGGCGGCCCTCCAGCTCGCGGAAGGTCCGGCCGATGCCGGAGGAAGGTCCGAAGTAGGAGGTGATCATCGGGGCGCGCGCCTCGTCGACGAACTGGAACCCGTGGGTGATGCGCCCGTGCTGGAGGAGGAGGTGGTGCGACTGGGGGTTGCCGCGTTCGTATTCGAAGACCGAAAGGACCCCGTAGAAGTTGCGTCCGCTGACGAGCGCGCCCTGACGGGTGCTGTGGATCTGCAGGCCGAGCACCGTCACCAGGGCGACCAGGCCCGCGCCGAGCAGCCCGGCGGTCAGGCGGTGCCAGTTGACCGCGCCCCGCCGCTCGCGCCAGATGAGCAACAGGCCGGCGGCGACCACCAGCGCCCAAGGGAGCCAGGGCCGCAGGCTGAGGAAGTCCCACGCCCGTGCCAGCCAGCCCACGGTGCCGAATTCCGTCCGCAGCCACTGCCCGCCGCCGGAGGTGAGCCGGGAGAGCCCGCCGGCGCCCAGCAGGGCCAGCAGCACGCCGAGAATCCGCCAGCGCGCCGGGGAAAGCGCGGTCCGGTCGCGCAGGGTGAGGACGAGCAGCAGCGCCACGCAGAGCGCGAGGCTGAGGTGGGTCTCGTAGTAGTTATCGAAGACGGCCGGGGCCACCAGGGCCACGAACAGGCCGCCCAAGGCGCCGCCAGCCGAGATGCACAGGTAGAATTCGGTGAGGTGGCGCGGGTGCGGCCGGAGGTGGTACAACTCACCGTGGCACACCATACAGCCGACAAAGAGGGTCACGGCGTAGATCGCCACCTGCGCCCGGATATCCATATCCGCGCCCTCGATCAGCGCGTGGGCGGCGGCGGCCATCGCGGCGGCCAGGGCGAGGGTATAGTAGAAACGCGAGTACCAGCGGGGCCCGTCGAAGCTGATGATGAACGTCAGCAGGTACAGGGCGAGCGGGACCACCCACAGGAAGGGGATGACGGCCACGTCTTGGCACATCTTGTTGGTGACCGCGAGGAGGAGCACCGAGGCGCAGGCGGGCAGCGCGAGCCACAACAGGCGGACCCCGGCGCCGGGGCGCGGCGCTTCCGGCTCGGTCGCGGTGGCGGTCGCGGCGGGATCAGGGCGCAATTGGAAGACCCGCCAGGCGCAGGCCGCACAGCCCGCCGCGTAGAGCACAAGGCCCCAGGACCAGCCGACCGCCTGGGCCTGCCGGGAGAAGGACGTCTCGACGAAGAAGGGGTAGCTGACCAGCGCGAGGAGCGAACCGACGTTCGAGAGCGCGTAGAGGCGCCAAGGCGAGGCGTTCGGGGAGGTCCGGCGGAACCACTCCTGCATCAGGGGACCGGTGGCGGCCAGGACCAGATAAGGCAGGCCGAGGGTCGCGGCGAGGAGGGTGAGGATGTGCCAGGTGGGGTTGCCCGCCCCGGTGGGCTTCCAGGCCTCGTCCGGCGAGATGGGCAGGGTGAGCAGGGCCGCCAGCAGGAGCGTCAGGTGCACGCCCACCTGCGTCCGCGGCCGGAAGTGGCGGCTCAGGGCGTGGGCGTAGGCGTACCCGCCGAGCAGCAGCACCTGGAAGAACAGCATGCAGGTCGTCCAGACCCCCGGGCTGCCGCCGAACCAGGGCAAGATGAACTTGCCGATGAGCGGCTGCACCTGGAAGAGCAGGAAGGCGCCGGTGAAGATGGTCAGGGCGAAGGGCAGCATCGGGGAGCGTGGAGAGGTCGGGATGGACAAGGCTAAACGCCCCGCCGAGGCAAACGTTTCACACCCGCGGCCCGCCAAAAAAGCCTAGCCTTCACTCTGCCGAATGCTCCTGCTGGAGCGATCATCTTTTCCTGCCATGCGCCTCCTGACGTTCCTCGCCCCGTTCAGCCTCCTCGCCGCGTCGCTTCCGGCGGCCCAGCCCGCCGCGAAGGCAGACGCGCCCAAGGCCCAGAAGCTCGTCCAAGTCTCGACCCTCAACACGATCGAGGCGAACCGGGAGTTCCAGGCCAACGTGCAGTTGCTGCAGGCCCAGCGGCAGGCGGCGGTCGAGCTCAACACCGCGATCGAGCGCGAGAAGGATGCCGCCAAGCAGAAGGAGCTGAAGGGCCGCCTCGAGGCCCTGATGACGAAGCTGAACGAGAACAACGCCCTGATGCGCAAGACCTACGGCTTCTCCCTGGACCGGAATTACTCGGTCGTGATCGAGAAGGCGCACGTCTATATGTTCGTGAGCGAGGAAGAGGCGGCGCAGCTCGAGCAGGCGGCGGCCAAGAAGAAGTGACCGCCGTCCGGGCGGACCTCCCTGCTCAGGGAATGATCCGGTCGGCGCTGACCTGACCGATGGGATCCACCGCCCAGACCCGGGCGGGACCCTGCGTCATCACGTAGGCGCGCACGGCACCGGAACCTGGCCGCAGGCCCGGATTCGCCATCCCCGTTCGGATGGAGACCAGCCATTCGGTCGCATACGGCCCCGCGACCAGTCCGCTCCCCGTGTCTGCGACGTAGACCTGCAGCTGGTTCCGCCCGAAGCACTCACTGGCGGCCTTTGGGGTGTAATAGTAACGGGCGGTGTTGGAGACCACCGTGGGCACACAGCCCACCGAGGGCAGCCCGGCGGTGATCACGCCCAGGAGGAGCCCCAGCGTCGCCGTCCGCTCGGGCACCGAGGGCACGTGGGGGCGCCATTCAGGGCCAGTTCGCCGAACCCGAAGCCATCTGGAATCGTGTTGAGGCCCGTGAAGGTGACCGAGACCAGATCCGGCGTGCCGGAGCGCACGCCGAAGGCCAGACCTTGCGCCCCACCCTCCCCTTCCACGGCCCAGCCATCGAATAAAATGGATTCGACGCCGTTCGAGCCCATCACCCCAAACGAGGCCGAGCCGAAGAAGTTCGGTTCAAGAAAGAACGAGAACACCCGGGTCCCGGCAGGGAGCGAAAGTGTGACCGTCGACCGGCCTGAACGCAGTTCATCCCAGTACAATACATCGCCCCCGTAGCCGTGGCTCCAAGTTGCCCTACCTTGTCCGATCCGCATCAGCTCGAGCTTCCCGTCAAAAACCGCTTGGCGGCCTCCCGGGAAGTCCACCGTGTCGACCGCCGTGCCCGAGACGGCTGACTGCGCGAGCGCCGCGACCAAGGAGTAGCCGCCCAAATGGGCCGGGGGGGTGCCACTTGGCCCAAATCCCAAGCATCCATCGCACCGCTCGAGAGCACCAGCGTTGCCCCCGACAATGGCAGCGCCAAGATGGCGCTTAGTACGAATTTACCTAAATTCCTCAGTTGAGGGCTCGATTTTGGGCGATTTTGGGGGGATTTTCGGCGTTTCACGAGGGTATCGCCTCGACTCTATTCAACTGCGGCGCA
>VHCY01000219.1 GCA_016871595.1 Verrucomicrobiota bacterium
TTGGCAGCTTGGGGGTGGGGGGGGGGAGGAGGAGGGGTCGAGGTGCGGGAGCGGCTGGAGGCGGGCGGGGATTTGGGCGTGCGCTTCCGGTACGAGGGCGGTGCGAAGGAGTTTGGGTGGAGGGGGGATTTGGCGGCGGGCCAAGCGCATTTCCGGGCGGGTTTCGGGGTGGGTCGGACCGATTTGACGACGGGGTTGGCGTTGCTGGCGCCCGAGGTGGCGCTGAGCGAGGCGATGTTTTTCTGAGGCAAGGGTGGCGGATTGAAGCGCCTCCGTCCGGTGTAGCGGGGACGCGCCGCCCCGGTCGGTGAGTACGGGAGCACCTATCGCTCCGCGCAAAATGGTGTGATCGGGAAGGGGTCCTCCATCGCAGCAGCATCGAAGGAGGACTGGAGGATCACTGGAGGCAAAACGGAGGCACGTGAAAAAACCCCACTCGCGGGGTGGATTTTCGCCCGGCTCCGGCCTGCCGCCGGGCTTCCCGGCCCCTTTCGGCTACGGCCCCAGCACCTGGAGGATTTCCGCCGCGGTCACCGGTGAGATCACGCCGTGCTCCGTGATCAGGCCGCGGATCAGGTGGGCCGGGGTCACGTCGAACGCGGGATTGTACGCGCGGGCGCCGGCCGGGGCGGCGGGGACGCCGAGCGGCGCCAGCACCTCGGCGGCGGCCCGTTCCTCGATCGGGATGCCGGCCCCGGTCGCGAGGGTGAGGTCGAAGGTGCTCGAGGGCGCCGCGACGAAGAATGGGATCCCGTGCGCGGCCGCGACCAGGGCCAGGCCGTAGGTGCCGATCTTGTTGGCCGCGTCCCCGTTGGCCGCGATCCGATCCGCGCCCACGATGCAGCTCCCGACCCGGCCCGTCGCGAGAAGTGCGGCCGCGGCCCCGTCGCAAAGGACGGTCACCGGGATGCCCCGTTGGACCAGTTCCCAGGCGGTGAGGCGGGCGCCCTGCAGGAGCGGACGGGTTTCGTCGGCGAAGACTTCGAAGCGGCGGCCTTGATCCCAGGCGGTGGTGATCGCGGCGAGGGCGGTGCCCACGCCCCCGGTGGCGAGCCCGCCGGTGTTGCAATGGGTGAGGACGCCGCCCGGGGGCAGGACCGCCGCGCCGTGCCGGCCCATCGCGGCGCAGAGACGCTCGTCCTCCGCGTGAATTTCCCGGGCGGTGGCGAGGAGCGTGGTGGCGAGGGCGGCCGCGGGGGCGCCGGCGGGGAGGGCGTCGAGGGCGCGCAGGCAGCGGGCGACGGCCCAGCGGAGGTTCACCGCGGTGGGCCGGGCGGTGGCGAGTTCCGCGGCGCGGGCCTGCACGTGGGCGAGGGCGGGCGCGGGCGCGAGCTGAAGCCGGGTGGCCTCGGCGGCGGCGAGGACCGTGCCGTAGGCGCCCGCGATGCCGATCGCCGGGGCGCCGCGCACGCGGAGGCTGCGGATCGCCTCGATGACGACCGGGACGTCGCGGCAGGCGAGCCAGCTCACGCGGCCGGGCAGCAGCGTCTGGTCGAGGAGTTCGAGGGTGCCGGCGGCGTCGCCGGACCAGCGCAGGGCCACGGGGGTCATTGTGGAGGGAGTTGGAGTCGAGCCGGCGGAGGCCGGGCCCGCAAGCCAAGCGCGGGGCGGCGGGGATGGCCACAAGAGGCGCAAGGGCGCTTGGCGTGGACGAGGCTGCGAGTGGCGTCTATAGACGCCGCGGGAGCCGCGAGGGCGAGCGAATCGGAGGGGAGGGTGCCGATCCGAGGCCCGGCGAATGGTCGCGGCGGAAGGTCAAGCCGTTCGAGGCTGTCCGGCTCGAACCCTCCCGCCTGGGGGTCCGCGGAAGGCGCTGCGGCGGCGTCTATGGACGCCACGCACGGTTCCGACCGCAGTGGCACCCTTGAGCCTTTTGTGGCTATCCCCCGCCAAGGCTACGGCTGGCGCGGCCCAGAGGATGGCCACAAGAGGCGCAAGGGGCGCTTGGCGTGGACGAGGCTGCGAGTGGCGTCTATAGACGCCGCGGGAGCCGCGAGGGCGAGCGAATCGGAGGGGAGGGTGCCGATCCGAGGTGCGGCGAATGGTCGCGGCGGAAGGTCAAGCCGTTCGAGGCTGTACGGCTCGAACCCTCCCGCCTGGGGGTCCGCGGAAGGCGCTGCGGCGGCGTCTATGGACGCCACGCACGGTTCCGACCGCAGTGGAACCCTGGAGCCTTTTGTGGCTATCCCCCGCCAAGGCGCCGGCTTCGCCAAGGCTTCCGCCTTCGCCAAGCCTACGGCGGACAAGACGGCGGACAAGCCGGAGAGGCCGCTTGCCGTGAAGTTCGGGGCGCGCACCATTGGCGGCGTGAACGTTTCCCCGCGGCAGTTCGCACTCCTCCTGCCCCTGCTTTACCCGATGCTCTTCTCCGCTGTCCCCCCGGAACGCCTGCCCCGCGCCGATCGTCCCGGCACCGCCTGGTCGGTGCGGGTGGCCGACCGGCCGCTCGTCTTCACGGCCGCCATCACGGCCCCGGCTCCGTCGGGGGCGGACGAGGAGGCGCGGGCGGCGCTGGCCGAGCTCGATGCGGTGGTGCGGGCGGCGGGCGGCGATCCCGCGGGCCTCCTGCGGCTCAATGCGTTGGTCGGGGCGGACGCGGACGTGGCCGCGGTGGAGGCGGCGGTGGCGCGGCGGTTCGCGGAGACGCCGGTGGCCTTCACGCTGGTGCGCACGCCGCTGGCCACGGCGGGACGGCGGGTGGCCTTCGAGGCGGTGGCGCCGGGCGGAGGGGCTCCGGCCGCGGGTGGTTTGGCGGGAGGCCGGGCGGCGGTCTTGCCGGCGGGGGGCAAGGTGTTCGTGTCGGGCCAGGCCGAGAAGGGGGCGGACGTGGCGGAGGCGGTGCGGTTGACGATGGCGGGCCTGCACCGGACGTTGGCGCACCTGGGGTTGGGGGCGGCGGAGGTCGTGCAGATCAAGGCCTTCCTCGCGCCGTTCGCGGACCACGCGGCGGCGGTGCGCGAGGTGGCGGCGAGTTTCGGGGGCGGGCCGGTGCCGCCGCTGGTGCTGGTGGAGTGGGTGAGCAGCCTGCCGGCGGAGATCGAGCTGATCGCGGCCGCGCGGAACCTGCCGGTGCCGCCGGGGGACCAGGTGGCCTGGCTGCCGCTGCCGTGGCTGAGCGTCTCGCCGCGCTATTGCCGCGTGGCGCACGTGGGTGCGGGCGTGCCCCTGATCTTCTTGGGGGGCATTGACGGCGAGGGGAGCGGGGACGCGCGGGGGCAGATGAAGCGGATCTTCGAGCAGATCGGTTCGGTGCTGTATGAGGCGGGGTCCAGTTACCGGAACCTGGTCAAGGCGACCTACTATCTGGGCGACGCGCGGGCGCGGGGGGAGCTGGGCGAGATCCGGGGCGTGTACTTTGATCCGACGCGGGCGCCCTCGGCGTCGGCGCTGGAGGTACGAAGCCTCGGCCAGCCAGGCCGCGCGGCGCGGATCGATCTGATCGCGTTCCCGGTGCGCTTTTGAGGTTAACCGCAAAGGGCGCCAAGAGGCGCGGGGCGCGGACCGGCTGGATCATTGGGCGGAAGGGCTGCGCGAGCGGGGTTTTGGGACGCACGCCGGGGAAGGATTCCCCGGCTACACCGGACCCACCGGCCCCGCTCCTCGCTCCTGCCTTCCCCCCTCGACCTCCCTCAATTCCCGCCGGCTCCCGCCGGGACGGGCGGCAGCAGGTCCAGATACGTCGCGTCCGTCGCCTGCAGTTCCTGCCGCCAGAGCGTCCGCAGGCGCGTCAAGTCCGCGCGGTGCCGGGGATCCGCGGCGAGGTTCGTCAGCTCCTCGGGGTCGGCCCGCAGGTCGTACAATTCCTCCGGCTCCCGGGCCTCAAAGTAACGCACGTACTTCAGGTGCCCGTGCCGGACGGCCGCGAAGTACGGCACGCCAGCGTGGCGCGGCGCCTTGGCCCCGCGCAGCGTCGCCGCGACCCTCGTCCCGTAGTCCTGCCCGGTGTTGGTGAACAGGGTCGGGTGGTCCCAAGGCGCCCCCTCGGGGTCGCGCAGCAGCGGCGAGAAATCGCGGCCGTGCATCTTCCACGGGAGTGGGATGCCCGCCTGCGCGAAGAAGGTGACGACCACGTCGGGGCCGTTGACCACGTGGCGGGACACCTTGCCGGCGGGGATCGTCCCGGGCCGGCTGACGATGAACGGCGAGGCGTAGCTCGCCTCGTAGGGGGCCACCTTCTGCTTCAGGCCGTGCTCGCCGTTGGCGTAGCCCTGATCCGAGGAATAGATGACGAGCGTCCGCTCCAGCTGGCCGGACTCGCGCAGGGCCTTGAGCACCTCGCCGACGCCCTCGTCGACGGCCTGCAGGCATTCGTTGGCCTGGCGCAGCCAATCGGCGTGGGTGGAGCGGCCGTTCTTGTCGAGGGCCTCGCCGGCCGGGCCGCGTTTCCAGGCCTGCGTGTCCTCGAGGTAGGCGGGTTTGCCGGGGCGGGGGCCGAAGAGGTCGCGGGGCGGCGCGACGGGCGCGTCCCGG
>VHCY01000220.1 GCA_016871595.1 Verrucomicrobiota bacterium
GCCCTCGCGCGCACCCTACTCACCCAGACATTGCTTTAAAAAGAAACCAACCAATCCCCCTTCGGCCTTGACCAAGCCGGCTTCATAGCAGCTGGGGCGGGTCGCCCCGGTCGTGGCGGACGAAAGCCTAGTCAGCTTGGACGGGGATCGCTCCGCGAAAATGGGTGCGGACCAGAACCGGGGCTTCCCACCTTCGCCGAGGCTTCCACCTCCGCCAAGGCTACGGCGGACAAAACGGCGGGCAGGCGCGCCCCAGCTACACCGATCCACGGCGCCCTAGCCGGGACGATTCAATTGGCGGCGGAGCAGCGGGGTGAGATGGCGAGCGCATTTCAGGGGCGAGAGACCGAGGAATACCCGGAGGGTATGGCGACGGGAGAGAGCCACGGAAAGGTGCCGGCAGGTCACCTCGATGCGACCCAATCAACTGAATCGGCCCGGCTTAGCTCTCCAACCCGTCCCGCGGCGTCGATGGACGCCACGCACGGCTGCTCCGCGCCCTCGACCCCTTTGGGTCTTTTGTGGCCCGCCCGCCTCGGGCCATCGTCTCAGCGGGCCGCGCCCCGGGTCACGGCTGCGCGCCGGCCGCGGCGAGCGACCCGCCTGTACGAGGGTCCGGCGGCGTTCAGCGCTTGATCGGTCCCGGGGGCGGGGGCGGCAGGGTCTGGCCCTTCGTCTTGAGCTCCTCGAGCATCACCTCGATCGCCTTCTCGAGCTGCTGGTCCTCGCCGCGGAATTCGCGGGCGGGGTCGTTGTCCACGACGATATCCGGATCGACGCCCTCGCCCTCGATGATCCAGTTGCGTCCATCCTTGGCATACGGGGCGAATTCCGGCTTCCGCAGCTCGCCGCCATCGATGAAAGGCAGGGAATTGGTGATGCCGACGACGCCGCCCCAGGAGCGCTTGCCGATGAGCTTGCCCAGGCCGTGCTCGCGGAAGCGGTAGGGAAAGAGATCCCCGTCGGACGCGGAATACTCGTTGAGCAGGGTGACCTTGGGCCCGAGCAGCATCTGCGCCGGATTCGTGCTGGGCGTGCCGCCGCGGCGCACGCTCACCATCGCCAGCTCGCGCCGGAGGCGCTCGATGATCTGCGGGGAGACATTGCCGCCACCGTTGCCCCGCACATCGATGATCAGGGCCTGGCGGTTGAGCTGCGGATAGAAACGGCGCACGAACTCGTTGAGGCCCTCCGGGCCCATATCGGGGATGTGCAGGTAGCCCACCTTGCCGCCGGTCTTCGCCGCGACGTGGTCGATGTTCCGCTGGACCCAGTTCTCGTAATGGAGCGGGGCCTCATCCGCGATCGGCACCACGGTGACGTCACGCGCCCCCTCGTCGACGGGCCGCGAGTTCACCCGCAGCACCACCTGCTGGCCGGCGGTGCCGACCAGGGCGGTGTAAAGGTTGTCGAGGTCCGCGGTGCGCCTGCCATCGACCGCCAGGATGTAGTCGCCGGCGCTGACGTTCACCCCGAGCTCCGTGAGGGGGGAGCGGGTCTTGGTCTGCCAGTTCTCGCCGCGGAGGATGCGCTCAATCCGGTAGGCGCGGCTCGCCGGGTCGCGGGCCACCTGCGCCCCGAGCAGACCGAGCTTGAGGCGCGGGGCGTTCTCGCGGTCGCCGCCCCCGACATAGGCGTGGCCCGCGTGGAGCTCGGAGATCATTTCCCCGATGACGTAGGTCAGGTCGTTCCGGGTCGCCACGTGCGGAAGCATCGCGCGGTATTTCTCCCGCTGCGCCGGCCAGTCCACGCCGTGCATATTCGGGTCATAGAAGAAGTCGCGCATCTGGCGCCAGCTCTCGTCCAGCATCTGGGCCCATTCGGCCCGGCGATCCACGCGCGCGGAAAGCGCGGCGAGATTCAGCCTCGAGTCGGGCTTCAGTTCCACTTTCGCGGTGGGCAGGTCGATGATCGAGTAGTCGCGGCCGGTGGAAACCAGGACCTTCTTCCCGTTGGCCGTGATCTCGAAGGTCTCGAAGTTGCCCAGCTCGGTCTCACGCTTCGCCTTCAAGTCGTAGGTGGCGATGACCGCCCGCGAGTTGCTGGCGCCGCCAAAGCCTTCACCGCCTCCCCCACCCCCCACGGCCCCGCTCGGCACCCGGCGGTAATAGACCCGGTCACCGACCAGACGGATATTGCCGTAGTTGGACGGGGTGATGGGCAGTCCGATCAGGCGCTCGGACAAGCCATCCGCGTCGACCTTGACCACGACCTTGGCGTCGGGCTTGCGGGCCTCGGCCTTGCCGGCCGGAACGTCCTCGGCGGCTTTCTTGTCCTCGCCGGCCTTCCTCTCGCCGCCCGCCTTGGCCGGTTCCTCCTTGGCGATCGCGACTTCGTCGCTTTTCGGCGCGAACGGCGAGGGAGTGTCCTTGGCCAGCGCGACCAGGTAAATCCGCTCCATATCCTTGTAGGCGTGGTTCCATTCGGTGTCGGAGTAAATCGGGCGGTAGTCCCGGGCGGAGGCGAACAGGAGCCACTTGCCATCGTTGCTGAAGGCGGGCCCGGTGGCCTGGTACCAGCCGTCGGTGACCGCGATCGTTTTCTTCTCCGCGAGGCCGTGCAGCATCACCTTGGTGAGGGTGCCGCGCTCATTGCGGGTCCAGGTCACCCACTGGGAGTCGGGCGCCCAGGCATACTGCAGGATCGGGCCATCGGGATTCTCGTCGATGGTGGTGACCTCCTTGGAGGCGATATCGATCACCCGCAGCCGTTGCGCGCGGTCCGCCCAGAGCAGTTTCCTCGAATCCGGCGACCAGGCGGGCGTGTAATAGTAGGTGGCGGCGCCGGACGTGAGTTTCTCGGCCGGGCTGCGGCCATCCTGGGCCTGGAGGTGGAGCTCGTTCTCGCCGGAAGCGTCGGAAAGGAAGGCGATCCAGCGACCATCGGGCGACCACGAGGCGCCCCGGTCGTGCACCCCGGAGGTCTGGGTGAGGTTGCGGACGGGGCCTTCCTTCGCCGGGACCGTGAACACATCGCCGCGGGCGACCACCACCGCGCGCTGGCCGTCCGGCGACGGGCGGACCGATTGGACGAACTTGGAGACGTTCTGGATCCCCGGCCGCAGGGCGGGCAGGTCCTCGCGCACCGCGATGGGGATCGCCTGCGCGCGCTCCGTGGCCAGGTCCAGTTTCCAGATGCGCCCCGCCTGCTCGAAGACGATCGCCCCCTTGCCGAGCGACGGAAACTTCACGTCGTAATCCGAGAACTCGGTCACCTGGCGGGTCTGCTTGGTGGTCAGGTCGTAGCTGAAGAGGTTGGCCTGCGGGGTGCGCTCGGAGACGAAGTAGATCTTCCCGTTGGGCGCCCACATCGGGATGATGTCCTGCGCAGGATGGTTCGTGACGTTTTCCGTCACCCCCGTGGCGGGGTCGAAGATCCAGATGTCGTCCGCCATTCCGCCGCGGTACTGTTTCCAGGTGCGGAACTCCCGGAAGATGCGGTTGTAAGCGAAGCGCTGGTCGTCGGGCGCGAAGCTGATGAAGCCCCCGCGCGGCACCGGCAGTTGCACGGGCACGTCGCCCTCGAGGCCCACGGCGTGGAGCTCCCCGATGAACGGGTTGAACGACCGCCAGCGGGAGCGGAAGACCACCTCCGGCGCGGTGTTGCGCCAGGTCATCACGATGTTGTTGGGCCCCATCCGGTCCGCGAGGTCGTCGCGGTCGAGGGTGGCCGAGGTCGTGAGCCGCTTCGGGACGCCCCCTGCCGCCGGCATCACATAGACCTCGGTATTGCCGTCGTACTGGGCCGTGAAGGCGAGGTGGGCTCCGTCCGCCGAGAACCGGGGGAAGATCGCGTATCCCGGCCCATCGGTCAGCCGGCGGGCGACGCCGCCGGCCAGCGGTGCGGTGTAGAGCTGACCGGCGTAGCTGAAGACCACGGAGGAACCGTCGGTCGCCGGGAAACGCAGCAGGCGGGTTTCCTCCGCGGCGGGCTGGGCGGCGGGTAAGGGGGCCAGCAGGGTGAGCGCGAGGATGGGGAGTAGCCGGGAACGCATCGGCCCAAGAAACCGCAGCTGCCGGGGTCCGCAACCCATTAGATCCTCCAGCGGGCGGGAAACTGGATTTCACGGGGAATCGGAGCGCGGGGTTATCCGCCCGACCGATGGTCGGGCCGGCCTCAATCGCATCCGCCGCCTGACCCTGGCGGATCGAGCCTTACCGGGCCCAAGCCGATGGCCACAAAAGGCTCAAGGGGTTCTGGGACGCGGACCAAGTTGAAAGAGGTGTCCATAGACGCCGCGGCAATGCTGCGGGGAGCGCTCGGACGGGACGGATCCAGACCCCTAACAGTTAGCCTGCGTGATCGTCGGACCGGGGAGGGATTGGCCTGCTTAGAACGAAACCAATCGGCTTGGTGTAGATGACATGAAGCCGACAGGCTGGCGCAGGGCGCTAACCTGTCGGCTGTATGCTCACAACTAACACTGACAAGCTAGAGGCTAATTC
>VHCY01000221.1 GCA_016871595.1 Verrucomicrobiota bacterium
CCTTTTCGGGGATTCGCCGGGAACCCTCAAAAACATCCGGCGCTGCGATCTCCAGTTTTCGGACATCCGTGGAGGTTTGGACGTGCGGGTCTATTTCCGTCCGGAGAAGCACCCGTACTGGATCCGGTGGGATGAGTTCACAGTCGATGCGTCCACTGTGCGCGCTTGGGGCCAAGCCCAGCCGCAAGTGCGTTCGCTACTTTCCACCCGGAGCCCCGCCGAGGTTCCCGATCCCCTAAGTGGACGACTCGTCTCCTGCGCGACCGGCTTTCAGGTCCGTGTCGAGTGGGACGGGTTCGCCCGGCTCGATTACCTTCAACTCTTTCAGGAGCGCGTGGCCCTGCTCGCCTATGCGGACAACGCCACCGCCAACCAGACAAACGCAGCCACTCCTCCCGCCTGGGCCGTCAACCCGGGGTTCTGGCACACGCACGCGGTGAGCCCCTTGTCGGGAGTTTCCTGACCCAACCCATGCCCACGCTCGCGCTCCAACCCGCAACGCCCCCGGTCGATACGGTCTTTCCTCCCAACTCCGCGCAGGCGCTCCTCAATTTTGTAGCCGCGTATTCGCAGGTAACCGGTCTGGAGAACCTCGCCGGCGTGGTGGTGGGCTCGGCGACTCCGCAGGCGGTGGATCGCGACAAGGTCTGGCTAAAACTCGATCCGGCGACCAGTCGCGCCCTTGGGCTCCAAGTTTATCAGGGCGAGTGGATCGCCGTCCCCGTAATCGTGCCGGCGGGCGAGGCTCCGCCCGCCGGGGCTAGGGCGGGGGAGATCTTCTTCAACACGGCCTCCGGCGCCGTGCAGGTCTACACGGGCGCCGAGTGGACCACGAATCTCCTGCCTTCCGGAGACTCCGCAGCGCGGCCGGAGGACGTGCCGGTCGACTACCTGTACTTGGACACTGAAATCGGACGGCTCTTGCGTCGCACCGGATCCGGTTGGTCCACGCTCGATGGCGGCGTGGGAGACATCAAAATGGTGGACTTCGCCGACGAGGACTCGGCCCTGAGGCATAACCCGGGCTGGTCCGTTTTCGCCGCTATGAACGGCCGGTTTCCCTTGGGCTCGTCGGAGGATCGCCCCGCCCGATCGGACGGTGGCACCACCTTGGATCAGCTTCAGTTGAAGTGGGCTGCGCAGGGGCGCAGCGCCTCTGGTGGCAGCCGTGAGGCGAGCGCCTCGTTCATCTCCTCCCTGAAGATCAACGACGTCGAAAAACGCGCCGATGGCACGAAGTACGACGCCCTGACGCAGCTCGGCACGGACCAAACCATTAACCTCACGCCGCCGTACCGCGCCGTGATTTTCCTCCGGAAGGATTACTGACATGGTCCCGCTTCTCGCCGCGGCGGGTATTTCCGCCGCCGGATCAATCCTCGGTTCCGTCTTAGGGCGGCAGAAGGCCCCTCCGCAGGCCACCTACACGCCCGTCGATCCCACTGCCGTCGCCGCCGGCACCATCGCCGGGAATCTCGGCAACCTGAAGTCGGCGGAGTCCCTTTCCTCGCAGACCAATGCGTTCAACCAGGCCGAGGCGAGTCGGCTCCTGGAGCAGGCCATGCCGGGATTCGAATCCATGCAGAAGCGCTTGCTCGCCCAGGTGGACACCGACCTGAAGAGCGGATCCTCGCTGCCGCAGGACGTGAAGGACCAGATTTCGCGGTATGCTGCCGAGAAGGGCGTTTCCCGGGGCACCAGCGGAAACTTCAACGGGTTCTCCCTCGTAAAGGATTTCGGGTTCAATCTCGTCGACTGGCAGAACGCCCAGCGGGCGAGGGCGCTCAACACGCTTTCGACCGTGTTCGGAATGACGCCGCGGGTGAACCCCATGAGCCCCATGGCGATGATGGTCGACCCGAACACGGCCATCCAGACGCAGGCTCAGAATAACCAGATGGCGTACAATGCGACGCAGGCTGGCTACAACGCGCAGACTGCCGCCTCGAATTACAACCGCACGCTGATCGCGAGCGCGGTCATGAACGCCGCGAACTTTGCCGGCAGCGCCATGATGCAGGGCGCATCCGCTCCGCAGGCGAAAGTGAACTCCGCTCCCCGTCCACAGTCGGGGCTGGGGCTCATGCAGACGTACACGCCGATGGCGAACGCCCAGCCCTTCCGGATGCCCGGGTAAATCACGTCCATGCCCTTCGCTGAATTCCAACCCGGTAACGCCGGCCTCGCCCTATCGGACTTCTCGCTTCGTTCGCAGGACGCCTACGCGTCACTCATGGACCGGGCCCAGCGCCGAAAGCTCGCGGAGCAGGAGTTCGACCTGCGAAAGCAGGAGTTCGCGAATAACCTCGCGACTTCCGCCCTGCAGCAGGACTCGCTGCGCGCCGAGATCGGTATCCGCAGGGCGCAGTTGTCCGAGGCCGAGCGAAAAGCGCGGGACCTCGCGGTCCTTCGCGATGAGTACAATGGCGTTTCCGGGGAGATCAGTCGCTCGCTTGGGGAGATTGAGCGCCAGCGCGATCCATTCCAGCAGCGCCGGCTCTTGAACCAGCTCCAATCCCAAGCGGCGCGCTTCTACCGCGACCCCGAGCTACGGACGGTCCTCGAGAAGCAGTTTTCCGCCATCCACGACACGGTGGCGGCCAATGAGTCGGTGAACCTATCGCAGGCGGTGGCCGACAACCGGGTCGCACCCAACGAGCAGGTCGCCCGCGAGAAGTTCCCCGGGCGCCAGCTGCGATTTGTCACTGATCCCGCGACCGGCGCCTCACTGTTCTTCGCCACCAACGAACCGGACCGCGATATGGAGGCCAAGGCGATGGCCCGCCTGTCGATCGCCCACGATGAGGACTCGCTTGCGGAGACCATCCGTGACCCGGCGGTCGGAGCCATGCTCGGAGTGCCTGGATCCAAGGTGGCGGATTTGTACCGCACCCAGCGTGCCGCTCTGACGAAGGAGCGCCAGACGGATGACCAGACGGGCGTTCGAGACCTCGCAGCCAGGGCCAAGGTCGACACGGACACCCGCGAGCGCTCGGTTCCCGGATTCGACGGTCTGGCGCCCACCAAGGAGGAAGCGGTTAAGTTCCGCGACCTCGCCTCCAACAATCTCCAGATTCTGGACGGGGTAGCGGAGATCGCCCGCCTTTCCGCGCAACAGGGTGCCACCACCGACCTTAAGGTCCGCGCCCGTATCGAGACCCTTCAGGCGTTCTTGGTGGGGAAACTCCGTCTGCCGATGACGGGGCCGGGAGCCTTCACCGACTCCGAACGAGAGTTCGTCCGCAATACGATCGGAAACCCGGCTCGAATCCTGAGTTTGGGAGAAATTGAGCGATCGAAACTCGAGGAACTTACCAAGCGCCTCAACGCGGACATCGACACCACGGCCGCCGGCATCGGCCTGAAGCGCGCCTCCAAGGAGAAGGCCCCGGTGAATGGCACCCGCGCTCAGGCGCTAGCCCGCGGCGCGAAGCCCTGAACTCCGGTGACTCTAGCCGAATACATCAAAAGCCTGCCGGCCGCGCGAGTTGAGCGCGCCGCGAATGATCTGGGCGAAGCTGCGCGGATTGAAGCGGAGCACGCCGCACTCCCGGGTGCGTTATTTGATACACCGGAGGCGGCCGAAGGGACCGACCCGGCGGGTGCATCGGGGGTGGTGAGGCCGGAGCTTTCCTTCGATCTATCGGACGACGCTAGCGTCAAAACCTTCATTTCGGGGATGGAGGTTTCGCATCCCGAACTCGTGAACCGACTGCGGCGCGACGAACGGGCGTGGGATGAGATGGTGGCGTTCGACCGCAGCCACATGACCCGGCTTCAGCGCGACGGCGGCGTGAAGTTCAGTGGCGACGACAACGCGGACTACGATTTTTACCGCTGGGCCTACGGCCGGGGAATGCTCTCGAGCGATACCTCCCTCGGCGGTCTCGCCTCCGCTTTTGGGCGCGGGTTTCTTCAGATTGTCAAAGGCGCGGCCAAGCTTACGGGCACCGCCGCAAAGTCGGTCGTAAATCCGATCGCCGCCGTGGAATTGGCGGCAACGGCCGTGGATGCAGCGCAGGCGGCGGTCGCCGAGTACCAGCAATTGGGTGCCGGGCTCGCCGCACTTACGTCGGGTGACGATCCGCAGGTCCGGATGGCCGCGATGTACGAACTCGCGAAGTTCTCCGACGAGGAGCAGCGGACCCATAACGCATGGCGGAAGGCGATCAGTGATTCGTTCGCGGAGGTTCCGGTCGACGAGGACTCGGTTGAGTTTCTCTCGGAAACCTTCGACGTCTCGAACCTGATCGGAGCGGGTGCTGGAAAGCTGGTGACCCGCGGGCTAAAGCGCGTCGGCGCCTCCGGTGCCGCTGAACTTCTGGGACGGAGCCGCACCGCGTTCGGTTCGGAGCTGCTCGCATCGACGTTGTCCAAGGTCCCCCTCGTGGGAGCTCCTTACAAACGGGCGATCCTAGTCGGTCAGGCCGATCTACT
>VHCY01000222.1 GCA_016871595.1 Verrucomicrobiota bacterium
GATGGGGGTGTGGGGCGAGGTGAGGGGGACGTAGAGGAAGAACGGCTGGCCGGCCCGGGCCGCGGGACCGCGCTCCGTGATGTAGTCCACCGCGCGGCGGCCGAGGCGGGGGAGCATCTCGGCGGGCGGGAGGTTCTCAATGACGCGGTCATTCTCGATCAGGCCTGACATCGTGCGGGCGTTGGAACAGCCCCAGAAGTAGTCGAAGCCGCGGGTGGTGGGCCCGCCGAGGATGCGGGCGCCGACGGGCAGCCCGGCCTCGCCCATCCGGCGTTTGCCCTGCTCCTTCGGGGCGGGGGTGGGGGCGCCGGGCGGACGTTCGGAGCGGAAGCCGAGGTGCCATTTGCCGATGGCGGCGGTGGCGTAGCCGTGGCGGCGGAGGAAGGCGGGGACCGTCAGCCGCCCCTCGGCGATGAGCGGGTCGTCATCGGCCCCGTCGAGGACGCCGCGTTGGAGGCGGGTACGCCAGGCGTAGCGGCCGGTGAGGAGGCCGTAGCGGGTGGGGGTGCAGACCGAGGAGCCGCTGTGGGCGTCGGTGAAGATCGTGCCGGCGCGGGCGAGCGCGTCGAGGTGGGGGGTGCGGATCCGGCCGCGGTCAGGGTTGAGGATGCTGACGTCGCCGTAGCCGAGGTCGTCCGCGAGGATATAGACGACGTTGGGCCGGCCGGCGGCGGGCGCGGCGGCGGTGAGGGTGGCGATGGTCCCGAAAAGGACCAGCAGGAGGCGGGGGAGTGCGTTCACGACGGGGTGGGTTCAGAAGGCCCCTTTGAAGCCGATGGTCCAGAGGGAGCCGAAGTCCTCCCGCTGCCGGAACTGGGCGTGGGCGGGCGTGCTGGGGCCGGAGATCTCATTGTCCTCGGTGCCGTTGTTCACGTTGCGGAGGTTCACGAAGAGGGTGACCGACCGCCGCAGGTGGTATTCGGCCTGCACGTCCGCGGAGAGCTTCTTGTTGCCCCAGTTGTAGGTGCCGGGCTCGATGCCCGTGCCGGTGACGGCGTTGCCCCGTTGGCGTCCGCGGTAGTTCCAGTTCACCCGGAGATGGTAGCGTTCCCGGGTGAGGCTCAGGCCCCAGTTGAAGGTTCGGGGCACGAAGCCGGCGAAGTTCTGCGCGGCGGCCCCGGTCGCCCGCTGGATGCTGGCGTTGGCGAAGGCGTGCAGCCCGCGGGCCCAGGCAGGCAGGAAGGTCAGGGATTGCTTGTAGGCCACATCGAAGCCGGTCGTGCGGACGATGCCCGCGATGTTCTCCTGGGTCGCCACTTCGTACGCCCCGTAGGTCGCCGCGTCGATGCCGTAGAGCTCGAAGAAGTCCGCCCCGGGGCGGAGCAGCGCCGAGGAGGAGAAGTTCTCGTAGTCCCGGCGGAAGACCCCGGCGGAGACCTGGCCCACCCCGGAGAAGTAGTACTCGAGCCGGGCGTTGAGCGTCCGGGCGGTCCAGGCCTTGAGGCCGGCGTTGTTGACCGTGATGCGGTTGCCGGTTGAGGGGGCGCTCTCGGTGTCGGGCAGCGTGATGCCGCCGGCGTACTGGTTCAGGTTGGGCCGGCCGATCGACTGGTAGGCGGCCGCGCGGGCGACGAGGTCCTCGCGCAGGTTGAAGCTGGCGTTGAGGCTCGGGAACCAGCGGAGGTACTCCTTTTCCGTGCGGGAGGCGCGTTCGCGGAAGGTGAGTTGCGACACGGCGAGGGCGTCGGTCGCGAGCGGCAGGGGCCGGCCGTTCGCGCCGAGGACGGGGTTGCCGCGGGCATCGCGCTGGAAATTGCGCGTGGGATCGGTCAGCGGCCCCTCGGCCTCGACGTTGGTCTGTTCGGCCCGGACCCCGCCCGTGAGCCGCAGGCGGCGGTCGAGGAGCGCGACATCCGCCCGCAGGTAGGCGCTGGAGATGGTCTCCTGGGCCCGTTTCGAGGCGCTGACGGCGGAGCGGTACTCGGCGTTGGCGTTGGGGGTGAAGTAGGCCGGGTTGGCCCGGTAGAGGTCGAGGACGGCCTCGCTGCTCACCCACTGCACCCGGGGGAAGCCGAAGGGGGCGACGCGGAGGGAGGCCCGCGGGTCGAGGAACGGCCCGGCATTGTCGTCGTTGGCCCCGGTCGTGGTGCTCGCCCGGCCGTCGCGGCCGACGAAGGTGTAGCCGGCATTGGTGCCCCGCAGGTCGCGGATGGACTGGCGCCGGTCGAGCCCCGCCTTGAGCGAGACCGGGAGGCGCCAGGCGAAATCGCGCCGGAGGTTAGCGTAGGCGGTGCGCTGCGTGTCGGAGTTGTGCTGCTCGCGGCCCGCGGTCGAGACCAGCGCGTAGTTCTCCAGCCGGTAGGGGTCGACGGGGGTGCCCCCCAAGCCCTCCGTGACCGTGATCCCCCGCGGGCGGAGGTAGAAGATGTCGTCGAAGGCGACCGTGACCCCGGTGCGCTGCGCGGTGACGTTGTTGAACAGTCCCCGGTCCATATTGCGCAGCGTGTGCGTGGCCCGGGAGTGCCCGAAGCCCGCCTCGCCCTGCCAGAGGGCGCCGCGATGCCGCCAGACGACGGTGGGCATCAGCGTGCGGTTGTCGCGCGTCTGGCCGGTGTTCGCGAGGGTGAGCGAGCCGGCGCCGGTGCGGCCCCGGGTGGCGAAGGGGGTGAAGGCGCCCGGGTCGGTGGCGTTGACGTTGAACGTGAGGTTGCGGCTCATATTCGCGAAGGCGGTCGAGCTGAACTGCAGGCCGAGGGTGACGCGGTCGCGCGGGGTGGGCCGGAAATCGAGGGTGGCGCTGAACGAGTTGCGGGTGCTCTGCTTGGTGTTGTCGCGCACCAGGTAGCTGGAGAGGTACGGCCGGTCCGGGGTCGTGTGGGGGAAGGTGGTGCCGTTGGTGGCGGCGCCCGCCCCGCGCCAGGTGTTCTGCATGAAGTCCTGGTTAAGGTAATTGGTGGAGGTTCCGGCCGAGAGGGTGAACCCGAACCGGGGGCTGACCGGGCGGATGTAGGTGAAGTCGAAGCCCGGGTGCACCTTGCGGGTGTCCGCCCGCTGGGGTCCGGGCGTGCGGTGGAAGTCGCGCGCGTTGTCCCGCATCAGCAGGTACGCGTTCCAGTTCAGGACCGGCCGCGCGCGTTCGAACGCCCCGCGCGGGATCATATTGACCGCCCCGGCCAGAGCGGCCCCGGGATTGTCGGGCGTGGGTGAGAACACCACCTCGACGCGGGCGAGGTTGTTGATCGAGAGCATATCGAGCGAGACCGACCGGGCGGTGCCGCCGCCGGGGTTCGCGGAGGCCACGCTGAAGCCGTCGATCGTGACCGGCACGTAGTCCGGCGGCACCCCGTTAATCGAGACGTTGCGGGCGAAGCCGCCGATGTTGTCCATCGAGACCCCGGGCAGGAACTTGATGAACTCGCCCACGTTGCCCTCCGGCACGAAGCCGAGCTCGTCGGTCGCGACCACCGAGCGCAGGTTCGGCGCGTGCCGCTGCTCGTTGATGGCGATCGCCGCACCGCTCATCTCCCGCGCGGCCGCGATGACGAACTGGTCGAGCTGCACCACCGTCCGGGCGCCGCCGGCACCCGTGGCGAGCGCGAGGGAGACGTCACGGCGCGCGACCGTGCCGGCGGCCACGGTCACCTCCTCGCTGGCGGGAAGGAAGCCCGCGTGGGTCACGCGCAGCCGCGCCGGTCCCGCGGGCACCCCGTCGAGCCGGAAGCGGCCGTCGGCATCGGTAAAGGTCTCCAGCCCGGCGCCCTCGATCGTGACGCGGGCCTGGGCCAGGTATTCGCCGCCGGCCGGGCTGAACACGCGGCCCTCGAGGGTCCCGGTGGCCGGGGCGGCGGCGGCCAAGGCGGCCGGGCACAGGAGGGCGAGCAGGAGGGGGCGGAGGAGGCGCAGCAGCGCAGGGGCAGGCGAGGGCATAGGTGAGGCTCTGGGCCGCGGGACCGGGAGGGTGCCGGCGGAGGGGGTTCCGGGGGCGGGATTGCGGCGCAAACCCGGCCGGAGGTCGAGACGGATCCCCGCTGGAGCGGAGCATCGGGAGGGACGCGCAGTGGGAGCGACGGCTCCGGGGCGATCTTCGGGGTCCTGCGGCGTTGGTGCCCAAGGGGGGACTCGAACCCCCATGCGGTTAAGCACAGGCTTCTGAGACCTGCGTGTCTACCAGTTCCACCACCTGGGCATCTGACGCCCGCTTTGCCGGGGGAACCGGCAGCGCGGAGGGGAGGGAGTACGGGAGGATTTTCCCGGACGGCAAGCAGAAATCCGGCCGCCCGCCCGGACTTGCCTTCCCGCCCGCCCAACGCCCGCATCGGGAATGCGCCCCGCCACCCTGCTCCTCGCCCTGCTCGCGGTTCCCCTCGCGGCCGCCGCCCCCACCCCTGCGGCCCCCCTCCGGGTGATGTCCTTCAACATCCGCTACGGCACCGCCCCCGACGGCGACAACGCCTGGCCCCGCCGCACCGACCTGGCCTACGACGTGA